>JAOAHD010000007.1:639544-959316 GCA_026415395.1 Candidatus Binatia bacterium | reverse complement strand
TCCTGAAGGGCCTGCAGCGTGGGCCAGACGTCAGGGAACACGTGCCAAGCGGCTCCTTGTGCGTAGTGGGAAAACAAGCGCTCGAAGACAACGTCCACTTTGGCGGCAGGGAAGTCGGCGAACACACGGCCGACAATGTCGCGCCACCAACGCCGCTCGGCTTGCGCGAGTTCTGCCTGTGGAAGGCGGGGAAAACACAATGGTGGAGCGCTGCCATAGGCTTCGCGAAAGCGCGTCTCCAAAAGCTCCGCATCGACCGCGAGACCGCACGCGCGCGCGATCCGGGCGTATGTCTCCCCCACCGGTTCGCTCGGCTCGATCAATGTGCCGGCGGCGTCGAACGTGACGGCTCGAATCCGCAGTCCGCCTCCACGCAAACTCAAGGAATGACCTGTGTCTCCTTCAAGCGAGCGATGTCCTCCCAAGAGTAGCCGTGCTCCAGCAAAACCTCTTCGGTGTCTTGCCCCATCTCCGGAGCTACGCGACGGACCTCGGTCGGCTCCTGATCAAATTGGACCGGGCTCGAGACGACCTGAAATGGGCCGTGCTGCGGATGCACGTAATCCACCAGGTAGCCATTTGCCTTGACCTGCGGATCTTCGAGCACCTCCAAGGGCGTCTGCACCGGGGCGTGTAAGGTGTCAAACTGCAACAGCCGCTCGATCCAAGCAGCGCGTGGACGCGTGGCGAAGTGACGGTCGAGCTCCCGCACGAGTTCTTGGCGCACGGATTCATCCACCCACCGCGGAAGGGGGTATCTTTCCAACAAATCGAGCCGTTCGATCGCCTTGCAAAATTCCTCCCAATGCCGGATAGGGGTGAGCATCATGAGCATGAGCCACTTCCCGTCCTGGCAAAGGTAGGTGTTCATCAACGGGTTTGGGGCGCGACTTCGATCGCCGTGGGGCAGCTCCCGGCCCAAGGCGCGCGCGGCCAAAATGTCCGGGGCCATCAACCAGACTGCGGTGCCCAATAACGAAACGTCCACAACCGTAGGCTCTCCTGTCTTCTCCCGGTGATACAAGGCAGCAGCGATCCCGCCAGCGATGAAGGTGGCCCCGATCGTGTCGCCGAACGCGGCACGCTGCATGACCGGCGGCTTGCCGGGCTCCGTCAGCATGTGCGCCACACTGCCGCGACACCAAAACGATCCAGCATCGAACCCGCCGCGCTCGCCCTCGGGGCCGAGCGGGCCCTGCCCAGTGCCGCGCGCATAAATCAGCTTGGGATTGATCCGACGGAGATCGTCGACGTCGATCTTTAGCCGACGGCGTGCTGCGGGCAAAAAGTTGGTCAAAAAGACGTCCGCCTTTTCCACCAGGCGATACAGCACCTCGCGGCCTCGTTCACTGTTTAAATCGAGGCCTACACTGCGCTTGTTGCGGCTGCCGTTTTCAATGAAGAAGTTGAGGCCGCTCGCACCGGGAACCATACCAGAGTGGATCAAGCCGCGCAGAGGGTCGCCACGCACTGGGTGCTCGATCTTGATGACATCGACTCCCCAATCGGCCAGAACCGTCCCCGCGCCAGGAACGAAGAACCACTCGGCAACCTCGATGAGCCGAACCCCCTCTAACACCTTGCGCATGTGCACCTCCCGAGCACATTCGCACCCTGCCACAGTTCCGCCTGCGTTTGAAGAGAGCAGGAGACAACGCAACCCTGGTCCCCAGCATTCGCGGTTGTGCTATGGCGGGGCGTGGAGGTGGACATGCAACTCAAAAAGATTTTGGTGCCCGTGGATTTTTCCAAGGACTCTTTGCGCGCAGCCGAGTACGCCCGCAATTTCGCCGCCCCCTTCAAAGCCCAGCTCGTACTCCTGCACGTGATCGAACCGATTTATTACGCATCCCCAGCAGATATGTACGCGGCAAGCCCGAACCTCGCCTTGTTAATCGAAGAGCAACGCAAAGCGGCCGAGGCACAGTTGCAGGACCTCGCCACTAAATTCGCCAACCAGGGAGCCAAGGTGCAGACACTGATCAAGAGCGGCTCACCAGCGCAAGTTATTGCCGATACCGCCAAGCGCATCAAAGCCGACCTGATCATCATGGCCACACATGGCCGCACCGGCCTGGCTCATGCGTTGTTAGGAAGCGTCGCTGAGCGCGTGGTCCGGCTGGCACCTTGCCCCGTGCTGACCGTTCGGCGTGCTCGTCGCCGGTGAATTTCCGTAGCCTCGCGGCGACGCTGGGATGACCGCCCTCGGCAACCCTCAGTAAGCACCGCCTGCGGAGTTTGCTCCTCCTCGAGCGGCAGGAGCAGTCTGCGCTCCTTGCGCCCAGGTGGCGAGCGGCGACCTCTGCTTGATCTCACGAGGAACGGTGGGTCCAGCAGGCGGAAGTACGGCATCTCCTCTGGGCCAGGGCTTCGGCTGACCTTCGGTGCGCCCGGAACCTACTTACGTGCCGTGCGCCTCAAGCGGCGCTTCACACTTGCAACTTTGCTCTTCATCGTCACGACTTTGTCCCGCCGATCGTCCACGACGATCGTACTCAACACGCGCAAGGCCCCACGCTTGAAGGCGGCTTCGTGCATCTTTTGGATCAGCGGCAGGGCTTCCTTTAAAGTGGCCTCGAACAGAGTACCCATCGCGGAAATTTCGTAGGGCACACGAGCGTCATCCAACACGCGCACGGCATCCGCGATATAATCGCCGATGCTCGGGCTATTCGTTCCCACGGGTACGACACTCACTTCGATCAGCGCCATGACCACCCTCCTTAGAGCCAGCTTTACGGCCCCCAAGCAACGCCGTCAATTCGCAGTCCCACATTCCCGCACGGCATCTTGCCACAAACCCGCACCCCGCGTAGAGGAACACGCAACTTCACTTGGCTCACGCACTGAGCATGGACGTGCGAAATCTCACCGGAAAGACTGCCTTAGTGACCGGCGCCGCCAGCGGCATCGGCAAGGCCACTGCACTCGCTTTAGCAAGGCGCGGGGCCAACTTGGTGCTGTGCGACGTAGATGAATCGGGTCTCGAAGCCACTGCGGAGAGCATCCGTGACCTCGGACGCGAGGCGTATTTCCAACGGGTGGACGTGGCTTCGCGTCACGACATGCGCGAGTTCGCCGCGGCGGTACACGAGCGCGTCGCCGCCGTGGACATTTTGATGAACAATGCCGGAGTGGGCCTGGGAGCCAGCTTCCGCGACACGACGCTGGAGGATTGGGACTGGATCGTCGGCATCAACTTGATGGGAGTGGTGCACGGTTGCCATTTCTTCCTGCCGCAGATGATTGCCCGCGGCCAGGGTGGCCACGTGATCAATGTCTCTTCTGCAGCCGGCTACGTAGCCACCGAACCGTTGTGTGCGTACGCAACCACGAAGTTCGCCGTTCTCGGTTTGAGCGAAGCACTACGCGAGGAGCTTGCGCGCTACGGCATCGGGGTGACAGCGGTGTGCCCGGGCATCATCAACACGCCCATCACCCGCACGGCGCGTTTGCGCGGCCCCGGTGCGACCGAGGAAGCACGGCAACGCATGGTCGCCTTTTACGAACGGCGGAATTATCCGCCGGAACGTGTGGCAGAAAACATTCTCAAAGCGGTGCAGCGCAACCGTGCGGTGGCGCCCATCTCACCCGAAGCGTGGATCATGTATTACCTCAAGCGGTTGAGCCCCACACTCCTTCGCTCGCTCAATCGTTGGCTAGCACGACTCGCGGGTGCGCCTTCACCCTGACGAAGAGATCAGCGCGAGAGAATTCGCCGACCACGAGGCACTACGAATCGTCTCGCCACCGCGGCACCTGATAAATGCGGATGGTCGGACCGGCCACCGTCGCGCTCGGTTGAAACTCCGCGACCAAGGGAAGCAGGGCAAACACGAACTCGTACAAACCAAAGATGCTCGGCACCTGCCGGTAACGCTCATAAATTAGGCTACTGACGACGATGTAGTCGACACCCTCGCCGAGAAACCAACCATAGGGGCGCGTGCCCAAAACCTGAACAAAGGTTACTCGATGACGGCTACCGGACACTTGCGGGGTATACTCCTCACGAGCGATGTGCGCTCCGCTCGGCACATGTTCCTCAATCCACTGGAGAGCAAGCGTACGTGTGTCGGGAAGAAGAAACCGCTCCACCAGAGCCTCGCTGTGCCGCAGCGGAAGCCACGCCACAGCCACAAAAAGCAGCGCCAGCACGGCGCGCAGGCGGCGCCCAGAAACGACGACTAACTCGAGACGGGCTACTGCCAAGCCAAGGAACAGCAAGGCAAAGGGCAGGACTGGCAGAAGATTGCGCTCGAACCGCACCGACCAAGTCGACAAGTACACCACGTAGAGCCAGGGCAAGGCTGCACCCGCTACACGGCACGCCCCGCCGCCAACCGAGCGCGACCGCCACCAAACAATCATGCCAACCAGCGCTAAAACCGAGGCCGCTGGCCCTAACGCCGTGTGCCAAAGGTACGACAAGTAAAACCACAAATTCCAGGGCGACCAAGGACCGCTTGCGTAGTTGTGGCGTACGATGGAGAGATCGGCCCACGCCCGTCGTGGATCGAGTACGACATACGGGCTCGTCAGTGCAAAGGCAGTTACAAAGCAAACGAAGGATACGACCACCGCCTGCCATGGGCGCTGACTCGAAACCGCGGAAACGAGGACCACAAGCCACACCATCCCCGCGGGATACTTGGTTGACGCTGCCAACCCCGCAGCCACGGCAGCCGTTGCCAACGCCCTCGGCTGGTCCCTCCCGTAGGCGGACCAGAACAGTGCAAGCAGGACCCAAAGCATGGCTGGCACGTCGGTGGTCAGGTAGTGGCTGTGCTCCACATGGAGCGGGGACACCGCGAGCAACCCCGTGGCGAGCAGCGCCGCCGCAGAGCCGAACCACCTCCGCCATAACCACGCAAGCAAGATCACGGAGGCAATCCCGGCCACCGCGACGACCGCTCGACCAGCGAGAATGAAGGGAAAGTGCTCCGGGGGAACGTCCCACGGGCCCAATCCCCGCGCAGTGGGGTCGATGTGCAAGTCGACCTTCAACCACGGTTGCAACAGTGCCACCAGCGAGGCCTGCATGTACAGCAGAAGCGAAGGGTACTGGAAAAATCCCGGGTTGGGCGTGCCCTCCCGCACCATGTGGAGAGCGGCGTTGAGGATATAATGTTCGTCCGCGTGATAGACATACGGTGCGCCCCAAGCCAAACCGCGCAAGCGCAGCCACGCCGCGAGCCCCACCAGGAGCCCGTAAGCCACCCACGTCAGGGCCTTGTCCGGGAGTCGTTGACTCTGGCTTACGGGACTCATGGAACCTCGAGCTATTCCACCAGGTCTTCGAGCGGCATCTGCGGGAGGCCGACGGCGGCGGCAACGGCCGAGTGTACGACGTGCCCATCGAACACGTTGACTCCCCGCCGCAAGGGTTGATTTTCCCGCAACGCGCGCATCAACCCCTTGTCGGCAATTTCCAACGCATAGGCAAAAGTCACGTTGGTGAGGGCAAACGTCGAGGTGCGCGGAACGATGCTCGGCATGTTGGTCACACAGTAGTGCACCACGTTCTCCGCGACGTACGTGGGTTGATCCAAGGTCGTCGGTCGAGAGGTTTCCACGCAGCCGCCTTGGTCGATGGAGATGTCCACAATCGCCGATCCTGGCCGCATGCGCCGCACCATGGCGCGGGTAACCAGCCTGGGAGCACGAGCTCCTGGCACCAGCACAGCGCCAATCAGCAGGTCGGCACTGCGTACTTCCTCTTCAATGTTTGCACGGTTCGACATGACTGTCGTGATGTGCCCGCCGAGAATGTCATGGAGATAACGCAACTTGGCGGGGTTGGAATCAATCACACTCACGTGCGCCCCAAGTCCAAAGGCAATTTGCGCGGCGTTACTGCCCGCTGTCCCGGCTCCGAGCACGACAACCTTACCGGGGCGCACGCCCGACGCACCGCTCAGCAAAATGCCAATCCCCCCACTTTGTTTTTGCAGGCACCATGCGCCCACCTGGATGGCCAAACGGCCGGCCACCTCGCTCATCGGTGCGAGCAGGGGGAGCGAGCCGTCGTCGAGTTCCACGGTCTCGTAACCGAGCGCGCGCACCCCGCGACGGCAAAGCTCGCGTGTCAGCTCGGGATTCGCCGCGAGATGCAGGTACGTGAACAGCACCAGCCCGGGCCGCAGAAAGCGATATTCTGGGGGAAGCGGCTCCTTAACCTTGAGCATCAACTCGGCGCGCTGCCACACCTCGCGGCTCGAGCGCGCCACGTGCGCGCCTGCTTGCTCATATTCGCGATCGGACAAGCCACTGTTCGCACCGGCGCCGCGCTCGATCCACACCTCGTGGCCGTGTTGCACCAGCGCTGCAGCTCCGCTCGGCGTCAGCGCGACACGATTTTCCTCGGGTTTGATTTCCTTCACCACACCGATGATCATGGGTGCAACTTTGCCCGAAACCTGGGCGCCGAGCTAGCAAGATACTCCACGACCCTAAAGGAACTGCAACGGCTCATCGTCACGCGGCGACCTCGAGGAGACCACCCGCAATTTCCGCCGGCGGCCCGCACTTGCAGCAACGTCGCTGTGCGAGGCCCAATCTCGCGCTCCAGCGCGAAGAGCCCACTGCGCCGCTTTACTCGCTCCGGCACTTTCACTATGGCCGGGCACAATGGCAGAGCTCATCGACGGAAAGGCCGCTGCCCAAGAGGTGCGGGAACAAGTTCGGCAGCAAGTGCTGGAGTTCGAAAGCCACCATGGCATGCCGCCGGGACTTGCCACTGTTTTGGTGGGCTCGGATCCCGCTTCCGCCACTTACGTGCGGAGCAAACGACGCGCGTGCGCGGAGGTGGGCATTGCTTCGTTTCCCTACGAACTCCACGAACACACTACGCTCGACGAATTGCTCGCCTTAATCGGCGAGCTCAACGAGCGGGCGGATGTCCACGGCATTCTCGTGCAACTGCCGCTCCCCGCCCACCTGCCGCCGCAAACAGTGATTGGCGCCCTGGATCCGCGTAAAGACGTCGATGGGCTTCATCCCGTCAACCAAGGAAGACTTTTACAAGGGCTTCCAGGGCTGCGCCCGTGTACGCCGCTTGGAGTCATGGCTTTGCTAGACCGCACGCGGGTCTCGCTCACGGGAGCACACGCGGTGGTCGTTGGCCGCAGCACACTCGTCGGGAAGCCCACGGCTTTGCTTCTGCTCGAGCGCGACGCCACCGTCACCCTTTGCCACTCACGCACGCGCGACTTGGCGCGCGTCGTCCAAGGGGCTGAAGTCCTAGTGGTCGCCACTGGGCGGCCGGGTCTTGTCCGCGGCGACTGGGTGCGCATGGGCGCCGTGGTCATCGACGTCGGCATCAACCGCCTGCCCGACGGAACCTTGGTGGGCGATGTCGACTTCTCCTCTGCATCCGCCCGCGCAGCCTTCATCACCCCCGTTCCCGGTGGGGTGGGACCCATGACCGTCGCCATGTTGCTGCGCAACACCGTGCAAGCGGCAAAGTGGCAAGCAGAGGGGACACTCTAACACTCCGGGGCTTCGATACGGCCACCTCACTCGACTCATGACCGTACGCGAGAATACGAGCCTTGCGCGCTCACCGCTCCACGAACGCCACCGCGCGCTCCGGGCTCGCTTTATTGCCTTTGCGGGCTGGGAGATGCCGCTCCAGTATCGCAGCGTCACCGAAGAGCACCTCGCGGTGCGGCAAACGGCTGGCCTGTTCGATGTCAGCCACATGGGTGAGATCGAGCTTTGCGGCGCTCACGCTCTGGCGGCCGTACAACGTCTGGCAACGAACGATGCCGAGCGGCTCCAACCTGGCCGGGGGCAGTATTCGCTCCTTTGCCTTCCTAGCGGTGGAGTCATCGACGACCTCGTGGTTTACCGGCTCGAGATCGATCGCTTTCTCCTTTGCGTCAACGCCATCAACACCGAGAAAGACGTCCGCTGGCTCCAAGAGCACGCCGCCGCAATCACCTCGGTTGTCGATCGCAGTCGGGAGTATGCCTTGCTTGCATTGCAAGGCCCGCGTGCAACCAGCATTCTCTCCGCGGTGGCAGGGAATACGACACTTGCACAGACTCCACGCTACGGCTGCGTTACGATCGCGCCCGCCGGCAAACCAGCCTTCTGCTCCCGTAGTGGCTACACGGGCGAGGATGGATGGGAAATCTTCTGCTCGTGGGACGATGCACCCGCCATTTGGGATGCGTTGCTGGATTGTGGCGGCCCACTCGGGCTGCTCCCTTGCGGGCTCGGTGCGCGTGACACTTTGCGTATTGAAGCTGGGCTTCCCCTCTATGGCCACGAGATCGATGAGACCACCACTCCGATCGAAGCACAGTTGCAATGGGCCGTGCGCTGCGAGAAGCATGAATTCGTCGGCAAGGATGTCTTGTGCAGGCAGAAAGCTTGCGGCGTGGCTCGCAAGCTGGTTGCGCTTCTATTGACCGAGCCTGGTATTCCGCGGCAGGGATATAAGATCGTGAAAGACGGCAGCAGAATTGGGGTGGTGACCAGTGGTTGCAAATCTCCTGTGCTTGGCACAGGAATCGGCCTTGGCTATGTGGCGAGCGCCGAAGCTGAGGTGGGCAATCGCGTGCAGATAGAAATTCGCGAGCGGTTGGTGCCTGCAGAGATTGTGGCCCGGCCGTTCGTGCGACCGGATCGTTAAGGAGGTTTGGCGATGGAGTTCCCCGAAGACCTGCGGTACTCAAAAGAGCACGAGTGGGTGCTCGTCGAAGGGAACGTGGCAACCGTGGGCATCACCGACTACGCCCAAGAGCAACTGGGCGAAATCGTCTATGTCGAGCTTCCCGAGGTCGGTGAAAAAGTCAGCAAAGAAGATGCTTTTGGTGTGGTCGAGTCGGTGAAAACCGTCTCCGATGTGTACGCGCCCGTGAGTGGGTGCGTGATCGAAGTGAATGACGACTTGCCGAATAATCCCGAGCTCCTGAACGAGGATCCTTATGGCGACGGCTGGATGCTCAAGATTGAAATGAGTGATCCAGCGGAGCTCGAGGAGCTCATGACTGCCGAGGAATACGAGCGCTACGTCGCCGAACTCAAAGAGTGAACGTTGCTCTACCCCCGGCAGGGTCAATTCACGCGAGAGCGCTGCGCCGCCTCGGCCCAGCGCTCTTGAACGGAGTGCCAAACCTTGCGTTTTTTCCCCCACACACCTGCGGACATCCAAGCAATGCTCGACACCATCGGGGTGGCAAACGTGGAAGAACTGTTCCACGACATCCCTGCCGAGCTACGCGAGCGCGCAAAACTCTCGCTGCCACCGGGCTTAAACGAAATTGACTTGCGCTCGCGCTTCGAAGAGCTCGCCAGTCGCAACTTCGTTGCAGTGGACCGCTGCTTTCTCGGTGCGGGTGCTTATGCGCACTTCGTTCCCGCAGTGGTCGACCACATCCTTCAGCGCGCGGAGTTTTACTCCGCCTACACGCCGTACCAGCCAGAGGTCAGCCAAGGCACGCTGCAGGCGACGTACGAATTCCAGACGCTAGTGGCCATGCTGTTCGGCATGGAGGTAGCCAACGCCAGCATGTACGACGGCGCATCGGCAACCGCGGAGGCAGTCCTCATGGCTTTGCGTTTGCGTACTGGCCGCAATCGCGTGCTCGTCGCTCGCAATCTCCATCCCCAGTACCGACAAGTGATTCAGACTTACCTCGACGGACATGCCGGTTGTCATCTCGAAGAGGTACCGTTTGCACCTCAGGGGACAACGAATGTCGAGGCTCTCGAGTCGCAAATTGGCGAGGATGTAGCGGCGGTGGTGCTCGGTTACCCTAATTTCTTCGGAATTATCGAAGATTTAGACGCGCTTGTTGCCACCGTGCACTCCTCTGGGGCGCTGGCGATTACGGCGACAGCAGAAGCCCTGGCTCTCGGCATTGTGCGGCCGCCGGGAGAGTTCGGTGTGGACATTGCCGTGGGAGAAGGGCAAAGCTTCGGGATCCCACTCTCATACGGCGGTCCCGGTGTGGGGTTGTTCGCGACGCGCTTCGACTTCGTGCGCATGATGCCCGGACGCTTAGTAGGTGAATCCGTCGACAGTGCAGGCAGACGGGCCTTCGTGCTCACGTTGGCCACGCGCGAGCAACATATTCGGCGAGAACGAGCAACATCGAACATTTGCACGAATCACGGGCTTATGGCGTTGGCGTTCGCCGTTCATTTATCGTTGCTAGGGAAGCGTGGGCTACGAGAGCTCGCGCAAACCAACCTGGCGCGCGCCCATGCCGTGGCCGATGCACTCGAGCAACGCGGTTGGCAACGACGGTTTTCCGCTCCCTTTTTCAACGAGTTCGTCGTGCACCACCCGCAAGCCTCGGCTCGCTACCAGCGCGCCCTGGCACAAAATCTCCTTCCGGGAGTACCCCTTTGGCGCTGGTATCCTGAGTGTCCAGGCGCGCTGCTGCTGTGCGTTACGGAGCTAGCGAGCGCTCAAGCGATCGAAGATTTAGTCGCGGCGCTCGGATAGCAGGGTCTGAGGCAGGCTATGCGCGGACATAAGCAAGAAGGCTTGCTTCTCGACGAACCCCTCATTTTCGAACGCAGCCGTGCCGGGCAGTGCGGCATCGATCTACCGGCCTCGACCCCAGAAGCAGAGCGATTCCTTCCACGCCAATTGATTCGGGGTCCAATCAAAGGATTTCCGGAGGTATCGGAGCCCGAGGTTCTGCGGCATTTCTTGCGGCTTTCGCAATGGAACTACGGGGCGGCGACCACCTTTTATCCGTTGGGCTCGTGTACGATGAAGTACAATCCGGTGGCGAATGAGGGCTTTGCCCGCCTCCCAGGGTTTGCGCACCTGCATCCGCTCACGCCCGATGAACTTGCACAAGGCGCCCTGGAGCTTCTGTACGAGCTCGAGCAGTGGCTTGCTGAGGTTACCGGTATGGCGGCGGTCACGCTTCAACCTGCCGCGGGCGCCCAGGGCGAGCTCACCGGGATGAAAATGATCCGGGCGTTTCACCGCGATCGCGGGAATCCCCGGCAAAAGGTGCTCATTCCTGCCAGCGCGCACGGCACGAACCCCGCCAGTGCTGCTCTCTGCGGCTACACGACCGTAACTCTCGAGGGGAACCAAATTGGCCTCATCGAGCCAACTGCGGTGCGTAAAGCGATGGATCGCGAGGTGGCCGCCCTGATGATCACGAATCCGAACACCCTAGGGCTATTTGAACGGGAGATCGTCCAAATTGCCCAAATCGTGCATGAACAGGGCGGGCTCGTTTATCTTGACGGGGCCAATCTGAATGCACTCCTCGGAGTGGCGAAGCCGGCGCACATGGGCGCGGATGTCATGCAAATCAATTTGCACAAGACATTTTCCACTCCCCACGGAGGAGGCGGCCCAGGTGCGGGCCCCGTGGCCGTCGCCGCAGCGCTCGAACCCTATCTCCCGATCCCTCGCGTGGTCCGCGCGGCGGATGGATGGCGGTGGAGCGAGGACTTCCCTAAGTCGATTGGCCGGGTGCGTACGTTTCACGGCAATTTCGGCATGCACGTGCGCGCCCTGGCCTATATGCTGGCACTCGGCGGAGACGGGCTCGCACAGGTCAGCCGCCTGGCCGTGCTGGCCGCCAACTACCTGCGGGTGCGATTGTCCGAGGCTTATCACTTGGCCTTCCCCGGGGTGTGCATGCACGAGTGCGTGTTCAGCGACAAAGGCTTTGAGGGCACGGGGGTCAAAACCCTCGATGTCGCCAAGCGCTTGCTCGATCTCGGCTTTTATGCACCCACCATTTACTTTCCGCTCGTTGTGCCGGGGGCTTTGATGATTGAACCAACGGAAACCGAGAGCAAGGAAACCCTCGACGCTTTCATCGAAGCGATGCTGCAAATCGCACGCGAGGCGCGCGAGACACCCGAGACGCTCAAGGCAGCTCCTGTGCACACGCCAGTCGGGCGCATTGACGAAGCACGCGCCGCGCGGCGCCCGGTGCTACGCTGGTGGCCACGCAACGCACCTGCCGCAATCGGCAACCCGCCCGCTTCTTCTGAACAGAAGGAAGCCAACTGATTCCGAGCACCACCCGCCCGCTGAGTTGCCGACAGCTTCCACAGTGCGCTCGGAAGGCGTTCGACGAACTCAACCTAACCTGGCCCCACGCACGGCTCCAACGTTCCATTAGGGGACCACGTGAATTCGCAAGCTCTCGCCACCAATCGTTACGACGTAATCTCGGTTCGGCGGACCCGCTATCGCCCACCTCGCATGGAACTCGCCATCCCCAGCGACCTCGTCCGGCGGCAACCCATCGTCACGAAAGTTGAGCCGGGCAACAGATCCAATGAAGCCGCTGGCTCTTTGTACCTCAATGTCGCTGAGAGCAAGCGGCTCTGCGCAGTTGATGCTGAGTACGCGCAAATCCAACGTGTCGCCAGGCCGCGCAACGATATTGTCATCGACGGGGAGCAGGCGGCGGACCACAATTTGCTGCCTACAACTCAGCGCACCGTGGCCATCTGCACCCCATGCTTGTACACGGCGGCCCGTAACTAACGCACAAATCGGCTGATTCGCACACGTTACGAGCGGACCACTGCTCAATAATAAATTGCGCACCTGCATCCAAGTGCGACTTGGGTTCTGCGCATAGAGCAACGCGACCAGACCCGTCGCATGTGCTGCCGCCGGAGAACTCCCGCCAGGTATGACGCTCCGCCCGCCCCCGGGAGTGAGAACGGGAATGGCTATCCCGGGAGCCGCCACGTGCACGCGCCGCTTACCGTAGCGGTACAACACGTTTCCGTAACTGTCGGAACCGGTTACCGCCACGACATTCGACAGCGGGTAGCTTGCGGGGTAGAAGGGGCAGCTCTCCGCAGCATCGGCGTTTTTCCTCCCGTTGCCGGCCGAGGCAACGAACAACACACCGCGGTCGCGCAGTCGTGCCACGGCGCGCTCCATCTCGCAATCGCAGCAGTCGGAACCAAACGAAAAATTCACTGCGACAATGGGCACGCGCTGCTCGTCCATTAGCTTTTCCAACCACGCGAGACACGCGAGGGCCTTGGGCAGGGTGCCATTGTTTCCGCCGCCAACCTTGCAAGGGATCACCTGTGTACCCCACATGATCCCGTGGATCCCCACCTCGCCGTTGTCTCCGCGTGCAGCAATGATGCTGCTCATCGCAGTGCCGTGCGCGGAATCGGAGCTAACATCATCGCTCGGCTGCAATTCGGCAAAGCTTATCTGCCAAGGTGCGATGCGGCCCGACAAATCGGGGTGCGATGTGTCGACTCCGGTATCCACCACAGCGACGTACACCTTGTGCTGCGCCATCGCTGTCTGTGGCCAGCCCAGTGCCCTCCACGCTGGCTCGGCCCCGATCTGTATGAGGTTCCATGCCGCGCCCGGTAGGGGTGTGGGAGTAGATGGCAGGTTCTGCGGGCATTCTCCTTCGGCTACGGCCGGCGCCTGGTCCGTCGCCACTCGGCCCGGGTCCCCGAAGCGCGCGGGGGAGTTTCTGCTGCCTTGGCCAATCAGTGTGGCGGCGTCGAGCGGCGGCAAGATTTGACGCAAACCTACACCGTAGGGCTGATCCTCGGCGCAGCGGCAGCGAACCGGACAACTGCAAGTTGGTGTGGCGGTTGGCGAGGTCGTTTCCGCCTGACTAAAGCTCGCGCCACCGCTCCCAAGCTGCGGCGTGGGCGTCACCGTAGCCACCGCTATCGCACCCCCGGCACTTAGGACGCAGGCCGCAACCCTCACAACAACGAGGGTGGCCGCAGCCACGCCGCATAAAGGGTGGCTCATGTGCGCTCCTTTCCGGTGGCGCGACCCGCTCATACCGTCCCTACTCGGTGGTGCTATTCGAAATCGCGAGGAAAGAGCGCAAGATCGTCCACTCGAATGTTCTTGTAGGACGGATGGCAGCCCGGCGGCAAGGACCGAGCGGGTTTTTTGCCCTCTCCCATTGGCGTGCCTTCTAGGCGGAGCAAGAGTGGCAACGCGGGGAAAAAACACAGGCGTTCTGTTGTAGGCCACAAGCTCGGCGTGATAGCTGCAACGCAGAAGCAAATTCCCCGGAAAGGATGGACCCGATGCCCCTCACCCCACTCGCACTGCTCGTCACCAAGCTTACCGCGAACCCGCATGCCAGCGGGCTGACCAACCGCAAGCAGTTCAACCTCGACCCTGGAGCGGATCTCTCCAAGTTGTCGCCAGCGGAGCTCGATGCCTTCTTACAACTGCGGAAAGGCCCGATCAGCCTCCAAGTCCTCAACGATCTTATTGGCACAGATCCCACGTTGCGCGGCAATGCAGAAGACATTCGCGACTACGTACTTTGGCTCTACGAGTACTCGCGCTGGGACTGGGATCCGAACGAGGATACAGAATACGAAAAGGGTTTTTCTGCTCCTCAAGCGATCGTCGCCAGCTACCCCGACCCCGTGTGTCAGATCGAAGCCGTGGTGGTGCGCAAACCCAGTGCTGCCGGACCCACAAGCCTTGAAATCTATGGCGAGGGATTCCTCCCAGGACGCACGACGGTAGAAGTGCGCGCCGCCGCTTCTGGGAGTCCTGTGTATCAAGTCCGACGCGACCCCGAGCCCGGCTCCACATTCCGCGGCGGGAAGATTGTGGTGAGTCCTTTGTCCCTTCCTCCTGGGTCGTACCACGCAGTGGTCAAGATTGCACTAGGCAACGGCTGGGACTTTACGATCGACTCGCCCGTGGCGCAAACCCAGTTTTCGCTCTGATGCGCTCGAAGCCCTTCCGCCTTCTCACGCAGGCGTAAAGCACAACGATGGCCGACCCGCTGGCTTGGGTCGCCAAAGTCCCAAGCGCACTCTGCAGCTCGCGGCGCAAACCGGAGATCCGGCGTTTCCTGCAGCGATTGCCGGCGTGCAGTGAGGACGTCGGACTTGAATGCGGCTTGGAGAGACCAGGGACGCTTTACGCGGTCGGCATGGCAGTTACACCCCAGGCGCCGGCTACGCGCACACTTCTCCCAACGGGGGCGAACCTGCAACTGCATCGACTCGCTCTCCGATTTGCGTGCTGGCGGCGTCTGAGCGCCTTTATCCTACTGTGGTTGCAACGCGACCAGACCGCGCTCCGTGCACGAGTGCCGTTCTTGTTTCTCGAATTCGATCGGGGCCGGAACTGGGAGGCACAGCCCGGCGTGTTCCTTGCCCTCGACTGGCCCCTTGCCGAACTTGAGCCTGCACTCCGGCAGAACGCCTTCGCGGTTCCGGGGTTCCAGTTCATCTTACGGCTTTTGAGTCTGCTCGGCCGCCGGGCAACCGCTGAGGAGGCATCGCAGCTCGCCCGCGTGTGGCAGGAATTGCCTGAGGGCGGCGTGTGGGCACACGCGGGTGTTCTAACAAGCCGGCCTGCGGCCGGCCATCGCGTGTCGCTTCTCCTCCCGGCTTCAGCAGCACCCGGCTATCTGCAGCGCGTTGCACCGGGGGCAAACACGGCCGCGATTGCCGCGCTGATCGAGCGTTACGCGCGCGTGACCTGCTTCGGCTCGGGAGCCCAGCGAGCGCAACTCGACATGGATGTTGCGCACACCGTTTCCCCACGCATCGGCCTCACACTGCTGCCGCCTGCAGCGGGAGATTGGCTGGACTTGCTGGCTGCTTTGGTCCGCGATGGGCTATGCCACCAGCGCTGTGCTGAGGCTGCTCAGCACTGGGTTCACCAACCACTCGGGGACGATCCTGACGATGTGCACGTCGGTAGGCCCTACTTGAGTCACCTCAAGGTTGTCGTGCACGGCAACCACCCGCTGACCGCAAAACTCTACCTCGGCGCGCGCAGCCCACGCTCTGGGCAAAACAGCCCCGACACGAGTCCGGCGTGAGTGGGTTGAGCTGCAGCTCGGTGTGCAGGGGCAACGAGCCGAACACGGTTAACGGAGTACAGCCGCTCAGGTGCCGGCAAGCATCCAGTTTTCCGCTCCTACGAATGGGTACTGCCGATTTCCGTCCGTCCCTGCACCCCGGTGCGTCATCGCTGAATCAACCGTCGAGCCCATCTCCGCAAAGGCCAGGAGCGAGCATATGCACGAAGCGGCGAGGAGAAGCGATGTTGGCTGTGGAAAACAACGCTGAAGACTGCTGCCTGAGTTTTTCTGCCACCGGAGCCGCGCACTTCTGGGCAGCGCCGTAGCCACCAATGGCTGCTCCCACGCTCATACTGGCCGACTCGAACTTTTGTTGGGCTGCCGTGAGCCATTCCAGAGCCCGCTCCCCCTCGTCGGTCCAGTTCGCCAAGGTAGCGCGCAACACGAGCGACCAAGCGCTGCTATCCACGCGGCCCTCCTGGGCGAGCTTGTTGACCACGCGCTCCACCCGATGGCGAGCACGCGCGCTGCGTTTCTGCTCGTGCGCCAACTCTGCCAACAAGAGGCGGGCGCGCAAGGTTAACGCATCGATTCGGTAGATCGTGTGCCGCAAGAGGCCGCTCTGTTGCATCGCTCGCCAAGGCGCGGCGAAGCTGCGCACAGCTTCATCTGTGTGCCCTTCGTAGAGGGCACAGAGGCTTTTCAGCCGGGCAGCGTAAAAGTGCTGGACGTGAAACCCCTCTGTTTTCCACCGCCGGCTGCTCTCGTCAGCGAGGCGCCACGCTTCCACCGGGTCGCCCTGAGCCAATAGGCAAAAGCCCTCGTTTAAAAGACCCGTAACCTCAGCATAAAGGTTGCCGGTGCGCTCGGCCTCTTGAATCATGGCGACCGCCTGCCGGTGGAGTTCGGGCAAATGGCCCAACTCTTCCAAGGCACGCAGCGCGGCCATCGTTGCCACACTGACTTCCCAGGCTGAGCCCGGACACTGCTCCCGGAATATTGCACGCGCGCGCTCACAGAGGGTCAACATCTCTGCCCAGCGGCACTCCATCATGCGCATTTGGGCAATCGCTAATGCGGTCGTAGCTTCGAGGTAAGGCTCGTCGCTCATCCGAGCCAGGGCTCCCGCCCGCTCGATCATGTGGCTTGACCAACGCGCAAAGAATCCTCCCATGGGCAAGAGATTGCTGCCGACGAACGACAGTCCACGCGCCATGCGCCGGGGCCCTCCAGCAGCCAACGCCCAGCGCAGCGCGTGCATAGAAAAGTAGAGCCCTCGCGGTGGGTCCACAAACGACAAACCCTTGGCGGCAGAGTGGCACGCGTCACATCGCGCATCCGCTTCCGGAAGCACGGCTTTGTGCCCTCCCCGCCGCGCCCGCCTCTCTGCGAGCCAGAGCGGCAAGAGCCACAACAGGGAGCGCACCAACGCGCCGGCGGGGGACGCAGGCATGTTCACACCCACGCGCTGCAGCACAGCGCGCAATGCCGCTGTGCCCTCCCGCAGGTGGCCGCTCATCAAGTATTCTTCCGCTGCGCGGCGGCGCAGGTCGTGCGCAAACGCGGCGTCGCTCGCCTGCTCTGCCAACGCCAAAAAGATCGGCGCGGCGGCGGCTCCGCGACCAGCGTTCGCAAGCATCTCCGCACGCTTGCGTTCCACGTTGGCACGCTGTTCTGCGCCTCTGACACAACCCAATGCCAGGGCTTCTGTGTAAAGCTCCACCGCTTTTTCGAAAGCGAGTTGCCGGCCAGCTCGCTCCGCAGCCAACAGGGCCCACTCTGTCGCTTCGGTCAGACGGCCACCCGCGCGCCAGTGGTAGAACACACGCTCCTCTTCGACCACAGACTCGGTAGCCAAATGTTCAGCCAACAGCGCGTGGCATCTCTCCAATTCTGCTCTGGACAAACGCGAGCGAACCGCATCGCCAATGCGCTGGTGGTACGGCTCTACACACACCTCGCCACCTACGCGGGTACTCTGAAGTAAGCGGACTGCGTCCAGCAACGACACGAACCGCCGCCCGCCTTCGCCAAGCCCGGCCACGCGCAACAGCAAGCTCGAATTGATCGGACGCACAGCCACGGCCGCCAGGTCCAGAATTCGCCGCGCGGCCGCTGGTAAGCTATCGACACGCACACCCACCACCTGCGGTAGCGCCAATGAGGGCGATGGTGAGCTCATCGCAGACCTTCCCACGTGCTGCGCGAGTTGCGCAATCAGCAACGGCGACCCTTCCGCTTCTCTCAGGATCTGATCAGCTTCGAAGGAATTCTCCGCAAGTTTCGGAGAGCAGCCCAGCGCAAGCTCCCTTGCGGCATCCGCCGACAATGGACCCACAGGCACTTGCCGCACGAGCTCCGCCCAGGCGCGTGCGGAGGCGTCGTCGAGCAGGGGAAGCACCTCATCGGCTTGTTCCGAGCGCTGGCAAACGAGGATCAAGGCACGCGGTGCATCCGGCGACCGAAACACCGCGCTCAGTAGCGCCGCGCTGTCCGCGTCGGCCCATTGCCCGTCGTCAATCCACAGCACGAGCGGTCGCACGGTCGCAAGGTGCGCGAAGAGGAGCCGCATTGCTTCGAAGGCAACGCGCCGCACCTCGGCGGGGTGAAGCTGCACCTGCGGCTTTTCCGACAACTGTGGTGCATCGGGACCAAGCACCGGAAACATCCGCGCGAGGCAATCCTGCTGGAATTCTGTCAGTTCTCCGAGCAGGCCCGGATCGTGCGCCCGAAGCCAAAGTGCCAGCTCGTCCACAATTCCGTCTACGGCGTTGAACGGCACGGACTCCTGCCAATGGCAACGGGCTCGAAGGATCAGGGGTGATTCAGCGAGCGGAATCTCGCCCAGGAACTGCCGCACGAGTTCGGTTTTGCCGATCCCGCCGGGACCGCTAATGCGCGCGATTACGGTATGCCCTCGAACCGCTTGCCGGTAGGCATCAGCAAGCTCGTCGAGCTCAGCCGCGCGGCCAACAAACAGCCGATTCGAAGTTGCGGTGGCCGCTGCGCCAGTAAAGGGCGTTAAACCGGCAGTCGGGCTACGATCAGCCTCCGCCAACGCACGGCTCCAGCTTGCCCCGTCTGGCCGAGAGTTTGGATCTGGATCGAGTGAGGCCACAATGACTTCAGCAATGCCTTCCGGTACGCGTCCCGCCAAACGCAGACAGGAGGGGATCAGGCCCCGCTGCTTTGCTTGCCAAACTTCCGCAGCCGTTCCGGCAAACGCGGGCTGTCCAGTAATTGCCTCGAACAACAAAACCGCCAGGCTGTACCAATCGCATGCTGGAGTGGCAGCTCGCCCCAAGATCGCTTCGGGAGCCATGTACACCCATGTTCCTGCCAAGCCACGCTCGACCAAGGTGTCGATGCCGTCAGGATCACGGTGGGCGGCTAGGCCAAAGTCGAGGAGCACAACACCGCCGGCGAGCCGCTTAAGAATATTGCTCGGTTTGACATCGCGATGCACGATGCCCGCGGCGTGCACTAGGTTTAAAGCATCAACGAGCTCGCGGGCAGCCGCCAGCAGCTCTGCACAAGCGCTAGGATCCAGAGGCCGGCTGGTCGGCGATGGACCCGGAGCTGACGCTGCCGTACTCTCGCCCAAAAGCGGAGCCCCATCGACGAATTCCATCGAGAAGAACGTTCCCCGGCTCGGGCTCGAAAATAATTCGTAAAACTCTACTAAAGACGGGTGACGCAATGAGCGCAGCAGGCGGAACTCACGTTTGAGGCGATAGAGCTCCTGGGGGTTCCATCCTTCCAAAACCTTGAGTGCAACCTCTGTGCGTGTTTCGCGGTCGTAAGCCCGGTATACCACACTGTACGCGCCGCGCCCGACAACGCCACGAATTTGGAATCGGCCTTCCTCCGACTCAAACCAGGCTACTCTATGCGGGCTCATCAAGAGCCCTGCGCTTCTTCGGTGAGACCGAAATGGCGGATCAGTCGATGGACATGTGAGCGCGCCAGATCCAGACGGCGAGCTGCCTCGGTCACGTTCCATCCGGTGGCCTTCAAGGTACGGCGCAACAATTCCGTTTGAAATTCGCGCGTGGCCTGATGAAACGAGCCCTGCCAGAGAGAAGCCGCTTCGGTGTCGCTTCCCGGCGTTTCGATTTCCGCGCAGGCGGAAGCATCGGGGAACAAATGGAGCACCTCCACCGCGGAACTGCCCTCGCTCACCGCGCGAATAACCGCGGCTTCTACTACGTTAGCGAGCTGGCGAATATTGCCGGGCCACTCGGCTAGCTCGAGCCTCCGCACTGCCGTCGCTGACAAGCACAAGTCCCCGAGCTGATGTCGCTGACAAGCCTCGGTGCAAAAATACGCGGCCAGTTCCGCAATATCCTCGCGGCGCTCGGCCAAGCTTGGAAGCCCAATCGGCATGACCTCCAGGCGGTAAAACAAATCCTCGCGAAACCGGCGATCAGCAACTGCTTGCCGCAAATCCATGTTGGTTGCTGCAATGATACGCACATTCGCCCGAGCCGGACGGGCACTGCCCAGCGGATAGTACTCGCGGGTTTGTAGCAGGTGGAGAAGTTTCCCTTGCGCGCTGAACGGCAGATCGCCAACTTCGTCCAGCAACAGCGTTCCTCCCTCGGCCGCTGCCACTTTGCCTTGGATGGCGCGATTTGCGGTCGAATGGGCACCAGGTACGGCCCCAAAGAGTTCGCTTTCGACCAAGGTTTCCGGCAACGCGGCACAATTCAGCTCCACAAACGGGGCGTCAGCACGCGGACCGTTCGCATGAATGATGTGTGCCAATTGGCTTTTGCCTGTTCCCGACTCACCAGTGAGCAGCACGGTCACATCTAATGGTGCCACCATTTGTGCCTGTTGCAAAACCCGCGCGAGGGCTTGCGAGCGGCCGATGACTCCCGGAAGAGTCAGCTTGGTACGACTAGCGGCAGTCGGATCACCAATTTTGGCGTCCCGGTAGCCTTGAAGAATGCGCTGCGCCAAAGGGGCAAGCAAGCGGGCCACAGTCTCCACCGCATGGCAGCAGTCGTCAGACAACATCGGCAAATAATCCCCACCCTGGAGGTACACCACCCCAACAGTGGGATCGGTGCCAATCGGAGCGCAACACACTGCGCCAATTTGTGCCGAGGACACGCTGGCCCTTTGGTTGAACCGTGGATCGAAAACCGCCGCCGGAGTTAACACCGCTTTACCCGAGGCCAGCACTTCGGCAATGATCCCGCGGGATACCAACACACGCACCTGCTCGATCTCGACGGTGGAGAAGCCATGGGCACGGAACCACACACACTCGGCTTGCGCGCTGGCATCCGTGCGGTCCACGAGTTCCAAGTAACCTTGCCGCGCGCCGGTCATTCCGACGAGCAACAGCAATGCCTCTTGCAAAAAGGGTTCTATGGCCGTCTCGCGCCCAAGTTCGAGCAACCGTAGATAAAGGTCGCGTTCGCGTCGGACATGGGCCAGCTCCTCGCTGCCCGTCAGATTCATACGTCGTGCATCCTACGCCGATTGTTCCGCGGCCACAAGAGAAACGCGAACAATATCTGTAGGGCCAACACCAACCTCAAGGCCGCGCACGGACTGCGAACAGGAAAACCCCACGGAAACTCGAAAGTCGTTGCCACAAGCCTAAAATTGCAGGCCGGCCGCGGCTCCCGCAGTAATTCACCCGGAAGCAATACTCCTCCAATTCGGCCACAAGCGAACCGAAGGCGGAGCAAAATAGAGACAACCGCTGGCGAGATTCATTGAATCATCTCCTCCGTGCACCAGGTGATCAGTCGCCAGCGAGGCAGCACTCCCAAGTTTCGTTGGCACGATAGTTGATTCATGTTCGAGCATCGCAACCGGCTCCCACCGAGCAAACACTCACTGGCCAGACGAGATGCAAGGCGAGCCCAACGACCCAGAACAATCGAGGAGAAGGAGAGAGCCAATGAAACCAGCCACGACCCCAGTTCACCGCATCAGAACCCTGTCGACCGGAGCGCTCGTTGCCGCCGCACTGGTTGCGGTTGCCACCGCGGCCAGCGCAGCCGAACCACTGGGCTGCCAGGCCGCCAAGCTCAGCGCGCAGGTCAACCACGCCCGTTGTAGCGTACGCTGCGGGCAACGCCCGCCGGAGCGGGTGCAAGCGTGTCAAACCCGCTGTGACGAGCGGTTCACCCGCAAAATCTCGGTCTTGTCCGCATCGCCTATCTGTACGGGGCAAACGAGCGGCTCGGCTGCCAACAACGGCATTTGCGATTTGCAACTTCTGAAAGCGGCTTGGAAGCAGGTGAAATGCTACTTGCGCTGCAACCGCTTGGCGCAAAACTCAGACACCTTTGACAGCTCGCGCTGCAACGACCGGTGCGAGAGCCAGTTTGACCGCGCGAAGGCGCGTGTTCTGGCGCAACCGGTCTGCAGCCGCCACTCCGGACTAATGCCAAGCATCAACTAACCCCTCGCGCCGCGCAAAGCACCACTGCAACTCAAGCCACGTCGAGCATCATGCTCGGCGTGGCTTTATTTTTGGCTTGGCTAAAATTTGTGACCCGCAACGAGACCCAGCTCGCGCGCGACTTCCTGTGCCGGCCGTTTCTGCCCGCTTCCGAATCGCAGTTTCCTCACGATGATGGAGCCACCGTTCGCCGCAACCTTGAGACCGTCCGGCCCTACCTCGATCACGGTCCCAGGCGGGTCCCCGGAACTACCTTCAACTTTCCGAGCATCGAAAAAGCGCAACTTTTCGCCGTTCAGCAAGCTGTAGGCCCCGGGCTGGGGATCGCAGCCACGAATTAAGTTATAGACCTCGCCGACGGGCTTCGACCAATCGACAGCGGCATGCTCGTCGCGACAAAGCGGATCGTAGGTGGCCTGCGACTCATCCTGCGGCACGCGCGGAGCTACGCCGCGATCAATCAAACGCACCGCCTCAACGACGGCGTCCACCCCCAAGGGGAACAACTTGTTGAAGTACAGGGACGCCGCAGTGTCGTCCGGGTCAATGGTTGCCTCTTTCTGCAACAGGATCGGGCCAGTGTCGATTCCTGGATCGACCCAAAACACAGTGACACCAGTTTTTGTCTCGCCTTTGATGATTTGCCACGGGATTGCGCTGCCGCCGCGATACTTCGGCAGCAACGATGGGTGAAAACAAATGCTGCCCTGTTTGGGAACGGAAAAGACTTCGGGCGGTACAATTTGCGTCACGTACGCAAGCACGGCGAGATCCGCATTAAGCTGCTTCCATTCCTCGCGCACGGCTGGATTCTTGAGCGAGGGGTACTGGCGAACCGGTATCCCGAGCCCAAGCGCGCGCACCTTCACCGGGTCTGGCTTGTCTGGCGCAGCGTCCGGAGGGCAGTATACGGCCAGAACTTCGTGACCACCTTTCACAAGTCGATCTAACACCTCGGCGGCAAACGCCGCCTGCCCGACGAGAATGATGCGCATCGGTCGATTACTCCTAACCTAACTCTGGCATCCCTGCGCTGTGGATCGGAACTGCCGCGTGCAATTTTATGCCTTCACAAGTGACGGGCGAAAAATTCGAGCAAGCGCTTCCATGCATCAGCAGCGGCGTCGGGCCGGTAGGAGTCACGCTCATCGCAGAAAAAGCCATGGGGGGCACCCGGATACACCACAACGTCGGCTTGTTTTCCAAGCTCTTTGAGTCGGGCCTCGATGCGGCGAACGTCTTCCATGGGAATCAACGGGTCCGCCTCGCCAAAGAAGAGCAAGATGGCCCCGCGTAACTGCTCCGCATAATCCAAGGGTGCCTTGGAGCCTTGGTCATTCGGATTCATGACACTGGCGATGCCGCCGCCGTAAAACGCCACTGCAGCCCGTACATTTGGATTCCGACACGCGGTGAGGAAGGTCACTCGCCCACCCATGCAAAACCCTGTGACACCGATCCGATCGCGCTTCACCTCGGGCAATTTCTGCAAAAAGCCGATGGCGGCATTCATGTCACGAACGATATCGTCATCGCGTAAACTGGTTAGCAACCGAATTGCCTCTGGAACGTTGTCGTAAGGCACCACTGTGTTGGGGGCGATCCGGTGATAAAGGTCAGGAGCCAAAACGACGTAGCCCTCCGCGGCCAAGCGCTCCGCCACCCTCTTGATGTGCCCGTTCAGGCCAAACGCTTCCATCACCACGACAACTGCCGGGTACGGTCCGGCTCCACGCGGCTCGACCAAATAGGCGGGCATCGCCTCGCCATTTACAGCAACAGAAACCATCGTTCCGGACACTTCCATCGCTTGCCTCCTCGACTGGCGGGCGGGTATACGGCTGGTCCCGGATCAATGCAACACCCCAGCAAAACCCCGTTTGCAAGACTGCAGGCCCTCGACTACTAAACCGCGCTCGGCCACTCGGCAAGGAGGCTCACAGTGCGACGTGACAAGACCAACTACGTGATCCAGTCAGTGTCTCATGCCTTGGACGTCTTGGAGCAGTTTGCCGGCAACCAGGAGGAGCTGGGGGTCACGGAATTGAGCAAGCGCCTCAAGCTGCACAAGAACAACGTCTTTCGGATCCTGGCCACCCTCGAGGCCCGTGGATACATCGAGCAAAACAAGCTTACCGAGAACTACCGGCTGGGGGTTCGTTGCCTTTCGCTCGGTCAGCGGTACCTAAGCCAAGTGGGTCTGCTAAAGCCGGCGCGGCCAGTGCTGCAACAGTTGGCACAGGCCTCCGGAGAGACGGCTGTTATCGGGGTTGTGCGCCTCGGGATGGCCGTGGTGCTGGATGCTGCTCATGCGGAGCAACCGGTACGGGTGGTGGCTCGGATGGGGGAACCCATTCCGCTGCATTGTTCTGCGATCGGAAAGGTTGCCTTGGCCTTCGGCGAGACATCCCTGCGCGAGGGATTGACAGAGCCCCTGAAGCCGTGCACGGAGAAGACGGTTGTGGACAAAGAGCGGCTGTTCGCGGAGCTTGACCGTGTAGCCGCCCAGGGCTTTGCGACGGAGGAAGGCGAGCACGTGGCAGACGTGACTGCCGCAGCCACGCCGGTCCGGGACTACACTGGTTGTTTTGTCGCTGCTCTCGCCCTGTTGGGTCCAGTTCACCGGATGACCGAGCAGCGTTTGCGCGAACAAATCGTGCCGCTGCTTGCGCGTGCGAGTGAGGAGCTGTCCGCCCGCCTGGGGTTCGAGCCAAAGAAGTAGCTTCGCCGTCGCTCGCCGTGAGTTCCTTGAACGACTTCCAGCCCTATGGTACCGGGTGGGAGTTTCGCAATCCGCGTGAAAAGGAGGCACGTCTGTGAAGGTTCTCGTTACCGTAAAGCGGGTGCCAGATCCTAATGCGACGATTAGGGTCAAGCCCGACGGGACAGGCATTGTCACGGAAAACCTGAAATACGTCGTCAACCCGTTCGACGAAATCGCTATCGAAGAAGCGCTACGGATCAAAGAAAAAGGCGGCGGTGCTGAAGTGGTTTTGGTGAGCATTGGGGCAAAGGTCGCGCAGGAGCAATTGCGTACTGGCCTCGCCATGGGTGCTGACCGGGCCATTCTGGTGGTTGCTGAGCAAGAACTGGATCCGTTGGGTGTTGCTCGGATCTTGCAGAGGATCGTAGAGCAAGAAAAGCCTGACCTCGTGTTAATGGGCAAGCAGGCAATTGACGATGATGCGAACCAAACCGGGCAAATGTTAGCGGCGCTGCTCCAATGGCCGCAGGCGACATTCGCATCGAAAAAGGAAAGTTTGGAGTCGGAGGCGGAAAAAAGCGGCCTCCCCGGGATCCAACTTGCCAACGGTCGGGCTACCGTGGTGCGGGAGGTAGACGGGGGTTTGGAAACCGTGGAAATCCCGCTCCCTGGTGTGGTCACGGTCGACCTCCGGCTCAACATCCCGCGCTATGCCTCGTTGCCCGGCATCATGAAAGCACGGAAGAAGGAGCTTAAGGAGATTCCCGTGGCCGACCTCGGGGTCGACGTCACTCCGAAGCTCCGGGTACTCCGGCTCGACCCACCACCTAAGCGCAAGGCGGGCCGTAAGGTGAGCTCAGTGCAGGAGCTCGTTCATTTGCTGCACACCGAAGCAAAGGTCATCTGAGGAAATCTTCAATCCAGGGAGAAGCGATCCATGGGTAACGTATTGGTGTTTGCGGAGCATCACGGCGGAAAGCTCGTCAAGCCGAGCCTGGTCGCGATCCAGGCGGGAAGGACCTTGGCAGCAAAGTCGGGGGGCCAGTGTCAGGCGGTGATTCTCGGGAAGGCAATTGACGCGCTCGCGGTCGAGTTGGCTGAGTACGGCGTGCAGCACGTGTTCGCGTTAGAGCACGACGCGTTTGAGCATTACACAGCCGATGCTCACGCTGCCGCGCTTGCGCAATTGGTCCGGGACAAGAACGTAGAGACCCTCTTGGCTACCTCTACGGCGGTGGGCAAGGATCTGCTTCCTCGGGTGGCTGGCCTCCTCGGAGTTGGCATGGCCAGTGACGTACTTGCCTTTAACGACGATGGCACCATGACACGCCCGATGTATGCCGGTAACGCGGTTGCCACTGTCCGTCTCGAAAGTTCTCCGCGGGTGATCAGCGTGCGCGCCACGGCTTTTGATGCAGCAACGAAGGACGCACAAAAAGCACCTGTGGAGAAGCTGGCGGTGAACCTGGATGCCAACGCGCAGAAAATCCGGTTCGTCGAATTCAGCGAAACCAAGTCAGACCGCCCGGTGCTCACCGAGGCCCGCATCGTCGTATCCGGTGGACGCGCGCTCAAATCAGGCGAAAACTTCAAGACGATCCTCGAGCCCCTCTGCGATGTTCTCGGGGCCGCAATGGGAGCAAGCCGTGCGGCGGTGGACGCGGGCTTCGTGCCCAATGACTTGCAAGTCGGCCAGACGGGGAAAGTGGTCGCTCCGGAGTTGTATATTGCTGTTGGCATTTCTGGCGCCATCCAGCATCTAGCCGGAATGAAGGATTCAAAGGTGATCGTCGCCATCAACAAGGACGAAGAGGCGCCGATCTTCCAAGTTGCGGACTACGGCCTGGTGGCCGATCTGTTCAAGGCAGTGCCCGAGCTCACCGAGGAGATCAAGAAGCTTAAATCTTCTTAAGCCCCCCTCGCTGGTAACGAAGCGATTGCTGGGAGCTAGCCGAGCAAACGGCTAGCTCCCAGCAACGTTTTCTGCACCTGCATCGTAGAAAGCTGCGTGCTCTACTGGGACGGCATGCCTTCGCTGCTTAAACCGGCCCCGGTGACACAAAGGCAGCGGATCGGCCGCAATTACGACGCAGCGCTCTCCATCCGTTCGGCAACAATCTCCATGACGTCGAGGGCCTGCACCTTCTCTTCCAAGTTTTTCGACTTGATCCCGTCGTCGATCATGGTCATGCAGAACGGGCAAGCCACAGCCACAGCATCCGGATGGGTTTCGAGGAGTTGATCAACGCGGCGTAGATTGACGCGCTTATCCGGATCCTCCTCCATCCACATCCGGCCGCCTCCTGCACCACAACACATCCCGAAGCGGCGCGACCGTACCGGCTCTTTGAGTTGCACCCCAGGGATGCTCTGCAGAATCTGCCGCGGAGCCTCGTACACTTCGTTGTAACGTCCCAGGTAGCACGAGTCGTGGTACGTGACTGTACGAGTTCCGTTCGGAGCAAAGCGCAGCCGCCCATGGGCGATCAGCCGCTGCACAAATTCCGTGGCGTGGTACACCTCGTAATTGCCGCCGAACTGTGGGTACTCGTTCTTCAAGGTGTTGAAGCAATGGGGACAGTTGGTGATGATTTTCTTCACGCCGTACCCATTGAGCACCTCCACGTTCATTTGCGCCATAGATTGGAACAAGTATTCATTGCCAATGCGGCGCGCGGTTTCTCCATTACACAGTTCTTCTTTGCCGAGAATCGCGAAGTCCACGCCTGCTTGTTTTAGAATCTTAGCCACCGCCTGCGTGGTTCGTTTCGCGCGCTCGTCGAAGGCACCCGCGCACCCGACGTAGTACAGGTACTCAGCATCCGGCTTTTCAGCCATCGTGGGGATCCCTAAACCCGCCGCCCAAGCATCTCGCTGGCTCGCGTCCACCCCCCAGGGATTGCTTTGTGTCTCCATGGCTTTGAACGTGCGCGTAAGTTCGCTCGGGAATCGAGCCTCTTCCTGCACCAGGTGCCGGCGCATGTCGACGATCTTGTCCACGTATTCGATCAGCACCGGGCACGCCTCCTCGCACGCGCGACACGTGGTGCAAGCCCACAACACCTCATCGAGGATCAATCGCTCGCCGACGATGTTCTCGCCAACATTTGGCGCCTCTGACGGCCCGTTCGTGCCCAAAGCGGCATTGGGGAGCGCCAACATCGCGTCTTCATGCTCGTACAGATAATCGCGCAAGTTCAGCAACAATTGGCGAGGCGCCAACAACTTGCCGCTCTGAGTCGCTGGGCAGTGCGACGAACAGCGCCCACACTCGGTGCACGAATACATGTCGAGCACCTGCTTCCATGTGAAATGGTTGATGAAGGACGAACCAAAGCGCGTGGCGTTTTCTAAGTCTTGCTTGGAGAGAGCGCCCTTCGGTTGCGTTTTCAGGAAGAACACGTTGGGTAACGAAGTAATAATGTGGAAGTGCTTCGACAGCGGGAGGAGGTTCAGGAACACCAGGATGATCGTGTTGTGCAGCCACCAACCAAGGTCGCTGAAAAACTTCGCACCCTCGGTGCCGAACCAAGCAGCGAGGGCGTGCCCGACCATGCTGCTAAATGGTTGCCAAGCTGCCTCTTGTTGGACTTCAGGATTCGCCCCCGCGTAGATCATCCGCCCGCCATCGTAGAGTTTCCCCCCGATCATGATCCCGCCAATGAAACAAAGAATCACGTAGGCTTCCCAGTGCGACTGTTTGGCGAGCCGTTCTTCCGCTGGTAGAAAGCCGTACAGCCGTTTCGGGTGCGTCACTGCCCAACGCGTGAGGAGAAAGATGATGCAAATCAGCACCACCACCTCCATGATGTCCTTCAGCAAAAAGTACGGGCCTCCAAGCAATCCCGGGCTAAACAGGGGAACGTAAAAATGCTCCGAGTAGGCGCGTCCAAACATGGTAAGCACTTGAATGGCGAGGATCATGAATCCCCAGAAGACAAAGAAATGCAGCCACCCGGCTTTCCATTCGCTGATCGGCGAGGTGGGGGGCGGATCGGGGACGATGAACTTACGCTGTCCAAAGGCGTATATCAGTACCGCCTTGATGCGCTCCGGAATGTTATCGAAGCGCGAATCCGGCTGTGACTTGAGCAAGATCATCACTCGCCGGTACATGGTTCGCCCAAACCAACCGAGGGCGATCAGCATCATGACGCTGAAAATCAGCGCAGTCATGCAGAACCTCCATGGAGAGAGAAACAGTGGTGAGTAGGCCGAGTCCTAAGATAAAGGCATCCCAAACACAAGGTCGCGAGCCGCGTCCGGTCGTTCGTGCGGCGATTGTCGTTGCGCTCTGGTCGCTGTGCAGCACTGCGAGCGCCTGTGAGCAGCGTCCTGCGGTGATCATCGACACTCCAGATGGAGCGGTGAGCGTACCCGTCGAGATTGCCGACACGCCCGCGGAGCGGGCCCGCGGCCTCATGTACCGGCGAGACCTCCCAGCCAACGCGGGGATGCTGTTCGTGTTCCCCAAAGCCGAGGTCTTGCAGTTTTGGATGAAGAACACGCCCCTTTCGTTGGACATGATCTTTTTCGACAGCGAGCGGCGCATCGTCGGCATCGTAGAACGCGCCAAACCGTTTAGTACGCGCGCGTTGGGACCCGATACGCCCGCACAATATGTGCTCGAAGTGCACGGCGGCTTTGCCGCTCGACATGGAATTACAACGGGCCAACAAGCGCGGTTCGTAAACGTGCCTGCGGCGGTCGAGTAGCCGCTCAGCGGCCCTGCCTTGCGACTGTCAACTGACAAGGGCAATCGACCACACCCCGACCAAGCCGTACGGTGACCCCAGCGCTCGACAGGCAATCCTCGGGCTATGGGGGGCAGACAGAGCGCACGGTGCCGCTACGTAACGGTGCTTTGCGCGTGGCCGCCAAGCCTCCGCCCTCGATCCTCGATCCAATTTTTTCGCAGCCACCTCTTCTTTTTTTCCTCGAAACGAGTTCCCTTGCCGAATCCTCTGAGCTTGGTAAAGTAGAAGCTCCGCATGCACCTTTTTGGTGAGGAGGCTCGGGACCGACAC
The DNA here is from genome assembly GCA_026415395.1 of Candidatus Binatia bacterium. Lineage (NCBI taxonomy): Bacteria > Candidatus Binatota > Binatia (SeqCode) > Binatia bacterium. Next base: position 929,373 of record JAOAHD010000007.1, on the reverse strand, counting down.
ACCGCGCGGATTCGGGTGCAAAGCTTGATTCCGAGGTGTGGCTGGGGCAGGGGATCTTTTTTCCCATTCTTGAGCCCGCGGTGCTGGTCTTTTTCGGTCGGAGTGTTGCCGGCCGCGCAGCGACGCAAAAAGAAAGGAACAGCGTATGGCGATCGCACCAAGTAAAGCAAAAGAGCATCGACTGCGAGCACGCGAGAAACTCGCGCTCGTGCCACCCGCGTTAGATGACCCATTAAGCGAACCGACGTCCCCCACAACGAACAAACCTGGGGGCCTTTACGAGGAAGCTCTCGAACAAGGCGAGGAACTTCGGCGTCGGCCCTACATTGCGGGGGGCGTTCTGCAAGTCATCCGCCAACATTCCAAAGGACGGATGACGGTCTGGGAACGGATCGAGGTTTTACAGGATAAAGGGGTGCAACCCTTCATCCTGTATCAGAACTGGGGCCGCAACCTCGATGGTGCGTCCATCGTCACCGCAATTCTCAAAATTCGCGGGCGCGATGTTGCCCTTTATGGGCACGATTTCACCGTACGTGCTGGCTCGATGGACGCGACCAACGGTCGCAAGCTTGCCAATCTCATTTACCTGGCGGGCAACCGCGGCATTCCACTCATCGGAATGAACGACAGCGCTGGCGCCTTTGTACCTGCGGGGGTCGGCGGGTTGGATGGTTATGCCGAAGCCTTCACCGCGCTGCGGAAAATTAGCGGCGTGGTGCCGAGCATCATGTGCATGTTCGGCTTCAACGCGGGCGGTGGCGCCTACCTGCCGCGCCAAGGGAGCTTCATGATTCAGCCGGCCAATACGTTTTTTGGGCTCACCGGTCCGGGCGTGGTGAAGAGCGCTCTCGGTGAGGACGTTACTCCGGACGAGCTCGGCGGCCCCAAGGTGCACGGTGCGAGCGGTGTGACAGACATTACGGTGGCGGACGAAGTTGCGGCCCTGCGCACGGCCCAGCGACTGTTAAGCTACTTGCCCGATTCCAATCGTGTCAGCCCTCCGTATCAGCCGACAAGCGATCCGGTGGATCGACGCACGGTGGAGATCGACACCCTGCTGCGCAAGGCCTTCAACTCACCGACGGGTTTCAATACGCCTTTCGACTCTTCGATCATCATCCAGCAAGTCTGTGACCACGGGGACTACTTCGAGCTTCAGCCTGACCGAGCTCGCAATGCGATTACTGCCTTTGGCAGGCTCGGTGGGCATGTTGTGGGCTTTGTCGCCAACAACAGCGCCGTCGCAAGCGGGCAAATCGATATTGACGCCGCCTACAAGATCGCCCGCTTCGTCCGCTTTTGCAGCATTTACAACATCCCGGTCATTTTCATGGAGGACACCACCGGCTTCCTACCGGGCCGCGATCAGGAAAGCCGCGGCATTGTGCAGGCTGGCCGCGCCATGCTCGACGCAATTATCGATTTGCGCACCCCGCGGATCCTCCTGATTTTGCGCAACGCCTTTGGCGGTGCCTATGCAGCGTTTAACTCGTACGCCACCGGGGCGGACGTGGTCCTGGCCCTACCCACCACCCGCGTCGCCGTGATGGGCACTGCGGGCAAGGAGTACACGTACAAGAAGGAGCTGCAGCAGGTACGCGCCGCGGCCGCCAAGATGGCTGAAGAAGGCACCCTTCAACGCATCGAAGCCGGTATCCCGGCGGACGAAGCAAGACAAGAAGCGGAACGCGAGGCCACCGAGTGGCTACGTGCCCAAGAGGCAGAATTCAATCGGCGCTACGAAAAAGAACTCATGAATCCCCGCGAGGCGCTGAGTCTCGGCTCGATTTCTGAAATCGTCATGCCGACAGATCTCCGCTGGGTTCTGTGGCGCAATTTGCAGTTCCTACTGGATCATTATCAACCTGGTCCGTGGCAATCCGTACAAAGGGAGTTTCATTGATGTTGCCGGCAACACCAATTCAACAGCCCGAATACTTCAACCCATTAGTCCACCGCGATCGCCGTTTGAGCTTGTCGCCGTCACCGTGGGTGCGCTCGTTTTCTTGCGAAGACATGCGCATTCTCATCGTGTGCCGGGGGCCGATTCGCAAAGAGGCGATCGACGTGTTCCGCGAGATGGGCGTGGCCAAGGTGGGAATGCTGCTTTCGGAGAAGGACAGCATTGTGTTCCCCCGCGCTTTGTCTCCAGAGCTGCGCATCATGGACCCGAAGTGCGTCCACCCCGTGCCCGATTACACGGGGGCAACGAAAGAGGAGCGCGAAGAGCGCATCCAACAAATCATCCAGATCTGCAAGGAACACGGCTACGAGTACGTGTTTGCGGGCTACGGCTTCATGGCCGAAGATGCCCATTTTGTCCGCTCACTCGAGGATGCTGGCATCAAGTTCATCGGCCCCTGCTCCTACACGCAAGAAGCGGCTGGTGCCAAAGACGAGGCAAAGCGCACGGCCATTGAAAACCGGGTATCCGTGACTCCCGGAATCAACAACGCCACGGCGCGGTTGTTGCTCCGCAAGTACCCCACCCGCGAAGCGCTAGCCGAAGTGGTGCAAAAACACGGACTCGACGTACCTCAAGTGCGCTCGACGAAGCTCCGGCTGGAGGAAGTCGCGGACTTGGTGCTCGACGCCGCCTATCGCAAGCACATCGACCTGTACACGATCGATGAACTCGCCGAGCACATCCAGCTTGAGGCGGAGGCGTTATTGCGGGAGTATCCCGGCCGCCGCTTTCGCTTAAAGGCCATTGGCGGCGGGGGTGGCAAGGGACAGCGGATTTTCTCCGACCCCAAGGCCGTGCCGAGCCTGGTGCGCGAAGTCCTGGCCGAGGTGAAGGCCACCGGCGTGGGCGACAACAAGAACATGTTGATCGAACTCAACATCGAAAGTACCCGCCACAACGAGATCCAGATGGTTGGCAACGGCGAGTGGTGCATCACACTCGGCGGGCGCGACTGCTCCTTACAAATGCACGAGCAAAAGCTCGTCGAGGTCTCGATTACGGTTGAAGGGCTGCGCCAGGCCATCGAAGAGGCCAAAGCACGAGGGGAACACCAAAAGGCAGCCGTCTTGGAAAGCGACCTCGGCGTGCTCCAACGGATGGAGGCAGAAGCTGAGCGGTTTGGCCAAGCGGTAAAGCTGGACTCTGCCTCCACCTTCGAGTGCATTGTCGAGGGCGACCGCCACTACTTCATGGAGGTCAACACTCGAATCCAAGTGGAGCACCGCGTCTCGGAGCTGTGTTACGCACTCCGCTTTACCAACCCGGAGGATCCGAACGATTATTTCGACGTGCACTCGCTCGTTGAGTGCATGGCGCTGATTGCGCGACACAAGCAACGGTTGCCGCGACCTACGCGCGTGCCGCGAGAAATGGCGGCAATTGAGGTGCGGCTCAATGCGACCGACCGAGCCCTGCAACCGGCTGCTGGAGGTGTAATCGTCTCCTGGTCAGATCCGATCCCAGGGGAAATTCGGGACGACCAAGGGATTTGCATCAAAAATCCCGACACGGGGCTGTTCATGCGGTACCGCCTTGCCGGTGCCTACGACTCGAACATCGCACTGCTGCTTGCTACGGGTCACAACCGCCGCGAGAGTTTCGAGCACATCGCCGAGGTGCTGCGGTGCACCACGCTGAGGGGCATCGACCTCTTTACGAACCGAGAGTTTCTTTACGGCGTGGTCATGTGGTTTTTGTCGCGCGACGTATGGGCAAAACCGACTACGAAGTTTGTCGTCCCCTACCTCACTGCCGTCGGTGAACTGGCCCAGGAGGCAAATCAGCTCGATCTCGACCATGCCTTCCAACGGATCGCTGAGCACTTTATCGACTTGCACGCTGCCGCCGGTGGTAAGGAGGCTGCGGCCGCGGCACGACAGGTGATTGAACTCAAAGAGACGCTCTTGGAGCGGCCGATCCAGGCTCTCTTCGAAGAGCCGCACTTTCTGTCCGCATGGTTGAGCCAGCATCGTCGAGACTTCGAGTATGTCGGCGACGGGATTCGCTGGCTGCGGAACCCGGTCGAGGTTCTCGCCGATACCTACCACCTGCTGCACCTCGATGACCGCCCAGGCGAGCCTGCCGCGCACCGGATTTGGAACCATGACCAAGCCTTGCTGGACAAGGCGCGCAGCTTTTACAGCAAGCTTGCTGCGCGTCCCGGTGTGCCCCAGAGCTGGCCGGAACTCGACTCCTTGCTGCGCCAAGCGGAACCGGCGCTTGGCTTTGCACCTGAGCTCTGGCAGCGAATCCGCGCGGCTCACGAAGGCCATCAAGCCGGATTGGAAATTTTGTCCTTGCTGCCACTAATCGCGAAGGCCACGGGCTTTTACGATTTGCGCCTGGCCGACGACCTCACCGTGCTTATTCCCGAACGGCTGCTGGATCCGCACCACCAAGACGCCATGCGCAAAGTTCTCGTGCCACCTCCCGCGGCAGCTTCCGACGAAATCGTCGCCGCGATGGGCGGAACGTTGTACCACCAGGAAGCGCCTGGGCTACCGCCATTTGTCCAAAAGGGCAGTCACTTCGAGCGCGGCGATCCCCTGTACATCATCGAGGTCATGAAGATGTTCAACAAAGTCTATGCGCCGTTCTCGGGAACTATTTTAGAGGTGCTGGTGCCCGAAAGCGGCGTGGTTGTTCGGAAGGGTCAGCCGTTGTTCAAAGTCCGGCCGGACGAAGAGATCCAGCAGGAGGACCCTGAAACCCAGGCACGTCGGCGACGCGAGCACACAGAGCGGTATCTCGAACGCATGCTTGGTTGAGCCCGACCCGGGCTCGACCAAGCCAGACTCGCTGCCCACCCTACTCGCGGGTGAGGTAGGTATATGCCTGCAGCCCCTGCTCGTAGTGGCGCCGCAAACGGGCAGACTCCTCCAAGCTGATCTGGCCTGCACGCATCGCGTCCTCAATGGTACGGCGCACCCGTTCAACCAGTGCACCCTTGTCGTACTCAACGTAGCGAAGAACGTCCGTAACTGCGTCGCCTTCGACCACGTGTTCCACTTCGTAGCGACCGTCAGCCCCGAGGCGCACGTGCACCGCGTCAGTATCCCCGAACAAATTGTGTAAGTCACCGAGGATTTCCTGATAGGCCCCGACCAGAAACACGCCAATGTAATACGGCTCGCCATTCCACGGATGCAATTCGAGGACGTCACGAACGTCCCGCGGGTCGATGAAGCGATCAATTTTCCCGTCGCTATCGCAGGTCAGATCGGCGAAAATCCCCCGGCGCGTGGGCTTTTCGTCTAGGCGGTGAATCGGCATCACCGGAAATAGTTGCTTGACCGCCCAGTGGTCCGGCGCGGACTGGAAGACGGAAAAATTTCCGTAGTACGTATCTGCCAGGCCTTTCTCCAACGGCTCCAACTCCTCCGGCACGTACGGGAGATCGCGGACGATCCGTAGGATCTTCTCGCAACAGTCCCAAAAGAGCCGCTCGACCCGGGCCCGTTCCCTAAGATCGAGGAATCCAAGCGTGAAAAGATTCGTGGCTTCCTCCTTTAACTGCAGGATGTCGTGATATGCTTCGAGGACGTTCTTTTGTGAGATCGTCGCGTAAACCTCAGCAAGGTTTTGCAGCACCCGCGGATCGCTCTCAGACACCGGCTCCGGTGGCCGCCCCGAGATCATTTCATGCACGCCGAGCACGTCGAAGATCAACACCGAGTGGTGGGCGGTCATCGCTCGGCCGGACTCCGTGACGATATCGGGGTGCGGGAGACCCTTGGCATCACAGGCTTCTTGGATGGTTGCCACCACGTCGTTCGCGTACTCCTGCACTGTGTAGTTCATCGAGGAGTGGAAATTCGTTTGCGAGCCGTCGTAATCCACCCCAAGCCCTCCGCCAACATCGAGGAAGCGCGGACGGGCACCCATCTCATGGAGCCCGACAAAGATCATGGAGGCCTCTTTGAGCGCGTCCTTATGTGCCCGGATCGCCGTGATCTGCGACCCGATGTGGAAGTGCAACAACTCCAGGCAGTCGAGCATCCCCTCCGCACGCAGCTTCTCCACAGCCTCCACGATCTCCACCGCGGTCAGCCCGAATTTCGACCGATCCCCAGTGGAGTCCACCCACTTTCCGGCTCCCCGGGTGCTGAGCTTGGCCCGCACCCCAATGTGCGGCCGAATGTTCAGCTCACCAGCCACTCGTAAGATGAGGTCGACCTCGTGCGCCCGATCAACGACGATAATCGGTGTTCGCCCAAGCCGTTGCGCCAAGAGCGCCGTTTCGATGTAACTCCGGTCCTTGTAACCGTTACACACGATCAAGGCTTCGGGCGTGTCCAAAATCGCCAAGGCAATGAGCAGCTCAGGCTTGCTCCCGGCTTCCAACCCAACTTTCATCGGAGCCCCGTACTGGACGATCTCCTCTACGACGTGGCGCTGTTGGTTCACCTTGATGGGGTAAACGCCGCGGTACTGTCCTTGGTAGCCATATTCCAGCATCGCGCGCTCGAACGCAGCGCACAGCCCCCGCACACGCGCCGCCAAGATGTCCGAAAACCGGATGAGCATCGGGGTACGGACGCCCCGCCGCTGGAGGTCCTCGACCAACTCCAGCAAATCCACCGCCGGCCCTTGTTCTCCCTGAGGGCGAACCTCAACATGGCCTTTGGCATTCACCGTAAAAAAGCCCGCACCCCACGCCGATACATTGTAGAGCTCGATGCTGTCCCGCACGGTCCAGCCACGAATCACCGTCCCGTTGTCCCGCACCCGTAGATTCATGCTCGCCCTCTTAGCACATTTCTGAAATTTGTGCGGTGGCTAAAACTGTTTCTGCCGAAAAAAAACGGGGACCGGGCTCGCGCCCGATCCCCGCAAGCTCCAAAAACCAAGGCGTGTTACAGGCCGGTCGGTTGTGCTGCAGGGAGAAGGATCACATCCGGTTGCCTACGCAACCCACGCTGGTGCACAACATTAGCGTCGCTCCCCCGGATCCCCTGGCCAGTACGGAACTGCTCGGTAATGGCCAACAAGCCGGTTCCACGCACTGGATCCGTCGTCTGTACGCCCCGAATAATTGTTTGCCCGGTGAACGTACCCTGCACAGCCACGTTGAAAATAGAGAACGCATCATCGCCAGCACCGGGCCGCGTATCGATATCCGACAATGCTATTTCCTGGAAGCAGGTAACACTACGGCTGGTGGAGAAACGCTGCTCGAACTCGTTGAACACCAGATACTGCGCAACCACCGTCCGCGGCGCCTGGAAGTTAAAGTCCTGCGAGCAAGGCACAAGCGTAAGGTCCGTATTGATCCTGCCGCCACCCGGCAAAACGCCGGCAACGCTAACTCCATCGAAGAAGTGGCTCACCAGCAGTAAGTTGGGACAGCCGTTGTACTCCTGACCAAGCACCAGCGTGTTGTCGCGATTGTTTGCACCCTCGATGGCCTGGATTCCATAGGCGTTGTAGGTACGAGTGTCGCCTTGCTCCACAATGCCAGCCTCGCCGATCAACGAGTTTTGGTCGACTGGTAACTCATCGTCACCCACCTGCACGCACTTGAGCTCACCAAGCATGGGGTCATCCGGAGAGGGCGGAATCGACCCCGAGTTAAACTCGCCCTTTGGGCCAGGCCGGTTTGCGAGCGGCAGATCCGGCAGGCCTTGCGAAACACGCCAGTAGATGGGCTGCTTTGAGGTCAGCCGGAATGCAAAATCTGTCTCCTGCCACCCCGGAACACAAATGCCTCCGGTGCTGCAGTCGTTGACCCCGTACGGATTACACACCTGAAACGGAAACGTGCTGCAGCGCCCGTTGGCGTTCACATAAAAGCACCGGACGTTGACCGGCTGATCCGCCACGTTCGAAATTTGCACGAACGTATCGATGCCGTTCGAAGTGTCCACAACGAGCTTTGGGAAAACTAGAATCGCCGCTGGATTGGTGGAACTCACATCGGCCCAGGCCGCCACCGCGGCATAGCCCAATATCCCCGCAACACCTGCGGCTACAGCGAGTTGCTGCATCCAACGCACCCTACGCATTGCCCTTCTCCTTTCGCTTGGCTGGGAGCCTTCAGCCACCATCAACCCCTCACCCTAGATGCTCGCGCCTCACTCGCGGGGCGCGAGAAAGATCGTGTCCGGTCCTGCGGGAGGCACAAAACTCCCGGTGGTGTGCAAGCTATACGCACCCGAACGGGTGCCACCGAAGACCTGCGCCACACCGATTACCCCACCAGAGGTTCCGTCCGTTTGAATGACCGGCGTAATCTCGGTCATCGCCACGTCGGTTCCAAGGACGTTTCGGTGGAAGACCGACGTCACCGGATTCGTTGGCGCATCAATGTCCGAGAGTTGCGTGTTCAGGTAGCAGGTCACCGTAGTGCTAGCCGAGAACCGCTCCTCAAATTGGTTGTAAACTAGGAACTGCAACGTCACGCTCCGAGGAACCTGGTTCTCTAGGTCCTGAGAACAAGGTACCAAGGTGAGTTCCGTGCGTGCGCCATTAAAACCCTCGGCCGGGTGATTCAGCCAGAGCTTCTCCGGACACGCTGCGTACATGTCCCCATCGAGCACCAATGGGTTCGTAGGCGAAACGTCAGGGTTACCCTCGATACCAATGGCGTTATAACGGGCCAGGTCGCCATTGGCCGAAGCCAGCACCGCTTGCCCGCGCAGGCGATTGCCCGTGACCGGCTCACCAGAGGCGCTGACCTCGACGCATTTCAGCTCGCCTTCAAAATCCGGCTTTGGAGGGATATGTCCTGGGTCGAACCCGGAGCCGTCGGCATTGAAACCGTCGGTCGGATCTACCCTGCGGCCACGCGCTACGGACCAGTGTGTCGGCTGTTGGCGAGTGAGCCACAAATCAAAGTCGGTTTCTTGCCACAGTGGCCGACAGGTCGCACTTTGCCGCTCGCATTCCTCACCCGTGACGATGTCGAACAAGCGCGCATCGACGTAGTTGCAGTGCACTTGGATCAGCGAGTTGCTCGCGTTCACGAGCATGATCACAGTGTCGGTGTTTTGATTTGCGACGACCTTTGGAAAGACGAGGATTGAAGCCGTCTTTTCCGATGTGACGTCGGCGCGCACCCCCGACGCCCCAACTCCCAGGACCGCCCAGGCACAAAGCCCTGAGAGGAACACATTCCACTTCACCGTTCGCATTGCCCTCCTCCTTTCCAGTCGACCGAACCTGCCTCACTCCCTCCGCCCATCTTTCCAACCCAGAGCGGATGCGCCACCCTCGGCACCGCGGAAGTGCGCGCATACATACTCAAAAAATCGCGGGCTTGTCAAGGAAGAATCGCAGGAAAAACACCACAATGCACTGCGACGGGCGCTGTGCGACCGCCACCACCGAACCACAGCTTCACCGGCACCTCGAAAACTTGCCAAGTGCCTACTTCTCCTTCTCCAACCGGCCCTCGCCCACATCAAGCACGCACGACTTTCTCCCGGCCGTTGCGCACATGGCGAGTCGCATTGCGCGTATCGATGACAAGCTGACTTGCCTCGACGATGAACTCATAGTCGAACACCGAATGGTCCGTCGCCACCACCACCGCATCCGCACGCTCCAGCTCATCCCGAGTCAATGGAACTGACGCCATGTTAAAATCATAATTTCGCGACCGCTTCAAGTACGGAACGTAGGGATCGTGGTAACTCACCCGCGCTCCTTTGCGGAGCAAGAGATCGATCAGTCTCAACGCTGGCGACTCGCGGGTGTCGTCGAGATCCTTTTTATACGCCACACCGAGCACGAGGATGCGCGCGCCCTTTAGGCTCTTTTGCCGCTCGTTCAACGCATCGGCCAGCTTCCCGATGACGAAAGCCGGCATGGCGTGGTTGATCTCACCAGCGAGCTCGATGAAGCGCGTGGTCAACTCGTACTCCCGCGCTTTCCAACTCAAATAAAATGGATCGATGGGGATACAGTGCCCGCCCAAACCCGGCCCAGGGTAAAAGGGGGTGAACCCGAAGGGTTTGGTTGCCGCAGCATCGATGACCTCCCAGATATCGATTCCCATGCGGTCGAACAGCACCTTAAGCTCGTTGACCAAGGCAATGTTCACGCACCGATAAATGTTCTCCAGCAACTTCGCCGCTTCCGCCACCCTTGCTGATGACACCGGCACCACCCGCTCGAGCACTGCCCCATATAAAGCCGCTGCCACGCGCGTGCAGGCCTCGGTAACGCCTCCAACCAGTTTTGGAATCGTGCGGGTCGTGAAGTGCGGGTTATTTGGATCCTCCCGCTCTGGCGAGAACGCCAGGTGCACGTCGACCCCGACGCGCAACCCGGATCGCTCCAGGATCGTTTTCAACACCTCGTCCGTGGTCCCTGGGTAAGTGGTGCTCTCTAGCACAACCAGCTGCCCAGGGCGCAGGTATTCCGCAATGGTCTCCCCCGTTTTCTCTACGTAAGACAGGTCGGGATCCCGGTTCGGGCTCAGCGGCGTCGGCACGCAAATCAGGATCGCATCGCAAAACCGGAGAAGCGCAAAGTCGGCCGTCGGGTAAAACTTCCCCGGCGAGGGTCGCGGCCCCTGATGGGCAACAATTTTCCCGAGCCGCTCGCTCTCGATGTGCCGGATGTAACTTCTCCCTGCCCTCAGCTCCTCCACTTTGCTCCGATCGATGTCGAAGCCCAAAACCGCCACGCCGCCCTCAGCAAATGTGGCAGCAAGCGGCAACCCCACGTAGCCGAGGCCGATGATGCCGACCAAGCCTTGCCGGCGCTCGAACCGCGAGATCAACTCCTCAACTGTCGGTCGCTTGTCCACCTCTGCGACCACACCCTCGCCCCAAACCGAGCGCCACGGTAAGTCGGACATCACCTCACCTTCTACCAATGAGTTCGCTTCACGCTACACCCAAGCGCCGGCGCCGCCACCTCAGGAAAAGAGCCGGCAGCAAGAGCCACGCAGACGACCAACCCGCACCCGGAGTGCCAGCCACGTTGCAATCACAACCGTTGCCTCCCTCACTGGGAGCAGGCCCCGTCGCCGTTCGCGTCGCGGTCGGGCTCCCCAGCGTTCGCGTGGACGTGGGCGTACCGATTGTTCCCGTTCCGGTTGGCGTGGCCGTTCTCGTCGCGGCCGGCGAGGTCACGGTCGCCGTCGGGCTCGGCGGCTGAGGCGTCGCGGTGTTGGTAACCGTCGGTGTGGGAGTGGGCGGCGGCTCCACACATATAAACCCGTCGCGACTACCGACTCCTGGAACCGGATCCCCGTTTGCGTCGCTCCCCACCACACCGGTCACATCGACACGCGCCTCCACATCCGTCAGCGTCGCTCGGCATGTGTACAACACCGCTCCATCGGGAATCGGATCCACGTTGTCCAGCGACACAACGACCGCACGGATTCCTGTGCACGCATCACCGCTGCATCCAGGGGGCAGGAACCCAAAGGTGGAACCGTTCTTGTTCAGCTCGGGATTCACTGTGCAGTCGGGGCGGCCGCCGGTACCGGCGTCGATGCGAATGCCACCAGTCAACGCCAGGTCGTTCTGTGTGGCCACAATCTGACGGTCACCTGCGGCGAGCTTGACCGTCACCGTCACGGGGCCACTCGCGGCAAGCACTACATCCTCGGCGTACACCGCGGGGCCTCCCGGCGCCGGGCGTGGCGAGGGACACGGCGTGCGCGGGATCGGCGTGCCGGGGGTAAGCGATTGCGTAGGAGTCGGCGTCTCCGTCGCCAGCGTGCCCGTTGGCGTTGCGGTGGGCCCAGTCGCAGTCGGCGTGGGCGAGGGCGTCGGTGTTGCTGTTTTTCGTGCTCCGGCCACAATTTGACCCAATTGCAAGACGATCTGCGAAGGAACCTCTCGCGCGGGCAACTGGTTGTCCGCCACCTGCAGCCTCTGGTAGGAGATGACCTGCGGGCCTGGTGAAGCGCTAGCCTGCGGCGGAAGGCTACACGTGAGCAACACCCCGTCGTCGATGACCGGCAAGGGGTTCGAGAAGGTCGTCGTCACCAATGCAAAGCGCAACCGATACTCCCCAGCCGGCACGTTCTGAAAATCCGGAGGTACAACTTCCAAGAGATGGTCCGCGAGCCGTGGATCCTTCTGACATCGAACTGGAACGAAGCGGCACGTTCCTCCATTGGGACACGTCTCTGAAAGCTGACACGGCGACTCATCCTCGCATGCTCCGGACAAATCGAACTGCGCTGTGCGAAAGATCAGGTCGAAGTTGACGGTCGTTGCCACCTCGCTCGAGTTTTCCCGCTCCAGACGTACTGTCATGGTTGCCGCCTCGGGCGGAGCACCATCCCCTCCCGTAAACGCATCGGATGTGGTGACACGAATCGTGACCACCCCTAGTGCCGGCAAGGCAAAGAAGCTCCAAATGCCAGCACAAGTCATCGCGGTCAAAAGGCTTGGCTTCCGTATCCCGTTTCTGCGAGCCTGCTGCGGCTGCACTTGCTGCCTCATTGGCGCCTCCTCCTGCCTAACACACCCACGCCTTTTCAACCTTCGCAGCCACGTCATGGACACCCCCGTGCTAAGCGGATGACCGCTTTGGTCACGTCGCCTACCGTGACCTCACCATCACCATCTGCATCCGCGTTCGGGCACGCACTCAACGGCAGGCGCGAAGCCATAATTTGCACCACCGTGGTGATCTCGTTGCCCATGACCTGACCATTGCCATCGCAGTCACCGGCACAACTCATTGTCGGTGTCGGCTCAGTGACCGTGGGAGCTTCCAGAGTAATCCCACCCGAAACAACAACAACACGATAGGTATCGGCTCGTTGGTCACCCACATTCGTACGGTCTGCACCAAATACTGCTTCGCCTGCGCCTCCCTGCACCCGGGAGAACGTACAGTGGAACACCGGGCCATCGGCAAAAGTCTGAATCGGGAACGCGAGATCGCCCGCGAACAGGCGCAATCGCTTGCGCCCCTCCGGTGCTGGCGGGTTTTGCGGCTGTGTGGCCAGCAACACGTGAGAGCCGCGAATGCGATCGTCCAAGCGACACGCGCGCCCTGGGTCCGCAATCCCCAACAGGGCGGGATCGTACAGCAAATCCAACTGCACGGTCGCTAGCTCGCCCTCGCCGCCGCTAGCCTCCACGCTGACATCCACCCGATCCTCGCCTGCGGCACGCGCGGTGATCATCAGCGTCACCGTTTGCCCGCGGTCGTGCGCAAAGGTGAGGGGCCTACCCTCCTGCACGCAACCTCGTGCCAAGTTCAACACGATCTGCGTAATCTCGTTACCCATCACCTGCCCATCTCCGTTGAGATCGGCGGCTGCACATTGCGAGAGCGGCAGCACATCGCCAAGGATGTACACAGCGTTCGATACCTCGTTCCCGAACACGAAACCATCGCGATTACAATCCCCGCCACACTCGCAAAGGCCATCGACACAGGCTTCGCGGTCAAAGCAATTCAGTCGGTCAATCGTCGGGTCGTTATCGTCACACTCGCGTTTCTTCTTGCACGTACCGCCACGGCAATGATGGTCCGGAGGGCAGTCAGCATCCGTCTCGCAGGGGCGGAAAGTGGGTGTTGGCGTGCGCGTATTCGTCGGGGTGCGCGTTTGCGTCGGCGTCGGGGTTCGCGTCACAGTTGGTGTGCGCGTCGGGGTCACGCAGAATCCCTCCACGCAAACCAGCCCCTCAGGGCAAAGCCCGTCGGGGCACGCGCCCGGGCCGAAAAACGGATTCTGAGCGACGTACGCCTGCCCTGTCGAGGCACCGCCCGGCACGAGATTGGTGGCAAACGAGACGAAGGCCACACGCGTGCCAGGCCCCGAAATCGCCGGCGCCGCATCGGGAACGCCGCCATTAGCCAGCTCGCCACGGTCGTTCACATCCACAATCAGCGTGCGCCCAATTTGGCGATCGCGCACGAACATATCCGACACGTGGTTCGAATCGTTAAAGATCAAGTTCGTTGCGGACGAACCGAAGGCCACGAACCGACCATCCGCCGAGATCGTCGGCGGGAAAGAGAAGTCGTCTGCGTTGCCCCCACGTACATTCACACTCACCCGCTCTGTCGTGCGGCTCTGCCGATCGAATACAAACACATCCACGACACCATTCCGATCATCCGGCACGAGGTTGTTCGCGAGCGACTTAAATGCGACGAACCGACCGTCCGCACTAATGGCCGGCAAGATGCTGTCGCCGTTTCCTTGAGTGCCGTCGGAGGCAATGCTCACAAGCTCGACGCTGCCGCGAGTCCGGTCGCACACAAAAATATCGAGCCGCCCATTGGTGTCGCCGTTGACCAAATTCGTGGCCGCCGAGGAGAACGCCACCACCGAGCCATCCTCGCTAATCGCCGGGTTGGAGCTCGGCCCGTTCGGCTGGACGTTGCACAGTCGCTCCGTGGTGCCGTTCACCAGGTCGCGCACGAAAATATCGGTGACGCGATTTGTATCGGCGGGGATCAAGTTTGTTGCTTCCGACTGAAAGGCCACCCAACGGCCATCGGCACTGATCGCTGCGTAGGTGCTGTGCCCGTTCGCCTGAGACCCGTCACTCGCCACACTCACCCGCTCCGTCGTTCCCGCATCTCTGCGGCGCACAAACACGTCTGCGCGAGCATTGGTGTCTCCCGGCACAAGGTTGGTCGCCGCTGAATAAAAGACCACGAGGCTACCATCGCCGCTCAGGGACACGTTGCCACCTTGTGCATGACTGGGCCCGTTCGCTTGGGCCCCAGTGGAACTTACGCTCACCCGCTCCGTCGCACCCGTCACAAGATCGCGCACGAACACGTCTCGCGTCTGGTTCGTATCAAGGACGACCAAGTTGGAGGCATCCGAATAAAAGCCGACCACCCGCCCCTCACGGTCCATCCCCACCCCGCCAGCGGTACCGTTGGACGCTTGGCCGGCGGGATTGACACTCACCAGCCGCAACCGCTCCCCTAGCTGCGCACTTCCCCGAGCTGCCACCACCGCCAACACGGCTACCGCGAAGGCACGCCATAAACGCAAGGATCGGCAAATGCACCCGACCCGGAAGCATCGATCGTGGACCGCCATGTCTTCCTCCTTACAATTCACCACACCCCGTGCATTACCCCCTTTGCGGTTCGAACCACTGGTCAAGAACCACTGCGTACAATCCTGTTGACGTACCCAACCTGCTAGCCGATGCCTACACGAAGGCCAGCACGAGCAACCTGCCATTCAAAAAAGACGAAGTCAATCGGAGTTTTGGTCTTGAACCCGCTAAATCAACAAGCACACAAGCGGCTTCGCTAGCTCTTCTCAGGTTCCCAGCCTCAAGGCGTCGAACGGCGAGGAGTGACTCGGGAAAATAAACAAGCAACGCGGCCGAGGAATTGACAGTAGGTGGACCAACTACCCGGCTGGCCGCGTGGGGTCGGGCGCAGAGAGGGTTCGGAGCTTGCTCTCTAGCTTACCATCCCCCCTAGGTAAAACCAGCACACTCGTGATACACGTTGGTAGCGGATTGTTTGCTTGGGAGGGCAATCATGCGCGCGAGCCAAGAAATTGTCGTCGCCTTTTGTGAAGCGTGGCGGGAGCGGAACATCGATCGTCTGCTGGAGTTCTTCCACCCAGACGCGGTCTACCACAACATGCCGCTGCCACCCTTACAGGGCTTAGATGCAATCCGAGCCACCCTCGAGACTTTTGTCGGCCCCGCGGAGTCCATCGAATTCGAGATTCTGCACCTCGCCAGCAAGGACAATGTCGTCTTCACCGAGCGGATCGACCGCTTTCGCTTCCTCGGCAAAGACGTGGAGTTGCCGGTTGCCGGGGTCTTCGAAATCGAAAACGGGAAGATCCGGGCGTGGCGGGACTACTTCGATATGCAAACGTGGCTCCGACAAACCGCGCCGGACTCCACCGGAAACCAATGAGGGGAGTGGCCGCCAAGCGGCCGTGCACATACCACGCCTTGCCGCCACGGCTGAACCTCGCGGCCTCGGAGCGAATCTACCCCTCGCCTAAAACTTCGCCTTGCGCGGGCTGGCTCAATCGCAGCGGGCGCTCCTGGAATGACCGGTGCCGAATTACCGACCTCGGATCGATGGCGTGCAAGCTAGCTGACGGTCACCACTTAGCATACTGCCACTCGGCATATCCGAGTTGGCGCTCCAGGTGCAGCGTGTCGCCATTTGCCCGCATTAACTCCCCGCTGTACCGGCCGATCAGTTGGCAAAAGTTCAGGCCGAGTATCCCCAAACGCATGCGCTCGCGATGGCATGCCTCGGGTTGGAACGACAGTTGGCAACGGCCATCGTTGGATGTCATTCGCCAAGGTCGCATGAAATTGGTGCGCTCGAAGTCGAAGTGCACCAACCACAGGTCCTCCCGCTGGCCGTCGACCCAGAAACAGTTCTCGGTAAAGCTCGTTTCGTTCACGCCGCACGAGATGTTGAGTCCAATCGCCTCCCCCGTGTTGGCACGTCCAGCCAAACACCCCCATAGCCAATGCGTTTCCCGGCGCATGTAGCCGGCGCTCCAATCGCGATGACCGAGCGTGCCCACACTAGCCAGGTCGACGCGACCATTTTTGGTCTCCAAGGTGCCGCGTACTTGCTGACCCGCAGTCTTGCGCGCGAACACCCAGCCGGCCGCGCCCGAACGCGTGCAAATGCGCATCGGCTTAGTGGGCGGGCTCTCTTCGTCCCACTCGGCCTCGATAACCAGGCGGCCGGGCAGGTCCGCGATCAGTTGCCGGCTTCGCGGAAGCCGACCCGCAGAGAAACGAATTCTGGCCCCGCCGCTCGCAAACTCCGCAAGGCCGTCCTCGGGGCGTTGGTCCATGGTCACACCCAGGGCCAGCGGACGCACGAAACTGAATTCGTCGAGGAGCTTTTGTCTCGGCCAATATACATACAAGAATGCCGAAGCAGCGTAACGCACATTCACTAGGGCGCAGCCAAAGACGACCTGTTCGCTGACCCCGCCGAGGAATTCGAATTGCTTAAAGCCAAAGTAACGGCGCCACCGTCCAGCGGGGCGATCGTACTCATCGATCAACCGGCAGCGGCGATAGTCGATTTCCTCCACCGGCTCTTCAAAGCGGCCGTAACGAACCCCACCGCGGTCATCACAGAGAAAGCGCATTTAACGGATCCGCGGCCACACTTCGCGTTCGAACAAGCGTAGGCTCTCCCAGGCTAACTCCGGCGCAATCCCTCCCATCAGCGGGTGCAACACCAGCCGCCCTTGCTCCCGTGCAAGCGCCACGCACTCTTCCGGGGTGAGCACCTGGTAAACCCCGGAGCGACGAACATCTTCGAGCGTACTCCCGTGCACATGCACCTGCGAGCGCTGATCCGGCGTTTGCCACGCAGCGTAGGTTGTGGCGTCGTACAACGCGTGCGGTCCGATGCGCTCCCAATCCCGCTCTGGATCCTGCGAAACATGTACGAACCCCGGCCCTCCTGGCATCATCACGAAACCTTGGTCGAAACCCACGCGCACACATTCCTCTTGGTAGATCGTCGCCAGTTGGGGATCCGCGATGGCGGGGAGAAACGCCGTCCGCAGCCGCGCCGCCCGGCGCGCCGCTGCAGGCGTGGAGCCACCCAAGAAGATCGTAATGGGATTGGCGGGCTTAGGTGTCACGCGCACCGTGCGGCCGCGGAACTCGAAGGGTTCACCCGTCCACGCTTGACGCAACACCTGGATCCCTTCTTCCAGCAGCTTGCCCCGCTGGGCGCGATCCACTCCAGCCATGGCGAACTCCTCCGGCCGGTAACCAAGGCCAGCAACCACGCTGACTCGTCCGCTGCTTACGAGATCCAACACGGCCAACTCTTCAGCCAAGCGAATCGGATCATGCAGCGGCACCAACAGTGCGGCAACATTGATCGGCAACCGTTTCGTCGCGCCCGCGATGGCTGCTGCTAATGTGAGCGGCGCTGGCAAGAAGCCATCTTCCACTCCGTGGTGCTCGGACAATACGCACATGTCGAGCCCCAATTCATCCGCCCAACGGCACATCTCCAGACAAGCCGCGTATTGCCGGGCGTGATCCGTGGTCGCAAAGGGCGGCACCCGCAAGTCAAAGCGCATGACGACGATCGCCATAGTTGCCTCCCGTTCCCTCAGTCCGCCGCGAACGCGGCGTTTGTTCCACCGCTGTTAACGATCGAGCAGTTCCAGTTTCTCCTGAGCCGCAAACTCGCGCCGTAAGCCCTCGTAGTCGTCGCGAGTAAATGGCCGGAACGTCGTATCGCCCCGGCGGCGCCAGTAAATGCGCGCATCAGGAATGCGATTGAGATCGAAGTGAACCTTCTTGTAGTTTCGCACCAACACCTTCTGCGTCTGCGTGTATTCAAAATCGTCGACAATCCGGACAAAGTCCGGGAACCATTTCCGATCCATGCTGCCGTGCGTGACCTGTTTCTCGCACCAATTGAAGAAACCCTGCGGATCGAATTCCGCTCCATCGCGCAGCTTGATTGCCGCCATCACCAACTCGTCGGAAATTGGGCAAGGTACGCCATAGGCGACAGCAAGTTGGATGTCCGGGTGCTCGCTCAGCAAGCGGCCTACTTGCGCGGCCGAGAAATTTTCCCCGTCTTTGCGAATCCAGTCATCCGTCCTGCCATCGAAGTACAAGTACCGCCGCCCATTGACGATCAGTATGTGGCCCAAGTCGCCGGAGTGGTACACCCCGTCGCGGTACTTTTCCTGGTTGGCCTGCGGATTGTCGTAGTAACCTTGGAACAGCGCAGTATCCGGCGCCACGCGGCAAATTTCTCCCACAGCTCGGTCGTAGTTGAGGAGCTTCCCGTCGGGGCCCAATTGCGCTGGCTCGCACTCGCTACCGTCTGGCGCCAAGATCTTCACGGCCGGATCGGTAATCTCACCTACGCACCCACGTGGATCCCCTTTTCGCCGGAACGTACTAATGGCCGCCTCGGTGGAGCCGTAAAGCTCGAACATGTCTTCGAGCCCGAGCCACTTCATGAACTTATCGATGTCTGGCGGGGCCGCTCCGTTGCCCACAGCATAGCGCAATTTGTTCCGAGGATTGTTGGTCACTTCCCGCGCAATCACCTCTTCGTCGCCGCCATAGCGCTTCTCGATTGCCGCCAGCACATAATGCACGGGCTCACCGACGTAATTCCAGAACGTGGAGCCATACGTAAAGATATCATCGAGAAACTGGCTCGCGCTAAAACGCTCGCGCAACCCCATGCTGCCCCCTACCCAAAACGCCGGCATAAAGCCGACGAACATCGAGTTCGAGTGGAACAAGGGCATGCAACCGTACCCGACATCCTCATACGTCAGGCCGAGGTTCGAAGAGACGCCGAAGCCGACCGCACAAAGCTTCATATGGTTGTTCAAGATCCCCTTCGGCAAGCCAGTGGTTCCGGAAGTGTAAATCACCATCAGGTTCGTGTCCGGCGAGACGGCGACATCCGGCGGATCCAATTCACGCTCGCTCGGCCCCACCTCGCGGTCGAGACACGCCACATAGTCCCGGGTGGCAGGCACCTCGCCGCCTTGCGTGCGCAACACCAAGATATTTTCAGACCCAAGATAGCGAAGCTGGTTTTGAATTCGTTCGACTTCCGGAAGAAACTTCTCGTCTACAACCAGCACACGAGCCCGCGCATGATTCAACACTCCAGCCAACACCTCGCCGCGCAGCCCAGTGTTCACACCGAACAACAGCAGGCCACCATAAGCGCACCCGCCGTACAGTGAGAGCAGCTCGAGGTGATTTTCGAGCAACATGGCAACGTGGCCGGGATGGTCACTGTCAATTTTACCGAGCCGCTGAAGCAAAAAATGCGCAGTGCGCACGCTTTCGTTGCGAAACTGCCGATACGTCCAACGCCGATCTCGGTGCATCAGCAATACTTTGTCCCGTGTTACCGGATGACGAGCACGGGCTTCGATGTGAGCGCTTACAGTGAATGTGGGTGCATCGAACATCAATGGTTCAGCCATTCGTCGGTGTGCCTCCCGGAGCAAGTTTTGAATTGCTGCTTTTAGTGGCGAGGCTGCTGTTCAGTCAATGCACCGCTGCCAACCACGGGCCCAAAGGCTCGCTGCGGGCCTGCCCCGCGCAGCCCTCGGCCATATCTCAAGTCCTGCGTGCAGAATGGAGCGCAGGCGCAAGGTCCCGCGGAGAAGAGGCCGTAAGCACTCAAGCGAGCGCTTCGAGGTGCCGCCGCAAATTCTCCGCGCGCTGGCGCAGCGCTGTTGCTTTCTCGCGCTCCTTCTCGACGATTTCGCGCGGTGCCCGGGCAACGAAATCCTCCCGAGCTAACTTACTTTCGACGAGCTCTAAATCTTTTCTCAATTTCCCGAGTTCCCGTTCCAAGCGCTGCCGCACCTCGGCGGTATCCACAAGGCCGCGCACCGGGAGAAATAGCTCGCCGAGCCCATCGACCATGACCGAAGGTTCCCCCACTGGGTGCTCACCCTTCTCCATGCGTTCGATGCGTTCTGCCCGTGCCAGCACTTTGAGATACGCACGCAACAGGGCTTCCATCTCGGGCGACACGCTTGCAGGAAGGCGTACCGTCAGGGCTTGCCCGGGAGGTAGACCCAGGTCCGCACGCAAATTTCGCACGCCGCGTACCGCCGCAAGGATTTGCGCAACGCACTCCTCGGCGGCAGAATCTCGCCAAGCCTGATCCGCCCGCGGGAATGGCGCCACCATGATACTGGCCGCTGGTCGCTCGACCGGCAAATGCTGCCAGACCTCCTCTGTGACAAACGGCATGATCGGGTGCAGGAGCCGCAACGCCTGATCCAACACCGCCACCAATACCGAGCACGTACGCCGAGCTTCTGCGGAGCCAGTGTTGGAAAGCGGCAGCTTGGCCATTTCGATGTACCAATCGCAGTACTCGTGCCAGAGAAACTGGTAGATTCCTAATGCGGCATCGTTGAAGCGGAACTGATCGAGAGCGCTCCGCGTGTTTTCGATCACTTGTTGCAGGCGGGAGAGAATCCAACGGTCTGCAACCGCAAATTCCTGCGAGCGGTAGGCCGCAAGCGGAGCCACCTGCTCCCCCGGCTTCACCTGTCGCAACACGAAGCGCGCGGCGTTCCAGATCTTATTGGCGAAGTGCCGCCCGAGGTCGGTTTTCTCCTTTGCATAGCGGACATCCTCACCGGGAGGCGCCAGAGCCACGATCGTGTAGCGCAGCGCATCGGCACCGAACTCCTGAATCACCTCCAAGGGGTCTGGGGAATTGCCCAGCGACTTCGACATCTTACGGCCCTGCAGGTCGCGCACGATGCTGTTGAAGTACACCGTGCGGAAGGGCACCTCCCCCATGAACTCGCACCCTGCCATGACCATCCGGGCCACCCAGAAAAAGATGATGTCTGCTCCCGTCACGAGAACATCCGTGGGATAGAAGCGCTCCAGAGTCCGCGTGCGCTCCGGCCAACCCATGGTCGAAAACGGCCACAGCCAAGAACTAAACCAAGTGTCGAGCACGTCGGGATCTTGTACGATCTCCGTCGAGCGACAGTGAGCGCAGGCAGTCGGGTCCGTGCGGGCGACCGTCTCCTTGCCGCATTGGGCGCAATACCAAACCGGGATTCGGTGCCCCCACCAAAGCTGGCGGCTGATGCACCAATCACGGATGTTTTCCAACCAATGGAGGTACACTCCAACCCAACGTTCCGGAATGAGCCTCAGCTTGCCCGACCGCACCGCTTCGATCGCCGGCCCCGCCAAGGGTTTCATGCGCACGAACCATTGAGTCGATAGATATGGCTCGATCACCGTCTGGCAGCGCTCGCAGCGCCGCACCGGCACACGGTACGGCTCCTCCTTCACCAGCAAGCCGCGCTCGCTGAGGTCGGCCACGATTTTCCGCCGCGCCGCGAAGCGCTCCAAGCCTCGGTAGGGGCCTCCGTTCTCGTTGATCTTGCCCTCGGTATCCATCACCACCAACGGCGGCAAATTCTGGCGCTGCGCAATCTCGAAATCGGCGGCATCGTGCGCCGGGGTTACCTTCACTGCACCGGTGCCGAAGCTCGGATCCACCGCCGGATCGGCAATCACGGGAATGGGCCGCTCCAGCAATGGCAGCACCACCCGCTTTCCGATGAGGTGCCGGTAACGGACATCGTCAGGGTGAACGGCAACCGCCACGTCGCCGAGCATGGTCTCCGGACGCGTCGTGGCCACCACCACACCCTCCCCGCCATCTTCGGCTGGGTAGCGGATGTGCCACAGCGAGCCAGCTTCGCCACCCTCTACGGTAATCGCCTCTTCGTCAGACAGCGCGGTGTGGCAACGAACGCACCAGTGGATGATTCGCTGGCCGCGGTAAATGAGCCCTTTTTCGTACAAGCGCACGAACACCTCGCGCACGGCAGCAGAGAGCCCAGGGTCCATGGTGAACCGCTCTCGCCGCCAGTCGCACGAAGCGCCGAGCTTGCGGAGCTGAAGCAAAATGGTGCGGCCATATTTTTCCTTCCACTCCCAAACGCGCTGTAAAAATGCCTCGCGGCCGAGGCGATGCCGATCCAACCCCTCCTTCGCGAGTTGCTTTTCAACCGCGTTCTGTGTGGCAATTCCGGCATGGTCCGTTCCCGGAAGCCACAGGGTCACGAAGCCATCCATGCGCTTGTAGCGCACCAAAATGTCTTGCAAGGTGTTGTTCAGGACGTGCCCCATCGTGAGCACACCGGTGACGTTCGGCGGTGGGATTACGATGCTAAAACGCGGGCCCGGCTGGTCTTCCTCAGCCCAAAAGTATCCCTGTTGTTCCCAGAAGGCGTACCACTTGTCCTCGACTTGCGAGGGGTCATAGGTTTTCGGGAGCTCCTTCATACGCAACACAGCGCCAGGCAGCCCGCCTCGGGGGCCGACCCGCAACGAGTCCAAGTCGGTAACGCAAAGGCCTTATCGGCGCAACGTGTTCGGCCGTCCGAACACGTGTAGATTTCTCGCTTCGGCCACTGCCGATTGCGGCCGCTTTACTCCACGAGTTCGAAGCGGTACTCGATGACCCCGCTGGTCGTGCGGCCCGACGCGTCTGCGGGTAAGCGAAATCGGCTGTTCTTTGCCGCAGCCAGTGCCTCCCGATCAAGAACCTCATGCCCGGACGACTGTTCCACCCGCGCTGTGCGCACCGTTCCGTCTCCCGCTAGCTCCAGCCACACGCGCACCACTCCACTCCAATTGCGCTGCCGCGCCATCACGGGGTACACAGGCGGCGGACAACGCAGGCAGTACGCACGGGCATCGCCCACTCCGGTCCCAGCGACTCCGCCTCGCCCCCCCATTCCCCCGGCTGCACCACTGCCGCCGTTTCCTTCCCCCTTGCCTCCCGCAGCATTCGCGCCAGCACCGCCCGACCCTTCGCTCGCCCCCAAGTGGGAACCCAGGTCGTCCTCGGCTTTGTTCGGGACCACCGAACGGGTTGCGCTCCGCTCCGTGTTTGCCTCGGCTACCTTCGCCCTTTGGTTGCGCGCTGGCGCCGGCCTTCGAACCTTCGGTTGGTGATTTCGCTGAGGCGCCGGATCTGCAGGCGGTTGTTCACCCGCGTCGGGCGACGACCGCATTGCTCCCATACCAGCTTCTTCTCGATGTTCCGCAGCGGGCCCTCCGGGGGGCGCGCCTCCACCGGAACGCAGCCCGACAATGGTCACCCGCAATGGTGGCTCGCCCACCAACGGCAACACCTGCACAGGTATGTGCGACAAGGCCCACACCAGTATTGCGTGCGAGACCATCGCGGCCGCAAGCCACGGCCCGTAATCCAGCCACCGGTGCCGCGGAAACCCGAACAACTCAGGCGGCCCCTTGCACGCAAGATTCATAGTGAGCTCAAGCTGCCTAACGACCCCGTTGCGCGCCGGTCAAGGGCAGCAATCGGTATTCGAATTCATGTAAATGGCTGCGTCATGACAACGAGAATTCCCCAAAGGCGGCGCAGCTCTGCGACCTCCTCTCCCCCCACTCGCCCGAAGCTTTACCCACTCCTTGCACTGCTACCCTTCCTCATCGGCGCCCCTGCGTGCGGGCGCGAGGGGCGCCTTACGGCTTCTGGCGCGGAGTTCCCGCCCGCTCCGATTGCGCTCGGCCGCTGGTCCATCCGCTGGGCCGGCTCAACTTGGAACGACGCGGCGCTCACCATCACGCAGCCCAGCCGCAATCAAACTCTCTGGCACACCTTGCCTGGTCGCCCATTTGTAACCGCCGCCAAGGCAACGGGACGCGTACGCGAGCAGCGCAGTTTGTTCACCCTCGATCAGGCGGTACACGAGTTATGCCTAGACCAGGCGATTCAAGCTATCCGAGCCACTGCGCAAGAGTATCAAATCCTTGGGGTGCTACACTGCCCGGGCAATTCCGTCGGCTACTCCTTCACGTTGACCGTGCGCGACGACAACGTCCTCGCCATTGAGGCGCGCATCCAAAATCCCGCTTACAACCGCGTGCGCTTGTCCTTCGCCTCCGAACCCGACGAGCGGATCTTTGGGTTTGGCGAACAATTCACCTACTTCGACTTCAAGGGCCACCGCGTTCCGATCGTTGTCAGCGAGCAAGGGATCGGCCGCGGAGCGCAACCCGTAACGGCGGTGCTCGACCTCATCGCCGGCGCCGGGGGGAGCTGGCACACTACCTATGCACCTGTTCCGCATTACATCACCTCGAAACTCCGCTCTCTCGCACTGAACAATACCGAGTATGCCACCTTCGACTTGCGCAACCCCGAGCGAGTCGATGTGGAAGTTTGGTCCAGCAGTCTCCGCGGGCACCTCTACGCGGGCGCCACACCTCTAGAACTTATCGCTGCGCACACTTCGGTTGCCGGTCGGATGCGCGCGCTCCCCTCCTGGGTACTCAAAGGGGCCATCGTCGGCATGCAAGGCGGAACCACAGCCGTGCGCCAGGTGTGGGAACAGCTCAAAGAGCGCCATACACCCGTGGCTGCATTTTGGTTACAGGACTGGGTGGGCCAGCGCACCACTGCTTTCGGAAAGCAGCTTTGGTGGAACTGGGAACTCGATCGCGACCGTTATCCGGAGTGGGAGGCGCTCGTTGCCGACCTCAGCGGAGACGGCATCCGTATGCTCACCTACCTGAACCCCTTCCTCGTCGATGTGGCAGAGAAGCCCAACCACCGGCAGAACTTGTTTCGCGAAGCTGCCCACGCCGGTTTCCTCGTTCGCCAGCGCGATGGCCAGCCGTACCTGATCAAGAACACTACGTTTTCTGCCGGACTTTTAGATTGGACCCAGCCCGCGGCCCGCGAGTGGTTCATCGACGTCGTTCAACAGAATCTCGTCGCCATCGGCATTTCTGGTTGGATGGCCGACTTTGGCGAGGGACTCCCCTTCGATGCCCAGCTCGCAAACGGTGATGCATCCGCCCTGCACAATCAGTACCCGGTGCTTTGGGCGGAGGTGAACCTCGATGCTCTCGACCGCAGCGCTCTCGGCAACGAAGGCCTGTTTTTCATGCGCTCAGGTTTTACCCAAAGCCCGCGCTTCGCCACCCTGTTTTGGCTCGGAGATCAAATGGTAACGTGGGATTCCCACGACGGCATCAAGAGTGCCGTCACGGGTCTACTTTCCTCTGGTCTTTCCGGCTTCGCCTTCAATCACGGGGACATCGGGGGGTACACAACCATCGACCGCCCACTGCTCCGCTACCGCCGCAGCCGCGAGTTACTCTTGCGCTGGCTGGAACTCGCCGCCTTTCAAGTGGTGTTCCGTACGCACGAGGGCAATTTGCCGGAGGCCAACCATCAGTTTTACTCCGACCCCAACACGCTAGATTGGTTCGCTTACTTTGCTCGCCTGTTTGCAAGCTGGCAGCAATATCGAGAACGCCTCGTTCGCGAGGCAGCGGAACGCGGGTCACCCGTAGTTCGTCACCTGTTCCTGCACTATCCCGAAGACCCGCGCGTGAGGAAGATCACCTTCCAGGAATTTCTCGTGGGGCCAGACTTGCTCGTTGCTCCCGTTCTCGATCCTGGCCAAGAGGAAGTTCCCGTCTACCTACCCGCGGGTTCGTGGATCCACCTTTGGTCGGGCGTCACACATGTGGGTCCGAAAGATCTCGTCGTTCCCGCTCCCATCGGTCAACCCGCGGTGTTCTTCCGCGAGGGTTCGCCCGTGGGCACGGAGTTGCAAGCCTTCGTGCGGAACGACCGTGCGCCCCACACCTCCGGGCCACGGTGAGGGACGGTACTCGCGCCCCAACGCGCGTGGGTCTACTCAACGTTCCTGCGGTTACCCGCGCTGCCCAAGCCGGAAAGGGAACGAACGGCACCTACCCGTCGAATCATCGTCTGCAGCGCGCCGTTGCACCCGCCGCGTGGGCCGCGCCTGAAGACCTGCGGCCGGGCACCACCCTGCTTAGGAGCGGCGCCTGCGATAGCCCCGGATGCCCGCGGAAGTCTCGCCGCCTAGACAGTAAATATGTGAATCGTGCAGGCAGAGCCTAGGCCGATCACATGCGCCAGGCCGACCTTTGCTCCCTCCACCTGTCGTTCTCCGGCCTCACCACGCAGGTGCGTGACAATCTCGTAAATGTTTGCCACTCCGGTTGCACCGAGGGGGTGCCCCTTGGACAAGAGCCCGCCGCTCACGTTCACTGGCAAGCGACCACCCCATTCGAACCAACCTTCGTCGACCGCACGCCCTGCTTCTCCTTCGGCACACAATCCCAAGTTCTCGTAATGGAGGAGTTCCGCCGTAGCGAAGCAATCGTGCAGCTCGACCAAGTCCAAATCCTTCGGGCCAATGCCGGACTTCTCATACGCCTGGCGTGCCGCGTTGCGGGTTAGAGTGTTCACGTCGGGCAAGGTCAGATCGCGCTCCGTCCACGGATCGGAGGTGAGCACCGAGCACGCCACCTTCACCGCCTTGCGATTCGACTTCTTTTTGATGTCCTCCGACACCAACACCGCCGCTGCCGCACCATCACCCGTGGGGCAACACATGTATAGGGTGTTCGGGTAAGCCACCATTCGAGCGTTGAGCACGTCCTCCAAGCTCACCTCGACCTGATACTGCGACAGCGGGTTCTTCACAGAGTGCCTGTGGTTCTTCACCGAGATCTTGGCGAAATGTTCCACTTTGGTGCCGTACTGACGCATGTGCTCCACACCCGCCTGGCCGAACACCGCGGGCATCAGACCACTACCGAGAATGCCCTCGACCGACTCGCGCCGCTCTCCCGCACCCAACAGCCCGGCCTTTCCCATTTGTTCCGAGCCCACTGCAAGCGCGATGTCGTACTCTCCACTTCGTACGGCCAAATACGCTTCACGAAATGCCGTGGAGCCGGTAGCGCAGGCATTCGAGACGTTAATGACCGGAATTCCGGTTTGGCCAATTTGCTGCAGGATGCGCTGGCCCACCATAGCATGCGCTTGAAACAAATTCCCCGAGGCCAGCAGTTGCACGTCGTCGATCGTGAGATCGGCGTCGCGCAAGGCGAGCAGAGCCGCTTCGGCGGCAAGCTCCGCCACGTCGCGGTCGGGATAACGCCCAAACTTGATCATTCCTACACCGAGCACATACACGTCACGCATCGTCGTTCTGTTCTCCTCTTCGTGCCTCTCTGAACCTTCTAACCATTGGTTGCGGGCCGGAAGAAGAAGGCGATGACATCGTTGCCCTCTTTGTCTTCCCGTACCTTCCGAGTGATCATCTCCACAGGCATGCCAAACTGGAGCTTGGCCGGATCCGGCTCCACGTCAACCAACGTGCAACGCACAGAGATACCTTCTGGCAAGTCGACAATCGCCGCAACATAAGGCACCGGGATGCCAGGCATCGACTGGTGCACGATCGAATACGTCCACAACGTTCCCCGGTTACTCACCCGCACTTCGCTGAACCCCGCGGCTTGCCGGCAGCGGGCGCAAGCGACGCGGTTGCCCCAATACAGCGCACCACAATTGTTGCACTTGCGAGCCACCAAATAGGGCTGTTCCTCGCCTTCCCCCAAACGCAAGAACGGCACAATTGGCCGCCGCCGAGGGCGAGCTGTGGTTTCCTGAGCTGCGTTTGCCATTAGTTCGCGCATCCTCCATTTAAGATGTTGCTCTCGCGACTGCGCCCGCATTGTTCATGGTTGCACACGTCGGTCAAGTAGAGCTGACCGCTCGTGCCAAAGCGACCGCAGACCCTCGGCGCAAACGCCCTTGTCACGCTGGCCGACGCCGGGATAGCATGCGACCGCGTAGCACAAAAAGGAGGAGCGGCGATGGCAACGGCACGGGTGACGGAAATTGTGGCTTCGGCCAAAACAATCGAAAAGGCTATTGAAGAAGGCGTCAAGCGCGCAACGAAAACCCTGCGCGGAGTCACTGCCGCCGAGGTTACCCGGATTCAGGCAAAGATCGAGAAGAACAAGATCAAAGAGTACCGCGTCTCGATGAATCTCACGTTTGTGCTCGACACTTGAGCGGCTCTAAGCCACAAACAATTCCCGCCTGCACCCACTCCGCGAGCCACGTTGCCAGTCGTTGCGCCACAGCCTCTTCGCCCCACTGCGCCGCTAGCCGTTCGGCCAAAGCGCCGAGGCTCTCTTGCTCTTTAAGGATGTGGGCCTCTTCCTGGCTCACCGCAGTTACGAACACACGCTCATCTCGCCGCCAGATACGAAGCCACGTCTGTGCTGCGGAGACCTCCCCCGGTTCTTCGTCGTTCTGCCAGCGTTGCCACGGGAGGTGCACCGGGTAGCCACAGGCCAGGACGCGCAGCGAGGGGTGCCAGAGCAGGGTGCACTGCCCCCATACTTCAGCCGGAACCCGCGCCAATTCAGCCTCACCAGCCGGCGGACGATCGGCTGCGTCAAACGCTTCGACCACCGCCCACTCGAGCTCCGCCAAATCCGCAAGCCAGGGCCACTCGTGCAACAACGAGTGCTGGCGCAAAAACGCAGGCAGCGCTCGACCGACATCGCGCAACGTAAACGAGCGTGAGGGGTGTTCGAGCAAGTAGTCGGTCATGAGGTTGTGAAACCGCTCCGCTCCGATCGTGGCACGCAGGGTCGGGAAATCATCCGCCACAGCATCGCGGATGCGGAAGAAGTACATGTTGGCGTAAATGTCGAGCCGCGCCACTGCGTCGAGCTGGCCGTAGGGCCGCACAAGCCCCTCCCATAAGGCTCGCGCGTCCGGCGAGAGCCCAGCCACGGCCGGGGCCACTCCCTCCGGCGCGCGGATGAGCTCACTGAGCAACCACTGCACACGCTTGAGCTCGACCACCGCGACCCAACACTTCCTGCGCTATCGCCCGCGCTCGCTCCGCCTCAGCCAGTACGGTGGCAAGCGGGGGCAAGGCAGCGTCCCACTCGATCAACGTTGCAACTGCCCCAAAGCGGGCAATGGCCTCACGGTACAAATCCCACACGGCGGGCCACACCGGGTGGTCGTGGGTGTCGTGCAGGAACGTTCCGCGGTCGGCATACCCGGCCAAATGGATTTGCCGCACCCGCTTCGCGGGCAAGGCCGACAGATATTCGAGGGCATCGAACCCGTGATTGAACGCGTTGACGTACAGGTTGTTCACATCGAGCAGGATGCCACAGTCCGCTTGGCTGGCCACCGCGGCCACAAATTCGGCCTCGCTCATCGTCGAATGCGCGAACTCCAAGTAAGAAGACACGTTTTCGAGCAAGATTTGCCGCCCCAAGAAGTCTTGCACCTGTTGGATGCGAGTGACCACGTGCCGCAAGCTTTCTTCGGTGTAAGGCAAGGGAAGTAAATCGTGGAGATTCACACCGCCGACGCCTGTCCAGCACAGATGATCCGAAAGCCATTCAGGCTCAATCCGCCTGGCGAGATCGCGCACCTGTCGGAGGTAGTCGAAGTTCAGCGGATCCGCCGAGCCCACCGACAAGGACACACCATGCAGCACTAGCGGGTAGTGGGCTCGCACCTGCTCCAAAACCCGCCGCGGGCGGCCGCCCGCGACCAGGAAATTTTCGGTGATCACCTCGAACCAATCTACTTTAGGCCAGTGACCGAGAATTTCCGGATAATGCTTCGGCCGCAAACCGACGCCAAAACCCAAAAACCCCAAGGCAGCCCCGGCCGCAAGAATGCTAGCACGTGTTCAGTCCTGCTTGATCTTGCCACCCTTGGCCTTGCACTCTTCGGCCGAAATTTCCACCCAGCCTTTACCCTTGCACTCGTTCTTGCCCGCGCAGTCGTGGGTGGCACCACCACACTCGCCCTTCCCCTTGCACTCGTTCACACCCTCGCACTTCACTTTCTTCGCTTCAGCCGCACCTTCGTGAGTTCCCGCACTTAAAGCTTTGGAAGCAAACAACGCCGCTGCGGCAGCCGCAATCGCCAGACCCTTTGCGCCCTTCATCGTTCTCGTTCCCTCCTCGTCTTCTACGGAGCATCCGCACCTTACTCTCACGCCGAGGGTGAGGCAATCATTGGTCGCGTGACCCCCGCCCTGCTTACAACGCCCGTGTTCTTCAACCGTCCCCGATCCCGATCGATCGCTCCGAGCGGCGCGGACCACGAGTACCATCTCCCGGCGGCGACCACTTCGGGCCGGATGAGAGGTTGGAAGCTCTGCTTGCCATCGGCCACCGCGCATTGTTTAAGCTGAAGACACACAACGGCCGAGGAGGGCATATGCAGAGTCATCGGTCACGCGCGTGGCTGGCAGTGCTGCTTATCGGCGGGACTTTCTCCGTCTCAGGGTGTTACGTGCACCGTTCGGGTTGGTTGGCAGTGCGCCAGCCTACACCCGGCCAGCTCAGTCGCACAAGTCCGGTTGTGTGGTTGTCCTTTGAGTCGGGCGGTGCGGGCCACCGCCGCGATCCGCAGCATGGCCGTTTGCGTGCCGCCCTTGTTACGGCGCTCCAAGACGCGGGAGCAATCGTAGTCGACCCGGGAGCGACGGAGGGAAGGCATCTCGCTCTAACCGTCCGCCTGAACCGCGGGGCCCCGCCTTCAACGGCTGCCATGCTCGCCAACGCTGTGCTCTTTGGAATGAGCATCGGCATCATCCCCCTCCGGGAATCAACTACGCTCGAGGTCGCTGTACAAGCGGAAAGCGTAGAAGGGAGGGAGCACGCATACACGTACCGCGAGCGCATCACAATTTGGCATTGGCTCCCCTCGCTTCTCCTCCCACGGCAAGACCCGGTGTACGCCGATCAACGTTTGCTTGCGGAACTTGCGGGCACCGTGGTGGCGGACTTGCAAAGAGACGGCCTCCTCCCCCAACCTATTGCCGCCCATAAGCCCTTGCGGTTAAGTTCCCTCGCACATTTTCGCAAAACGTGGAGGGACCGTCTGGATGAGCCTTAATGAACGCGCGGATATCGACCGGAAAGTCGCAGGACAAACCGTCTGCACGTTATTTCAGAACG
The DNA here is from genome assembly GCA_026415395.1 of Candidatus Binatia bacterium. Classification (NCBI taxonomy): domain Bacteria; phylum Candidatus Binatota; class Binatia (SeqCode); species Binatia bacterium. The sequence continues at coordinate 898,125 of JAOAHD010000007.1, read as the reverse complement.
CCGTGGAGAGCTACCCGGAGCTCGACGCTCTCAAGTGGAAGGCAGACGGGGCTTGGCATGCTCTCAACTGGCGCGACTACGGCAAGCGTGTGCGTGCACTCGCTGCGGGCCTGATCAAACTGGGGGTCAAGCCCGGAGAATTTCTCGGCATCTTGGCTTCCAATCGCCCGGAGCATTACTTGATCGATCTTGCCGCCCTGCATGCCGGGACGATTCCGGTCACGGTCTACAGCACGCTCGCTCCTCCACAAATCGAGTACATCCTCAACCACTGCGAGGCCGTGGTCTTTGTGGCGGAGAATCCGGACGTGTACCGCAAGGTGGCGTGCATCCGCTCCCAGCTTCCCAAGCTCCGGCACATTGTGGTGATCGACCAGGGGGAGAGTTTGGCGGGCGAAGCTGGTGTGGTCACGCTCTCCCAACTAGAGGCACGTGCGGACTCCCAAACGCTCGCCGAGGTCGAGACGCGCGCGAAAGCAGTGAAACCCGAGCACCTCGCAACCTTGATCTACACCTCGGGTACAACCGGTCCCCCCAAAGGCGTGATGGTGACGCACTATAATGTATGTTGGACGGCTGAGTCCCTCGACCGGCTGTTCCCCCGTACCCCGGGCATGCGCCACATTTCCTACTTGCCATTGGCGCACATCGCGGAGCGCATGGCTGGCTATTACCTGCACCTGAAAAGCGCCTCCACCTGCTACTTCTGCCCGAACCCCCAACAAATTGCTGAGTACTTGCGTGAAGTCCGCCCGGAGTTCTTTTTTGCAGTCCCACGGATCTGGGAGAAACTGCACGCGGGACTCGTTGCTGCCATTGAGAAGCTCGACGAGCCGCAGCGGTCGATGGTCAAGCACGCCATCGAAGTAAACCTGCAGAAAATTCGCCTCGAACAGAAAGGCGAACCGGTCCCTGCCGAATTGGCCGAGCAGGTGCAAAACACCGCCTTCATCACCGCCATGATCCGCGAGCGCGTCGGGCTCGACGCAATCAAGATTGCCAGTAGCGGGGCAGCTCCGATTGCCCCGGAACTGATTGAGTGGTTTTGCGCGATCGGTGTGCCGATTGCGGAAGTGTACGGCCAGTCGGAGGATACGGGTCCGACCTCTTGGAACCGTCCTGGCGCCATCAAGATCGGCACTGTGGGCCAGGCGATACCGGGAGTCGAGGTCAAACTTGCCGACGACGGGGAACTCCTCGTGCGCGGTGGCAACGTAACTGCGGGCTACTACAAAGATCCGGAGCTCACCCGGCAAACCTTCGATGAGGACGGGTGGCTGCACTCCGGTGACATCGCCACGATCGACGAGCAAGGTTACATCCGCATCGTCGACCGGAAAAAGGAAATCATCATCACTGCGGGCGGTAAGAACATCGCACCGTCCAATATCGAAAACATGCTCAAGCAGAAGCCGCTGATCGGGCAAGCGTGCGTGATTGGTGACCGGCGGCCGTTTGTGTCCGCACTCATTGTCCTCGATCCCGAGACCACCCTCGCCTGGGCCCAGCAAAATGATCTGCCAGCCGACTTGAGCGTGCTCGCTCAGCATCCGAAGGTGCAAAGCGTCGTGCAGGGGTACATCGACGAAGTGAACCAAAGTCTCAGCCAGGTGGAACGCATCAAGAAGTTCACCATCGTGCCGCAGGAGTGGACGGTGGACTCCGGCGAACTCACCCCGACGATGAAAATGAAGCGGCGAGTTGTGCATGAGAAATACGCTAGCCTCATCGAGCAAATGTACAGCGGCTAGGCCGCCGTGGCGGGCCAGGGGCCCGTGGTGCGCGGTCCTCAGTGTCATCCTGACGTTCGGCAGTTCTGGGTGCTCCGACCGATCCTACGCGGCACGCGCCGAGCAGCACTTGGGTCGGGTGACCACCGCGGCCGTGGATCTCTTACGAGCCGTGGAGGAAAAGGGCGACGTAAACGAAGCGCTCGAGCGCTATAGTCGCGAAATTCAAGAAGCTGAGCAGTTTCTCCACAGTCAAGAGGGAGGCGCTCCCCGGGCTTCCTTACGGAAGTTTGGTGCGCTGCTCGAACGCCACAAGAATTTTCTCACCGCTGTGCGTGATGGGCAGAACCCCACGGAACAACAGGCCGACACCGGAAGCGATGAAGACCATCGATCCACGAGCGCACCCGCGCGCCCTTGGATCGTCACGATGAACGAGCTCCTGCGGGAGACCGGCGAAGTTCGATCCCTCCTGCGGCAAGGTAGTTGACGAATGTGACCCAACTGTCTGGGCAACCCATCGCTGCCGACGTCCTCACGCTCGGCCGGGTGTTCGCTGGGCCCCTCTTCGCTTGGTGCGTCTGGCAAGCAGAGCGCGGCTCGCGCGCGGCCAGTTTCGCCACGGCAGCTTTGTTTGCCTTTGCCGCATGGAGCGACATCGCCGACGGCCGCTGGGCGCGTCGCAACCCCGTGGGTCGCACCTACGGACGATGGCTCGATCATGGGGCCGACATTGCCTTCCTCACCTGCGCTTTTGTTGCGTACGTGCTTCTCGGTCTTGTTCCTTGGTGGGTGCCGGCAAGCATCCTCTGCGCATTTAGCGCTTACGTCGTTCGCTCCCGCGGCGGGGCCGAGGCTGATGAGCAACACAGGATGAGCAACCGCATTGGGCATTGGGGCGGCGTGGCCAATTACGTGCTCTTGGGTGCTTTAATTGGCAACTTCTCCCTTGGGCTCCGCTGGCTCCCTGACGCGTTCGTGCACTCACTATTTCTGCTCGTGCCTCTCTACTCCACGGCACCGCTCTGGATCGACTGGCTCCAGCGAGACCTCTATCACCGGCGCAGGCAGCTCTAGCCTTTTGTCCACTTCCCCGTGCCTCACGACTCGCCCGGCGCGGCGGATGTCAGCCCAGCGTAAGCCCAGCACCATCGCTCCCACAATCCCTTGCGCAACAATGGTGAGGACTTGCAAAGCGTTCAACAACAGCCCGAATGCCAGCCCAGCATTTTCTTCGATGCCGTAAATGCCCAAGGCCAAGACACAAGCATACTGAAAGGTTCCCACCATGGCAGGCGGATTCGGAATCGCCGTTGCCAGGCCGATAAAGAGGAACACCAACAACGCCGCCGAGAACGGCACCGGGAAGCCGAATCCCTTCAGCACGATCCAGCTCGACAAAATCGGCAAAAACCAGAGCAGCAAAGACAAGACAAACACTTGCGCCAAAAGCCGAGTGTCGGGCAGCACCCGCATGCCCTCCAGCACCGCGCGGACCACCCGACTCAAGCCCTCGCCCACCCGCTCCGGCAACGCCAACGCCACACGCCGGGTAACGAACTGCTCTCCCTTCGTATAGGCGAGCGCGACCAAAACAGCGAACACCACCGTCACAACCGCTGGGACCACCGCGCCGCGACGGGCCCAGTCGGGAAGTTGCTCGCTGAGCAGCAGCGCAGCCAAGGTGTACGCAAGGATGCAAAACGAATCCATGAGCTTTTCAACGACTAAACTGCCCACTGCTTGGGACATGCGTACGTTCGAGAACTGCGCAACGAGCCACGGCCGCACCACCTCACCCAGCCGCGCGGGGATCAGATTGATTGCCGAATAGGCCACCGAGGTTACGGCCCAAAGCCGGCCGAAGGGAACGCGCTCCAGCGGCCGGAGCTCGAGCTGCCACCGCCACGTGCGCAGCACCATGAGCAGCAAGCTCACGCCGAGCGCGGGAATCAACCATGGCCAATGGAAGCGGCCGAGCGCCTGCCCCAACTCACCGAGCGAAACATTGCGAAACGCCAGCAACAAAAACACCGCCCCCGCGAGCAAGCTCACCCCGACCTGCACCCTCTCTCGTCGCGTCATAGGACACACCTTACCACGGCACCAGCGCGCCGAAATGGGTCAATGTCATCACGGTGTGTCGGCCCGACCAACGAGACCCGCTCTCCACGGGAGCGGAACTCCCGGACGGCCAATGTCGGCCTCGCCCCAGCGACGGGCGTCTACCTTCTCCAGTTACCTGCAGTAGACTGGCCGAGGCTCTACGTGTTCACAAGGATTCAACCCGACGTAGCCATTGTGCCAGCACCACAACAACGGTCTGGTGTACAAACTGATCCATACCCAACGACCGATTCCTTCCGCAGCGACCAAGAGCCCGAGTACTGGATGACTCGGCGCCTGAGCGGCCGCAAAAGCCAGTGGCAAAACGTTCACCATCATTCGGTGACTCCGGCCGGCCGCTCCTTCCGAGAAGATATCCGGCGTCGTCGCGGCCAAAGCGGCAATGCCAAACGGCCCCTTCATCGCCCCCCAGAGAACAAACGGAACTGCGGTTAAGGGGAGGGCCTGGACACCTTCATGCGAGGCGGTTGTTTTGACCCCGCCTCGCGGGTCGACAAGCGACCGGAGGCTCAGGCTCACGTCGCCTAGCGCCGGAATCCGATAGCTCCCAGTGGTCAGGTGTCTCGGCAGAAGCCTCCACTCAACGGGCTGCTGGACGTATTTTCGTAAAGCAACGAGCGTAAGGAAAAGGGGCACACTGAAAAGGAGGTAAATCATCAGAAGCGCCCTGGGCCGCTGCCACAACCAGAGCACGGGAAACACGTACGTGATTCGCATGGGCAAATATCCCCACGACAAGTAACTGAGGCAACCCAGAGCACCGAGGGCAGCCTTCCAATTCCAGCGCTCCCGAAGGACCTGTAGGCAGCCGATCAGACCAAGCTTTCCCAACAGCAGCGGAGCCCCTTGCATGTGGCGCGAAGCCCACAAAAGGCTTGGGGCGCACGCAATGAGAGCGAGCCCTGTTAGCAAGCCACGACGCGGAAGCAACGCACTCGCCCCAAGGACGATCAGCAGATGAAAGATGAGCCCAACAACACGCTCACCATAAAAGTTCCGGAACACTCGGTTAAACACATACACTGGTAGAAAATCGAAACCTTGCCCCATGGGTGCGCGACTCTCCAAGAATAGAAACGACCAATGAAAACGCCCGGTGTTGTAAAAAATCAGCATGTTCTCGTTTGTGTCCATGCAGCAGACCCCAGGTGGCGTCTGCCCGAAGCGCCACAAGCTGGCCCCGAGCGCGACCGTGCAGGCAAGCAGCCCGTACACTTTGCGCTCTCGGTCTGACCCAAAAAACACAATTAAGGGCCAGGCTGCCATAGCGATATATGCCGCCACGGCGAACACCGGGAAGCCATCGACCGGCACGTCCCCCGCCTGGTACACAGCGAAGACCTCTTTGATGGACTCCCGCACCAATTGTCTAGGCTGGCATTGATCGTTGCCTCCGAGGCAGGTGCTGCTCGCAATGTCACGAACCGAGTTCTCCCTTGTCAACCGTGAGGCGACTGAGCACCGCACCAAAGCAAAGAATCCGTCTCCGAGGATGGATCGTGGCCAGCACACCGCGGCGTCCTCCGCTCGCCTGGGCAATGAGCGTTCACGACTTTCCTGGCGGCAAGCCTAGCTTGTCGTGTACCGTGCTTAACCCAGGTCCCCGTGTCTTCCGCAAGCACCCACCGGCAACGACTCGATTGATTCGCGCGTGAACGGTCTGGAACGAGTGCTGCGGCTATGTCACACCGGCAGCGTGTTTGTTGACGATCGCCATCCGCAGGACCGTTTGCATCGAGAGCTCGGCCTTTTCGACACAACGATGTTGTGCGTTTCCTCGATCATCGGTGCGGGAATTTTCCTCACGCCCGGTCCGATTGCCGCTTTGCTCCCCCATCCCGGGCTGTTTCTTGCCGTCTGGCTCGTCGGCGGCTTGCTGTCGCTTGCCGGAGCACTCGCCAATGCCGAACTCGGTGCGATGTTTCCCCGCGCCGGTGGGGATTACGTCTATTTGCGCGAAGCGTACCACCCATTTGCTGGATTCATAGTGGGGTGGCTGTCCTTCTTCGTGATTTACGCCGGCACCGTAGCCACTCTCGCCGCCGGCTTTGCCGAGGGTGTGAGCCGGTTTGTTGGGCTCGACCGAGGCGGCACCCTGCTACTCGCCTCGGCAACGATTACGGTGGTGTCCGCAATCAACTACGCAGGAGTCCGCCGCGGTGCGCGCCTCAACAACATCACTGCGCTGATCAAAGTGCTAGCGATTGTGGGCCTCAGTGCCTGGGCGTTTTCCACTGGCCGCGGGTCGTGGGCCCATTTCGTTGGCCCGCAGCTCGAGGCTAATGCTCTTTGGACGAACTTTGGACTGGCCCTCTCCCCGGTGCTGTTCAGTTACCTCGGCTGGAATGCTCCAGTGTACGTCGCGAGCGAAATTCATCGTCCGGGTACAACCATCCCCCGCGCGCTCTTCCTCGGCCTCGGGCTGTGTATTGGCGCGTATTTGCTTTTGAACGTTGTGTATTTGTACGCTCTTCCTATCCACGAGCTGAGCCATCAACCCAATGTGGGCGAAGCAGCCGCACGTGTGCTCCTCAGCGACGTTGGGGCTACCGCCATCGCACTTCTGGTGCTGGCCTCCGTGCTCGGCTGCCTCAACGCCACCGTACTCGTCGGCCCGCGCATTGCCTACGCGATGGCACTCGACGGGTACTTTTTCCCTGGCGCCGAGCGCGTGCACGACCGTTACCGCACGCCCCACGGCGCCATTGTTGCCCAAGGAGTAACCGCGATCGCGTTGGTGCTGGTCCTGCAAGGCTTCCCGCGAATTCTCGATTACACAACCTTCGCGATCGTACTCGCCACCATTGCCGATACTGCAGCCCTCTACACCTTGCGGCGCAAGCAACCGGAACGGCCGCGCCCTTATCGCGCTTGGGGGTACCCGTGGCTACCGGCCCTTTATCTCGTGGCCAATGGGGCAATTGCTGCGAGCCTGCTGTGGGGGAGGCCGGTGGAATGCGCCGTGGCACTCACTATGACCGCCACTGCGCTCCCGTTTTATCGCTACTTCCAGCGCCACACCGCCAACGGGGTTTCCGTCGCTTCGTAGCTTACGCCTGCCCGCCCTGAACCACACGCACCCGCTGAGCCTCGCGCAGCGGCACGTTATTCACCACGACCCGCTCGTTGCCTTCCAGGCCGGCAAGCACTTGCACGCGTCCGCTCACAGTCGGGCCGAGCCTGACCGCTCGCGGGTGTACGCGCTCTCCGTTCACGACCCACACAAAGGCCTCACCACGCTCATTGCGCCGCACCGCGGCACTCGGCACAAACACCAGAGGTTCACCGTCCCCGGCCGCGGCAACATCGGCAAGGAAGGTCACCCGGGCACTCATGTCGGGGAGGAGCTTGTCGTCAGGAGCGAGGATGCGCACCTCGATGCGCAACGTCCCCTTCGAGCGATCCACCTGTGGGTAAAACTTCACGACCTCAGCCTCGTATTTCGCATCGGGGTACGCGTCCGGCGTCACCAGGGCTTTCTGCCCCAAGAACACGCGATTCAGATCCGCTTCGTTCACGTCCACCTGAGCGCGAAGGTCAGACAAGTTCGCCATGCGGATGAGGTCGCCGGAACCCGCAAATCCACCCGGGATGGCAATCTCGCCGACCTCTTTGGTCTTGGCCAAAATCACCCCGTCCGTCGGGGCGCGCAGCACGGTGTAGTCGAGATTCACTCGCGCTTGCTGCAGTTCTGCCTCAGCTTGCTTCACCGTGGCGCGCGCCACCCTGGCGCGGCTTTCCACAACGTCGAGCTCTTGCTGCGAGGCCACACCTTGGCTGCGCAGCGTCCGTACCCGCCGCAGTTCTGCCTCGGCCAACTCCGCCTGGGCGCGCGCCAGTGCCAGTTGCGACTCCGCTCGCGCGACCTGGGCGCGATAGTCACGGTCGTCCAATTGCACCAAGGGGTCGCCCTTGCGCACGCTCTGTCCTTCCTCGACGAAGTAGCGCTCGATCCGCCCAGGCACCCGCACGCCGATGGACACGTAACGCTCCCCCGTGACGATGTACCCAGAGCCCGACAACACCGGCAGAGGGCCTGCTTGAGAGGGCCTAATCCGCGTCACTTCGGCAACCGCCACCTCTACCACCCGCCCCTGGCACCACCACCACGGCAGGGCAACGAGGGCGACCAAGGCGAGCACCATCCACAGCCAGCGGCGGCGCCGGCGAGGAAGCACGCTAGAGTCCTCACGCGGCAGGCGCAACGCCGCCAGTGCATCGCTCAGCGACTCGTGTGTCGTTTTGTCGTCAGCCACGATGCATCCTTTAACAAGAAGTGTTCTGAGCGACGAGGCTGCCGCTTCGGGCGCACCTCACCCCCGGCGCAGCGCCTCGATCGGCGGCAGTCTGGCCGCACGCATCGCCGGACCAAGACCCGCAATCAATCCAATCGCCAGCGTGAGGCAAAGGCTCACAATCAGGTCTCCAGCACTGATACGCAGTTGCACGACATTGGTCGTAAACGTAGCGGCCCCGAATCCAATGCCGCGCAGCCAGCGACCGAGCGAATCGGCCAGGACCACCGCTCCAACCGCGCCCACAGCAAAGCCACTCACCGCTAGGAACAGCGCTTCCAATTGAAAGGCGAGCAAAATGCTCGTGCGCGAGAACCCCAGGGCGCGCAGCGTGCCAATCTCCGCGATGCGGTTTTGCACGGCCGCATACATTGTATTCGCCGCCCCGAAGCCGGCGCCGATGCCCGAGAAGAGCGCAATCGCCACTACGAGCACGTAGAGGGAGTTTGCCGACTCGGATTGCTTGGCGTAGTACTCGGTTTCGCGCTCAGCTTGTAACGCGTAGCGCGGGTCCGCCTCGATCCGCGCCTTCAGGGCCCAAAGGTCGGCTTCCGTGTTTGCCCGCAGCCGAATGGCGGAGTATGGCAGCGGACGCTTGGCATCGTTCGCGAGCTCGCGCACGTCCACCCACACCTCGCTCTCGAAGGACGAGCCCTCCGCACTGAACACCCCGACCACTTTCCAACCGCCGCGTCCGAAGCGCAGCTCGCTTCCCAGCTCGGCTCCCTGGTACCGGCCGATGAGCGACTTTCCAACAATCGCCTCGGCTGCGCTCGGCTGAAACATGCGCCCGGCAATGATCTGCACTTGGTCGTGCACTTCGAGAGCAATTGGTTCCACACCCCGCACGAGCACATTTTCCCGGCCGCCCTCGATGGTCCAAAAAAACGGCTGCACCACCAGTTCCGGCGAAACCAAGGGCTGATCCGCCGCATTCCGCGCAATCCCGTCGTAAAAGCGAATCGCTTGATACGCTGCCTGTGAGAGTGCACTAGCGCCGTCGTTATCCGATCCTTTGCGCATCACCACCAAGTTCAAAGGATGCCCGGTGCTCACGAGCGTGCGTTTTAAGCTAGTGATCAGCCCCAAAAATAAGCTCGACGCGACGACGACCAGGGCAACCACGGTCACGGTCATCGCCGTCCGCACCGGCCGACTCCAGAGATTCTTGATGCTGTACGACAGCGGCAACAGCCCTCCACCGAGCATCGTTCCCATCCGCGCTAAAAAATTTCGTGCAGCGTCTCCACCAGCGGTTTGCGGGCCGCGCCCCAAGCGGGAACCAACCCGGCAAGGAGGCCAACAACCAGGGAAAGAGCGACACCTTGCGCTGCCACTCCGGGGGTAACGAGAAAGCTCCCCAGCGGACCGAGCGCCGGAATTACAGCAGCAAAGCTTCGCAACCCGTGGGTAAAGCCATAGGCCAGCACCACTCCCGTGAGCCCCGCCGCGGTGCACAACAACGCTGACTCAGCCAACAGCGCAGCAAATACCGCACGGCGCGGAAAGCCCAGCGCTTTAAACACGGCAATTTCTCGCCCTCGTTCCCGGATCGACATCGAGGCAGTGTTTGCGGCTATCACCACCACGCAAATGGCAACCAAGAAGGTGACCAACAAAACGATCGTCATGAAGCCCTTCAGGGAACCGAAGAAGTTACCAAAGAAGCTTTTCTCTGTTTCCGAAGCAGTCTCGGCTTCGCTGTTGCGAAACATGTCGTCAATCGAACGCATCACCTCGTCGACGCGGTTGGGGTCCTGCACCCGGACCCACACCACATGGACGATGCCTAGCCCCTGCCCACGCTGCGCAAGCAAGGCCTCGTCCAGGTAAGCCCGCTGGATCCACACAACCGGAGAGCGTTCGAGCGGGATTTCGCCCACGATGCGCAAATCGAGGTCGACGGCCCACACGGTGCTCTTGAGGGTAATGCGGTCGCCCACCTTCCACCCGTAGCGCTTCATCGTTTGCCGCCCCACGAGTGCGCCATCCCGGTAACGGCGGAAGTCGTCTAAGGCTTGTGGGGCGATGCCATAATCGGGGTAGACCGCGCCCACGTGTTCAGCTTCCACAACGAAGTTGGGAAAGGTGACACGCCCTTCCTCTTCGTAGGCGCCGCCGAACCAGGCAGTTCCCACCGCAGCGGCCACACCTTCGACCTGGCGGATCTTGCGGGCATATGCGTAGGGCATCGAGTAAACAATACCGGCTTTGTTGTGCACAGAAACCCGGGTGTTGCTGGCGATGGAATTCAGGAGCGCGTCCATGCCCGCCGGCATGGTGAGCAGGAACACCACGAGCATCACCGCCAGGCTCACGGCCCCGAACGTAAGCGCAGCGCGGAGCTTGTTGCGTAGCAAATTGGCGGTAACCAACTGCACGTAACTCATGGCACACTCCCTTACCCACGAGGGCCAGCCCCTGCTGCCACCAAGATCGCCTCGTGCGCGCGTGCCGCCTCTTCACCCTCCAACAAAGTGCCCTTGTCGAGGTGAAAGGCCATGTCCACAAAGCGCAGGGCGCGGGGGTCGTGGGTCACCATGATAATGGTTTTCCCAAAGTCGGTTCGCAGCCGGCGCAAGAGCCCCAACACCGCCTCGGCATTGCGGGCATCGAGATCGCCGGTGGGCTCGTCGGCAACGATCAAATCGGGGTCGGTCACCAGCGCCCGTGCGATGGCCACCCGCTGCTGCTCCCCACCCGAGAGCGTGCGCGGATAATGATGCATGCGATCCCGCAGGCCGACGATGCGCAGCGCAATTTCCGCCCGCCGCAGTCGTTCACGCTTGTCGAGAGGTGTGAGTAACAGGGGGAGGGCGACGTTGTCCCGCGCGGTGAGTACGGGAATCAAGTTGAAGAACTGAAAGATCAGGCCCACATGCCGCGCCCGCCAAGCAGCGAGCTGGTCTTCGTCCAAGACGTCCAGCCGCTGGCCGGCCACCCACACTTCGCCGGAGGTGGGGCGATCGAGGCCGGCTAACAGGTTCATTAGCGTGGATTTGCCCGAACCCGAGGGTCCCATAAAAGCCACGAAACGACCGGCCGGAATTTGCAACGTTACGCGTTCGAGCGCGCGGATTTCATCTACACCCCGGCGGTACACGCGGGAAACCGCAACCGTGCGCACCAGGATCTCTTGTTCGCTGTCGACGACCCGAGTCATGTTCGTGTGAGTGTATCCGTCCCTCCGAGCCCAAACGAGGGTGGTAAACTGAGTTGCTTTGCTGCCGTTTTCCCTGCACACTGATTTGTGCCCAGCTACATGGGGCTCGTTTGAGGCTTATGGAGAGTCAGAGTCGCAGCAGTACAGGTCCGGCTCGCGAATGGGTTGTTTACGACGAATACAGCCCGTGCCCGTACCTCCCTGGTCAGATTGCCCGGATGCCCCTGCGCTTGCCGGTACGCCCGCTGTCGCGCACCGCACTCGCACAACGGTTGGAAGCGGGCGATCGCCGTCAGGGCGCCCTGCTCTACCGGCCGCGGTGCCCGGGCTGCCAAGCCTGCCAGGCCATTCGGTTGCCGGTGTCGGAGTTTCGCCCCAACCGGACACAACGGCGCATTTTCCGTCGTGGCTCTGCCCTGTTGGAAACGCGGATCGGACCGCCGCGGGCTGACTTCGAGCGGGTGCGTTTGTACAACCGACACAAAGTCGAGCGCCGCCTGCTCACAACGGATGGGCTGATCGACCGGCAATTATACGAGGAGTTTCTTGTCGACACCTGCGCCGAAACGTTCGAACTCAGCTACTGGCTCGACGGCCGCTTGGTGGGCGTGGCGATTACCGACCGAGCAGAGGATTCTCTGTCCGCGGTGTATTGCTACTACGATCCCTCGCTGGCGCGCTTGAGCATCGGGACGTACTCAATTCTCAAACAACTCGAGCTGTGTCGTACTTGGGGCTTGGCGTACTTGTATCTCGGCCTTTACGTCGAGGGCTGTGCGACCATGGCGTACAAAGCTCGCTTCTTCCCGCACGAGCGCCTGATTCACGGCCGCTGGCGGCGCTTCTCCGGCCCCGACGAGCCGGACCGGAGCGTGTGCTGAGTCTTCAGTCGCGGTCCGCCGCGGTGTGGTTTCCCTCGATCGCGAGGGCCGATCCACCTTCTTCATTGCATGAAGAATAGCTCTCTTGCGCGTTCAGATTTCTGTTGGCACGGCTCCTGGGATTGCTTGGGCGCCAGGTCTTTTGCACACTCTTTGGCGAATCGGTAAACAGACGCGTTGCAGAAGCATACTCCTGCTGGCCAATACCCACGGTGTGAGGGAAAACCATGCCGCTGTTCGAATACCGCTGCCAAAGCTGTGGAAAAACTTTCGAGGAGTTAGTCTCCGGTCGCGAGCGTGACGGCGTTGCTTGCCGGCACTGCGGCAGCGCGCGGGTGGACCGGCTCCTCTCCACATTTGCCGTGGCCCACAACGACACGGCTCGGGCGGCTGCAGCCGAGCCCGGTCCGTGCGGAGCCTGCGGCGCTCCGCAACGGGGCGCCTGTGCGATGGAAGGCGGCGAGTGGTAAGGCCGCGCCTTAGCGCGAAACCACCAACGCCCATTTTGGTTGGCATCGACACTGGCGGTACGTTCACCGACTTGGTTGCCGTCATCGATGGCGAGTTGCGCCTTCATAAGGTGCCGTCGACCCCGGCGGACCCTGCGCAAGCAGTGCTTGCCGGTTTGCGCCATCTCCTCGGCGAGCGAGCCGGTTGCACCGTGACCTACAGCTCGACGGTCGCCACCAATGCGTTGCTCGAGCGGCGAGGAGCGCGGGTGGCACTGCTGACCACCGCGGGCTTCGAGGATGTGATCGAAATCGGCCGCCAAAATCGGCCGGACCTTTACGACCCTGAGCCCAAGCGGCCGGAGCCTTTGGTGCCGCGGAAGAACCGCATTAGCGTGCAGGAACGAATGCTACACACGGGGGAACCTCTCGTCCCCCTAAGCGAGCGGGCCATCGCGAACGCGCTCGGGAAGCTCGCACAAAGTGGAGCGGAGTCGGTGGCGATTTGCTTCCTCCATTCGTATGCCAACCCAGTGCACGAACGTGCGATGGAACGCGCCGTGCGCCAACGTGGTTTTGTGTTCGTCTCGGTATCGCACGCGCTGGCCAACGAGCATCGCGAGTACGAACGCTTCAGCACCGCCGTTACCAACGCGTATGTCCAGCCGCTCATGCAGCGCCATTTGGAAACCCTGCAACAGTCACTGGCATCGCGTGGTGCACGCCTGCGCGTGTTGCAGTCGAGCGGGGGTGCAGTGTCTGCGTCGCTCGCCGGGCGCGAGGCCGTGCGCACCTGCCTCTCCGGACCAGCCGGTGGGGTACGCGGCGCGTGGGCGGTGGCCCGCAGCTTAGGCATCCGGCAAGCGATTAGCTTCGACATGGGCGGCACTTCTACGGACGTGAGTTTGCTCGACAGCGGGGTGCCCACGACGACGGAGTGGAGCATTGCTGGACTTCCGTTGAAGGTCCCCGCAGTCGACGTGCACACGGTTGGCGCTGGTGGCGGGTCAATTGCCGCTATCGATGAAGGCGGCCTGCTCAAGGTCGGGCCGCAGAGCGCTGGCGCCGATCCCGGTCCTGCCTGTTACGGACGCGGAAATCTCCCTACGGTAACCGATGCGAACGTGGTGCTCGGGCGCGTTGTGCCGTGGCTGTTCCTCGGCGGGAGCATTCCGCTCTCGCAAACCCGTGCGAGGTCGGCCGTCGGTGCGCTAGCGCGCCGGTTGGGCAAGAGTGTGGAAGCAACGGCCGCCGGCATTATCGATGTCGTCAACGCCAGTATGGAGCGCGCGATCCGCGCCGTCAGCATCGAACGCGGGCACGATCCCCGCGGCTGCGCACTCATCGCCTTCGGCGGCGCCGCCGGTCAGCACGCGTGTGCGCTCGCTGACGCACTGGGAATGTCGCGGGTGGTGATCCCGCTGGCACCAGGCCTATTGTCCGCATGGGGGGCGCTAACTGCACCCGTGGAGCGCACCGCCGTGCGTTCCCTACTGTGGAGGGAGCCAAGTTTCGCGGCGCTCGAGCATGCTGCCAGCCTGCTCGTGGCCCAGGTACGCCACGAGCTGTCAGCCGAGGGCATTCCCCCCGCCCGGCAGCGCATCGAGACCAAGCTAGAGGTTCGTTACGCGGGGCAATCGTACGAGCTTGCCGTCGACCTCGCACCCGATTACCGCGCGCGCTTCGAACGGGCGCATCAGCAATGGTACGGGTACCATGATCCCGAACGCGCCGTGGAGGTCGTGAACCTACGGGTGTTCGGGCGCGAACGGCCGTTGCCCCTTCGCTTTGTCGATCGCTCGGTCGTGCTCGCCGGAAAGACCGCCACGAAACATCGGGTGTTTTACCGAGGTCGCTGGCACACCGTCGTTCTTTATGAGCGCGATGCGCTTCGCAGCGGCGAGCTCGTGGTGGGACCAGCACTGATTGTCGAGCTCAGCAGCACGACTTGGATTCCACCACGCTGGAGCGCCAGGCGCCACCCCACAGGACACTTACTCCTGCAGCGCGCCGCAAACGCGGCCACGCGGTGGTCTTAGCGCGAGGGCCGACAACCGGGCATTTCCGGGCAGGTGCGACGCCGCGCGGCAAGCCGACTGAGGGAGAGTGGGCGGCCGGCCCTCACCTCGTCATGATCACTTGACGGGGGGCACTCTTATGATGCAAGTCTCGCTGCTGCATATGCTGAAGAATTTTGTCAGAAATAGTGGCTCTTCTTGTACAAGCTTTCCGCGCATATCGCCAGGCGACATCCTGTGCTTTGTCGAGCACAGGGTCTGCGTGGCGCACATCACATTGAGCTGCGGAGGAATTTCGGTCACTGGCATAGCGCCTCCTTTACCCGTGTCTCTCGCAAGTCCACTTTCAGAAACGCTGTGATTGCAAATTCGTATGCAAAGGAACGCTCTAGGCCTGAGTAACAACGAACTCGAAGAACTCGCCAGGCGCGTCGCCTGGTTACGCAAGCAGCGCGGCTGGACACAAGCGGAGCTCGCGGAGCGATGTTCTTCGTTGCGCTCCCAGCTTTTTCCTCCGGTGCAGCTCCCTTACGTTCCCCACATCCGGCGGGATCGGATTGCCAAGATCGAATTAATGGCCAACAACGGCAGCGGTCGCACAGCGGCACGCCTCATCTCCGAATACGAGCTCCGTCTTCTTGCGGCTGCGTTTGGGGTCGAGCCGTGCTGGCTGCGCGGTGGCCAAAACAGCGGCACGGTGTTCCTCTGGGAGCTTTCGTGGCCGGACGCCAAAGCGCAGCAGTTTGCTGAATTGATTGCGTATCACGAAGCCCGCAGCTGCAGTCGCTGGGTATGGAGCGAACCCCTTCCCTGCACCTTGCAGGCCCCGGCATTTAGCGAGCGGTACTTCGCTGTCCGCGCAGCGAGCTGGGCCGTCACCTCGCCGCCCGTTACCGAGAACCATCCTGCTGTGGCCATGAATGCCGTTGCTACCGCGAACCGCGAGCGTACCTTGCAACGCCTCGCCGATGGCTCGTTACAATTTTTCGCTGCTGTACCCATAGCGACCGTGGAGGCAATCGTTGCTGCCTCGGACACGTACGGTGCACTGCCGCGAGCGCTGCGCAGGGAATGCCTGGAATGGGCTCTGGAACAAATCCGCCAGTTTCCTCACACCCTCCACGTCGTGTTCCTCGCGGCAGCAAACCTAGTCCCTTTTCGGTTTTGGACGCATTGTTACGAATCCCACTACGTCAGTGGGGGCCTGAGTTCCTGGTCCGACCGCTCCGGGGCGACGTACTTCGCCGAAAACACCAAACTCGTGAAACGCCACCTCGCCCTCGTGCAAGCCATCTACCGCAGTGCTGCCGTCCGCGAGCCGGCAGAGGTTCGGGAGCTCCTGCAGCGCTGCGTGCGGTCGCTAGGGACGATGCGCACCTCCCCATTGCGTTCGAGAGAACCAACGACGAGGCGAAAGCGAGAGGGCCGGCGAGCGCAACGGAGCAAGCAAGCGGCCGCCGATTAGCCGCTGCTCGCAACTCGGATACTTTTCGCCTGTCGGCAACGAGCAATCCGCCAACGCAACCACGAGCGAGAGCAAGCCGTGCGTGGAAAAGCTTGAGCCATTAACCTTGCCCCTTGGCAGGGTTGGCCACGTTTGAGTCGAGCGATCCTTAGCTGAAAGTCACTGGTCGCGTTGCACTCCTCCGCTCACACCCGGCTGACAACCCGAGGGCCTTCTCCAACAGTTGCCCTTGTGCTGTGCTTGCGTTCCGCGACCCCTGCGAATAGCAACTAAGGTTTCGGTGGAGGAAGGCGATGACAGCGAACGGACCCCTAGCTTGCAACCCCACACCTAGCAGTGCAGAGGCTACGGTCGATCGGCTGCTTGGTCTCGTTTACCGCGTGCTCGCATGGACCTTTGGCCTCGTCGGTGCGCTCTTTTTCCTCTTTCCTGATGGCACGGTGGATGCGCTCAACGCTGTCGGCCGGCCTTTGGGCTTCCCTCCCGCGCCGCATCTCGCGCATCGCTTTTGGTTGAGCCTCGGTGTGGCGTACATGGCGGCGGTGACTGCGCTTGCAGCGCTGATTGCAAAAGCGCCTACAGAACGGCGCTTGCTCATGGTGCCGCTTGCCATCGGCAAAGCCACAAGCAGCCTAACTTGCCTATGGTTTTTTGCCGCGTTCGACCGTTACTTCATCTATCTCGCAAATTTTCTGGTCGACGCCTCGCTCGCTTTGCTCGCGTGGCTCACTTACGCGGCCACGGCGGCACCGGCGACAGGAGCTCTGCCGCCACGTGGACGCCGCACTCTGGAGGCCGTTGCTGAGACACTTCTTCTGCCGCCGCCCGGAGGCTCGCCGCCGCTGGCCCCCGGGAAGCTAGCGAGCGCCGTCGAGAGCCAACTAGCGACGCAAGGAGCATGGACCCTCAAAGCATTTGGTTGGCTGCTGGCGTTTGTGGATTGGAACCCGCGGCTTTTTCACGGGCGGCGCGAGCGGCTCTGCGAACTTTCGTGGGAGGACCGCGTGCCCGTGTTGGAATCGATGGAGCGCAGCCGCTTGCTGGTTCGGCGGCAAGCCGCGCACGCGTTGAAACTCCTCCTCGGCTTGCACGCCTATGGCGAGCCAACCGTGCGGCAGGAATTCCGGGTCGACGACGACTGGCTACCTTCGCGCCTCGAACTGGCACGGCTTCGGCGCGAACGAGGCGAAAAGGGGCCATACCCCGAGCCTACCCTGCCGGAGTGATCGGCAATGATGGCCTACGATGCCGCGCAGCTTCAGCGCCACCATCGTGTCAGTGCCGATGCGGTGGTGGTTGGCAGCGGCGCCGGCGGCGCCGTCGCAGCGGCGGAGCTCGCTGCCGCCGGCTGGCGCGTCGTGCTCCTCGAGGAAGGCAGCTACTTCACCGGCGTTCGTCTCACGGGCGACGTGCGGTTTGCCTTCTCGCACCTCTATCGCAATGGTGGACTTACGGGCACACTCGGAGTCCCACCCATCATCGTTCCACTCGGCCGCTGCGTCGGTGGCACAACCACGATCAACAGTGGCACGTGCTACCGCACGCCCGACTTTGTGCTGCAAATGTGGGAGCACGAATACGGACTCGAAGGCGCTACCGAACTCGGCGAGCACTACGCCGCGATCGAGCGTGACTTGCGCATCAAACCAGTACCCGACGAGCTTTACGGCCCGGCCAACGGCCGCATTCAGGAAGCCGTTGAGCGGGTGCTGCGCTGGAAGGGCTCGCGCATCCCGCGCAACGAGCATGGTTGCCTCGCCACTGGGCGGTGCGCATTCGGGTGCCCGAGCGACGGCAAGTTGGCCATGAGCGTGAGCAAAGTTCCGGAAGCCCTCGCAAGCGGGGCCACGTTGTGGGTGCACGCGCGGGTGCGCCGGATCTTGTTCGACCGGCGCCGCACCCTAGGGGTGGTTGCCGACGCTGTCACCCCGCACGGGCGGAGCACAGGCGTCCAGCTCGACGTGTTTGCACCTCTCGTCGTCGTGGCCGCTGGCGCGCTCCATACGCCAGCACTCCTGCAAGCCTCGGGAGTGCAAAACGCGTGGCTTGGCCGCAACTTGCACCTTCACCCCGCTACCCGCGTGGTCGCGCTGTTTCCCGAACCAATTCGCGGCTGGCGCGAGGTGCCGCAGGCCTACAACATCGACGAGTTCATCGACCAAGGCGTGTTCATCCAAGGGCAGTTCGTTCCCCCCGAGGTGCAAGCGGCCGCGATTCCCGGCTTCGGGCATACCTATGCCGAGCGGATGCGCGCCTTCGAACTGATGGCAAGTTTTGGGGCGCTGATTAGCGACGAATCGAGCGGGCGCGTGTGGAGCATCGGGAGTACGCCGCACCCCGTTGCTTGGTACCGTCTCGGCACCCGCGACGTGCGCAAGCTCCTCTTTGCCATCGCCCGCACTGCCGAGGCCTTTTTCGCTGCCGGAGCCGTGGAGGTTTACTCAGG
The DNA here is from genome assembly GCA_026415395.1 of Candidatus Binatia bacterium. NCBI lineage: Bacteria > Candidatus Binatota > Binatia (SeqCode) > Binatia bacterium. The sequence continues at coordinate 879,551 of JAOAHD010000007.1, read as the reverse complement.
TGTGAGCGCTTTACCCGTGCTGCGGCGGGCAAGCGATGTGGCCGCGCTGGAAAGAGCGCGCGTGCGACGGAGTCAGCTCGAAGTCATGGCTTTTCACCCCATGGGCACGGCGCGCGCCGGCAGAGCGCAGCTCTCGGTGTGCGATCCTTGGGGCCGCGTGCACGGGTACCACGGCCTGGCTGTGGCCGATGCGAGCTTGTTCCCCACGTCGAACCGCATCAATCCCCAACTGACGATCATGGCCCTCGTGCGCCGCAATGCCCGCGCATGGGTCGCCCGCGGGGGGTGAGGCTCGACCTGAGGAACCTAGGCTTTCCTGAAAAACTCCACAGTGGTACCGAGGGCGGCCAGAGGATGACGACATGACGCGCCCAACCAGCGTGCGGGTGGAAGTGAACGGTCCGGTCTGGACGGTGGTTTTGTCACGGCCGGAGCGGCGCAACGCTGTCGACCGTGCCACCGCAGCCGCACTGGCCGACGCCTTCCGCAGTTTCGATGCCGACCCGAAGGCGAGCGTTGCGGTGCTGTGGGGCGAGGGCGGAACTTTTTGTGCAGGCGCAGACTTGAAGGCTGTGGCCGAAGGTCAAGGCAACGTCGTGCAGGAGGATGGCGATGGTCCCATGGGCCCGACGCGCATGCTGCTCGGCAAGCCGGTGATTGCCGCCGTTGCGGGCTACGCCGTGGCTGGCGGGCTCGAGCTCGCACTGTGGTGCGACCTGCGGGTGGCGGAAGAGTCGGCCGTGTTTGGTGTGTTCTGCCGGCGCTGGGGAGTGCCCCTCATCGATGGGGGTACGGTGCGTCTCCCCCGGCTCATTGGCCTCAGTCGCGCACTGGATCTCATTTTGACCGGGCGGCCGGTGTCGGCGCGCGAAGCTTTGGAAATGGGGCTGGTCAACCGCGTCGTTCCCGTCGGCCAAGGTCGTGAGGCAGCGGAGACGCTTGCCCAGGAACTGGCCAAGTTCCCGCAAACTTGCTTGCGGCGCGACCGCTTATCGGCGTACGAGCAGGAGGGCTTGAGCTTCGAAGCAGCGTTACGCAACGAATTTCGACGCGGCTGGGTCACGCTCGCGAGCGGCGAGGCCGTCGCTGGTGCACAGCGCTTCACCGCCGGCGAAGGGCGGCATGGTCGCTTCGATTGAATGCGGAGGAATCTGCCAGCACACATGTTCGACGAGAAAGGAGCAAACCTATGAAAATTTACGACTCGCAGTTAGCACCGAATCCACGGCGGGTGCGGATTTTCCTGGCGGAAAAGGGCATCGAAGTGCCGTATGAGCAGGTCGACATCGTCGGCGGGGCCAATCGCTCGCCGGAGTTCCGCAAGAAGAACCCACTCGGCACCGTGCCCGTGTTGGAGCTCGACGACGGCACCTGCATCGCCGAAAGCGTGGCCATTTGCCGCTACTTCGAGGAGCTCTATCCCGAGCCCCCCTTGATGGGGCGCGACGCACGCGACCGAGCGATTGTGGAAATGTGGCAGCGGCGCATGGAGCTGCACATTTTCATTCCGATCACCATGGTGTTCCGCAACTGCCACCCGTTTTTCGCCGGCCGCATCCGTCAAGTGCCAGAGTGGGGTGAAGTCAATCGGGAGTGGGCCGTGGAAGGTCTGCAATGGCTCGATCGGGAGCTTGCCAATCGCCGCTTCATTGCCGGCGACACGTTCACGATTGCCGACATCACCGCGCTGTGCGGCATCGACTTCGGCCGGGTATCGGACATCCGCATCCAGCCCGAGCAAAAGAACCTCAAGCGCTGGTACGACGAAGTCTCCGCACGCCCAAGCGCAAAAGCATGAGAAGAGCGGAGGCGAACACATGAAGTTCGGGGTGGCATTTACCAACGCTGGACCACTGGCTTATCCAGAGCCCTTTGCCACGTTGGTGCAAACAGCCGAAGAATGCGGCTTTGATTCCATTTGGACGGTGGAACATGTGGTCGTGCCGGTCGGATATCAGTCGCGCTACCCTTACAGTGCCGACGGCAAAATGCCCGGCCCCGATGATGCGCCGCTGTCTGACCCGCTCCTACCCTTGGCTTTTGCCGCCGCCATCACGCGCAAGGTGAGGCTCGGCAGCGGCATTTTGATTTTGCCCCAGCGCCACCCTGCCTACGTGGCAAAGGAAGTGGCGACACTCGACGTGTTGTCGGGGGGACGCGCGATCCTGGGCATCGGCTCGGGCTGGCTTGCTGAAGAATTTGCCACGCTCGGCGTTCCGTTCGAGGAGCGGGGTGCCCGCACGGACGAAGCCATTCGCGCCGTGCGCACTTTGTGGAAACCCGGTCCGCAAAGCTTCGACGGCAAATTCTTCCGTTGGGGCCCGGTGGAGTCGAATCCCAAACCCATTCAGCAACCCGGAGTGCCGATTGTCATCGGTGGCCACTCGGCTCCCGCAGCCAAGCGCGCGGCGCGTTTGGGCGATGGTTTCTTTCCCGCCTTCGGCGACCCACCGAAACTCAAGAGCCTGCTGGACATCATGCGTGCCGAATGCAGCCGCATCGGGCGCAACCCCGACGAAATCGAAATCACCACTGGATCTTTTGTGGTCGACCAGGAGCTGGTTGCCCGTTACGCAGAACTCGGAGTCAGCCGTGTCGTGATTGCTCCCCCAGGCTTCGACCCAGACAGCATTCGAGACGGTCTCCGCCGCTTTGCTGACACGGTGATGCGCGGCAGCGCAAACTAACTGCCGCAAGCGGCATTGTATTACGGCGCGCATGGCAGCGAGGTTGCGTGTGCGTCGCTTGCACCCGCGTGGGTGGCATCGGCTTGCGGACAAGGTGGGAAGGAGCCTGGATCGTTCGCAGTGCTTACTCACCTCGCATGCTCGCGCACCGACTGAGTCTCGCGCCTCCGTGCGAAACAATGGCTCGTCTTTCACAACCGCGCGTTGTTCGAGCCCGGTGCGCCACTCGAGCCACACCGAGAAGCAGCAAGCAACGGTCAAGCAAAACCAACGTTGTCCCCACCGGACATTCTTGTGAAGACTAACCCTGGGTTCGAGCCGCTGGTGCAAAGGGTAGTGATTGACGAGCAAATCGCGAAAGCGAGGTCGGGAAACATCGACTCCAGTGACTCGGCTGCTGCCGCGGTTGACCGATGCTTCCGCCGGCATGACGCCCCGGCCCCCGGCGGGCACGGCCGCTGGTGGGTGCGCTCCCACAACGCGGCTTCTCTTCATGCAGTCCGGCCGACGCGATACAACCAGCAACCGAAGCCTTTGCGTGCAAGAACCACCGCGCGAGCCACGGTTCGGCGCCCATTCGGCAGCAAATGCGTGTCGTCAACTTTTTCGGTTGCAACATCTGCTTCCTCCTGGCACCATCGGCAGCCGGGCGGAAGCGATGTCTTTTAAACGGGCCGTTTTTTCTTTCTGATCGCCTTTTTCCCACTAATCCTAACCGAGGGGCAGTGTTGGGCAGGAGCACTCGCGTTCATCACCAACTTTGGCGACGGAACCGTGACTGTCATCGATACCGCGTTGGACGCCGTGGTTACGACTCTCAGTGTCGGGGCTGGGCCGATAGGTGTAGCCGTGAAGCGCGCGGGCGATGAAGTGTATGTCGTCAACACCGTGAGTCGGTCGATATCCGTGATCGATCCGCTCACACTGACCGTCACCACTCCACTCTCGGGCACCGACGTGGGCAACGGCGCCGTTGCAGTGGCCGTGGCTCCGGACGATTCACAGTTCTACGTCACCAATCGCGTTGCCGACACCGTGTTCGCGTATTCGACTACGATCCATTCGTTTATCGGTGCGGCGAGCTACCCTCGCATCGCAACCGCTCGGCATTGTCGTGGACCACGAGGGGTTGCTGTATGTGGCTGTCCTCGGCGGGCCGGGAGGCTCGGGGGCAAACGGACCGGGTTACGCGGAAATCGACCCTCAGGACTTCGGCTGGAACCTGATTACTCGCGGTGTCGCGCCGACTGGCATCACAGTCACAGGCGGTGCGAGCGGCGGGCACCGGCAAGTGTATTTCACTGGCGAGGCGGCCAATACCGTGGTCACGTACGACCCTACGCGGTACCCCTACCCTTACCAGAAATCGATTGCGGTCGGAACGCAGCCCTACGGAATTGCCGTGAGCCCCGATTCCACGCGCCTTTTTGTAACCAACAGCGGGATCCGGCACGGTCTCGATCGTTGACGTGAGTGCCGATGCGGTCATCGCTACCGTGCCGGTGGGAAGCCAGCCTCGAGGCGTGGCGGCGCATCCTGATGGGCGCAGGGTTTGTGTCGCCAACGCCGGAGATGGCACCGTGTCAGTGTTCGATGCGCCCACCGCTACCGTGGAAAAAACGATTGCCGTCGGGAGCGCGCCCTGCGCGTTCGGCCAGTTCATCAAACCGTTTTGCACCCAAGATGCCGACTGCGACGACGGGCTTTCCTGCACCACCGATTCTTACAATCTAGCTCAAGGACTGTGCACCCATAGCGCGAACTGCGCAACGCCTACCGCCACCCCGACCTCGACACCGACACCCGCAAGCTCAGATAGCCACGGCGACGGCATCGCTGACGGCGCAGACAACTGCCCCACCGTCTTCAACCCGGATCAAGCAGACCTCCATGGCGATGGGCTCGGAGACACTTGCGACCCGCAAGATGCCGCCTTGAACCTCGAACACATCACCTTGCGCCCTAACTCCAGTATGACCTCCGACAATGGCTCTGTACGGGCGCGAGGGACGTATCTTGCGCAGCACAACGATGGCCTGGAAGCCAATGCCGGCTTGCGGGTAACCGTGAGCGCAGTTGGCAACGTGGTGGACACCCTCGAGTGGGCAGCCAGCGAATGCAGCCCTACCTCCCGCGGCGGCCTTCGTTGTGTGAGCGCTACCAGACGGTATCGCATCGCGCTGCGCCCCGTGTCCCGTCAACCCGGCACGGTTCGCTTCCGCTTGCAAGCCACGCGGCGCGCCTTCACTGGCCTGTTGGCTGGTCCGGCCACCCTCACCCTTGAGCACCTGCAGTCGGCCATCGATCGTGTCGGCTCCGCCTCATCGTGCACTTCCTTCCGCCAAACCCTCCACTGTTCGCTGTGAACGGGTAAGCTGCTCTGGGCCGAACAAGCGGCTGCGCTTTGTTGCGGACGCTACTGCTCCATCTGGGTCCTGCCATGCAGAGCTGACTAACGGGGTGAATGCGGAATTCCGTGTTTTGCAACCGCTTCCTTCCTGCACGGCGGCCAAGACAACGGGGAGCTGGGGTTGGTGGTCCGCACTTCGCTGGCGTTCTTGCCACCGTGAACGAGCGCCTACCTCCCAAACTACTCTTCGCCGTGCCCGGGCTTGTTTTACACTGCGCTTAGCCTTCGAGGATGGGCGCCTGTCGAAAAGGCGCAAAAAGCGCAGGTTGTTGCGGCTTAGGTGCAAAGCAGGCCCCCTGCAGTGAGTGGCACGCGCGTGTGTCAACTCGTAACGCAGGCTGGGCCTGGCGAGCACGCTCAGCGCTGCCGACATGTTCGCAAACCGACAAGTCTGCCCTGGAAGCCCTCCGATCGCGGCAAAAAAGCATTGATTGGGGAGGCACCAACGTACACGATAATGGCCATGCATTGGCTAATCGAGCTCGCAACGCGCGTTGTTCCACCACTTAGGACGTTCATCCGGCTTGTCTGCCTAGCGGTGTGGTGCTCAGCCCTTTGGTGCGGGGGTGCGCAAGCGCAGGGCTATTCACTCCGCTTTTACGGGCATGGTACCGGTGACATTGATCGCGTGAAAATCAAGATCGATGCTCCCGCGGTGCCGGCCGACGTCGGTCGCTCTTTCACCATCGAATTTTGGATGAAAGCGCAGTTGAGCGAGAACACGAGCCCTGACTGTGTACCCGGCGGCGTCAACTGGATTGTCGGCAACGTCATCGTGGACCGAGACGTCTTCGGCGACGGGGACCGTGGGGATTTCGGGGTGTCCCTCGCCAATGGAAAGATTGCCTTCGGTGTGGCCAAGCGCAGCGAGGCGCAAACCATCTGTGGGACGACCGCTGTGGCCGATGGGGAGTGGCACCACGTTGCGGTGACGCGCAATGCCAGCACCGGAGTGATGGCAATCTTCGTGGATGGGGTTCTTGACGCATCCGGCGTGGGCCCGCGGGGAAACGTCTCTTATCGCAACCGACGTCCGACCTCGTATCCCAACTCGGACCCTTATTTGGTCTTGGGAGCGGAAAAGCACGATGCCGGCCCGAGTTATCCCTCATATTCCGGATTCCTCGACGAAGTCCGCATCTCCAAGATCGTTCGCTACACGACGAACTTTGCTCGTCCAACCGCTCCGTTTCTGAGCGACCGGCGCACGGCTGCGCTGTACCATTTCGACGAAGGACCCGCCGGTCCTTGCACCGGTGCAATCGCCGACTCCGCGCCACGCGGGCGCAGTGTGGGCATGTGCTCGTTTGGCGGGAGCGCTCCGGCTGGGCCGGAGTTCGCCACCGACGTTCCGCCGATCTACCCGACGCCTCCTGGCCCGGGCAGCACTAATGAATGGACACAGCACGCAGCCAACGCGCAACGCACAAGCTTCCAGCCCGACGCCGTGCCCACCCCGTGGCGTTGGAAGTGGGCGTGGAATGGACCCAACAGCTCCGGCCAAGTGCGCAGCGGTAAGTTCGGTCTGCCCCGCAATAGCCAGCCGGTTACTGGTGGCGGACGCGTGTACATTGCTGCTGGTACCCGTGGCGTGTTCGCCCTCAACGAAGCGTCTGGTACAGAGATCTGGAATTTCGATCCTCCGGCCGCCATCAACTCCACTCCGGCCTATGACCCCGACTCCGGAGCTCTGTTCGCACTCTCCGCCAACGGAGTCCTTTACAAGCTCGACGCGGCCACCGGTAGCGTCCTGGGCAGCTATTCCACCGGATCAGCGAGTTCCCTGCCCTTGCCTCCGGCAATTGCCGGAGCTCGAGTTTTCGTGTCGATGGGCAACCGCGTTTTTGCCATCGACAAGCATTCCCTGAGCGTGGCTTGGAATTACGATGCCGGTTCGCCGGTCGACACGCCGCCCGCGTACTCTCCCAGTCGCGACCTCGTCGTCGTGGCCTCGCGCGATCTTTATGTGCATGGCATCCGCAATAGCGACGGGACGCAAGCCTGGCGCACCAAGGCGACGCCGCGGCTACCTGGCGATCCCGGCGCCAACAGCAATTACGCAGAGGTCTCCTATGGCTGGCCGGTCATTGCCGAGCAGCACGGGATCGTATTCATCAAGCTCCGCCTCGATTGGAACACGATGTGGACCTGGTCGCCCTGGCCGAGCACCAACGCGGCGATGCGTGCGAACCTCTCCGCTCAACCGAATCAACAAGCTTTGCTTGCGCTCGACCTAGATGACGGGAGTACCGCCTTTGTGCCCAACGTGGGCCACGGAGGCTTTGGGGATGGTGACTACATGCCCATGGGGCCGATGCCGGTCATCGCCACAGCGGGTGGGCAAGAACTTGCGTACGTAGTTATGCGTGGAAGCCCTTGTTTTGTGTCGCCATGCGATGGTCGGGCAGACTCGCGCTTTGGCGAGCTCGTGCTCGACGACACGAGCATACCCGGATTTGTTGCGGGCGACGTGCGCTTCATGGAAAACACCTTCTTCCCCACTGACGAGCAAGCCTACCTCGCTGCCGCTGGCAACCAGGTCTTCGGTGCGCACTGGATGGTCGGCATCGCCCACGAGATCCTCGACCGCGGCGCCAGCCGCGGGCAAAGCGCCACACAGCCGATCACGGTGGCGAATCTACCCCACATCGTCACCTCAGCGAGCAACTGCGGCTTTAGCGCGAGCCATTACTGTGCGTCTGGTCTGGTGCAGGACGGCGACCCCCGCAGTTTCCCACCCGGTTTCTACATCTACTACGACGAGGGACCGGTGTACGACCAATATTGGAGCGAATATGCCGCCTGGGTCATCAGCAACAACACCGTGTACTTCTTGAGCACCGACGGTGCCTTGGTTGCGCTCGAGCACGGAAGCCCCACCGCTCGCTTGCAGCCTGGGTTAAGCGAAGAAGAGTCTCGACCACCGCGAGTGGCTTTGGTGAGCCACGGCGTCTTTCCCCACACAGCGGCTCGTGAGCTTGCCGGGCGTGTGGCAACCATCGAGGGCGTGGTGCAGGAAGTGTTTAACAATGGCAAAGCAGTGTACTTAGGCTTCCAAAGACCCCACCGTGGCGCGTTCCTCGTACGCATTCGCAAGCCAGATTGGGGCGCCTTCGGCGGAAGCCCCGAGAAACTCTACCACAAAGGCGACCGCATCCGCGTCACTGGCCAAATCGAGTGGTATCAAGGGGACCCGGTCATCTATGCCCGCTCGCCCGCGCAGATCGAGCTTGTTACCCCCTTGATCCTTACTCAGGTCGAATCGGCCATGCCGCGCTGACTTGCGGCATGCGGCACTGGCCGCGCACTTGGCGGAACGTGCATCACCGCAAGCACTGCAGTCGATGCGGGGCGTAGGGTTCATGCAACGAGGAGTGCCCGAACCCGCGCGAGCCAGGGTGGTTCCGGGTGGCAACTCACAGTCGAGCAACCTGACAACGTCTCCTCTAAACGCTCCCGCACCGGACGTTAGCCTGCCCCCGCTGCTCGTCGCTCTACCGCTTTCCCAACGCAGTCTCACACCACAAACTCCCTGTCGACGACGCGGGCAACTGCCCGCGCTCACAACTCTGGCTGCCTTCGGGTGTTTGACCGACGCCTGGCGTGTGCCGTGTTCCTCCACCGGTCCCCGACGCCAACAGCGCACAGCATTTGCGCGTTACAAAATTTGACACGACTGTTGCTTTTGGGTCGCAGCAGCAACCTGGCTGATCGCACCGTACTTGCCGAATTCACGACAACGAACTCCCGGTAGCGTGGTGCGAACTTTGCTGCCCAGGCAGCTCGGAGTTGTATTCTTGTGTGCATCCTCGGAACTGCTCCCACTGCTTGCCGCGCCTTAAGAGCGCTCCGCTCGCTCATCGTCATCGCAACGCTCGGGGCGAGCATCACCCCTAGGGGCACGCGGGCAACCACGTTTGTGCTCGGGGAGCCGGAAGAGCTGTTTGCAGCCGCCGATGCCGTGGTGGTGGGGAGGGTCGAAGGAATCGAGTCGGTGACGAACGAGATCGGCACCTTTACCAACGTGACCATTGCTGTCGAGGGTGCGATCGGAGCTTACCTGGGCAAGCGGATCGTGCTCGCCGAAGCCGGGGGTGAAACGTCCGTACAGCAGCGCTGGGTCTTTGGGGCACCTACCTATTACACCGGGGAGCGAGTGTTAGTGTTCGTTGGCCGCACCCGCTCTGGTTATTTCCGCACGTTGTACCTCGGGATGGGGAAGTTCCGCATCGTGCGCAGCCGGACCGGACAGGAGTACGCCGTGCAAAACCTCGCGGACGGCGTCGCTTGGAATCTGCAGAAACGCCGCATCGAACGCTCGTCGAGCCGCGGCTATCGGCTCGACTTGCTTCTCGAGCGCTTGCGCACAGCAGAGCGCAAGCAGCCGCGGCGCCTCACGGCGCTCGTTGGCCGCGCCATGCAAGGGACTGTGCGCCGGCCTCGTTTTACGTTCTCCGGACCCGCTGCCGCTCGTTGGTTCGAAGCCGACGCAGGCACACCCGTTACTTTTCGCATCGATGCGACAGGCGACCTCGCCGTCGGGCCGCACAACTCTATTCAGGCAGCAAAAGACGCCCTGGAAGCGTGGAGCGAGCCCGCTTGCAGCGCGCTGCGCTTTGCAGTCGAGGAGCAGGTGGAACCAGCACCCTTTGCGAGGTGCGATGGCAAGAGTCAAATTCTATTCAATGATCCGTTCGACGACATTACCGACCCGGTGGATTGCATCGGGGTGCTCGGTGTGGGCGGGATTTGTGGAGTTCCCGGGGAACCACGTTCCTTCGCTGGAAGCCCATTCTTCCCAATCTCCGAGGGTGATGTGGTGATCGCCAACGGATTTGCGGCATGCCCCTTCTGGAACATTCCTGGCCTTGCCGAGGTGCTGACGCACGAGATCGGCCATGCAATCGGGCTCGCCCACTCTTCCGACGATCCGGGTGAGCGCGACCGACTCCTGGCCGATGCCACGATGTACTTCCGCGCTCACTTCGACTACCGCGGCGCGGCCCTGCGCGAAGACGATCGAGCCGCCGTGTGTAGCCTCTACCCAGAAGCCACCGGCGCCAGCTTGACCTTTGAACGAGCTGCCTTGGTGCTTGACAAGAGCGACGAACCCGCGCGGCACCGCCTGCTCCTTCAAGGCACCTTTCGTACCCACGATCCAGCCTGGCAAATTCTCCACGACGCCTTTTTCTTTTCTGTGCGGAACGGGGCTCAACTGCTGCTATCGGCCGGCATCAACCCCGACGAATGGCTGCGCAACACAAGAAACAACCGCTTCCGCTGGCGCTCGCGCACGGCACAAGGAGTGGTGGCTATCGACCTGGTGCAACGAGACGAGCATACGTTCGAATTTTCGGTCCTGGCACGAACCGATGCCATTCAACCCAGTGCGAGTGGTTCCTTAACCGTGTCCGTCACTCTCGGTGAGGCCAGTGTGACCACCGCATTGCAGCTCCGCCCCGGCGCGCGGTCTCTTCGCTACCCATAGCCGCGTGCTACGCGGGCAGAAAAACTCGTGCGGCCAGATCGAACCTCGAGCTACCGCTGCCCGCTTGCAATGGCCCGCGCGTTCGTGGTGTAGGAGGCGGCCATGATGGAAGTCTTCTCCCCAACACAGGGATCCGAACCGACTGCGCAACGCTATGAGGTTCTCGGGCAAACGGTTGTCATGCCGTGCCGTGTTCGTGCGGCCAAGGCGGCCAACGTGGTGTATTCGGTTCCAGCAGAGGCGGCACGCTCGTTCATCGGACCCGCCTTGGAGCCCTTGGAGCACGAGCGCGGGCAATCGCAACTCGTGCTCGGCTTCGTCGACTACACGGACAACGACTTGGGCCCGTACCGCGAGGTGATGGTTGTGTTTTTCGTTCGTCCGCGCGTACACTCGGCGGTGCAGCCAGGGACGTTCATTTACCGCCTGCCCGTCGATGGCGAGTTTACCTGCGCAGCGGGCCGGCAAATCTGGGGGTTCCCGAAAACCGTCGAACGGATCGACCTCGACTACACTGCAGACCAGGTTTGTTGCCGCTTGTTCCTCGATGGCGAGTTTGCCGTCGGACTGACATTGCCGCGCACCGGAGGGATGGAAATGCCCGAGGACGAAAGCGTGATGAACACCTTCACGTACCACCCGGACCTGTGCGTGGTGGAGTTCTCGTCAGGAATGCGCGGTGCGCGGATGTTCCCTGCTGGGGCAGGAGTGGAGTTGGAACTCGGAAGCCACCAGTTGGCCACCGAGCTGCGTACGCTGGGGCTGCCGAGCACGCCGCTGTTCGCAACCTGGGCGGAACACTTTTTCGGCGCGTTCGGCCCGCCCAAACGGTTGCCGCAGCTTTGAGCGTTTGCTCGTTTTCGGCTCGGGCCGATCAATCCACGCCAGCCGGCCGGCCCCAGTCCCGCAATCGCAGTTCGTCTTCCAGCGACCAAATCCGCTCGTGTAACCCCTCGACGAGTTCGGGGTCGTAAAACAGGTAACGGCGCTCGCGTGCGGACAAAGCGCGGGGCCCACCAGCCACAAGCTGCTCCAGCCACTGTTGCCGTCGGGCACGCACCTCGGGAGCGAGGCGCCGCGGCACACCCAGCAACGCACGATGCCAGGCATTCATCCACGGGTCCACCACAGCGCGCACAAAGCCATCGTGTTCTCCCTTCGGTAGCGCTGCGGCCTCGCGCTGCAGCCGTTGCCAGTATTGCTCCAAAATCACCAGCTCCACAGGTGGAGACACTTCTTCCGGAATCAGGAACAGCCCTAAGCGCCGCGTGCGCTCACCCCAACTTACGCGGCTCACCCACACGGACAGCGGCACCGATAAAATCAGCGCCACGATGATCGGAGTCAACCACCAAAAGTACCCTGGATTCAACCAATACAGCCCCAAACCCCATCCGCTCGCCCACAGGCTATCCCAAGCATGGTGCCGAAGTGCGTCGCCCCAGGTGGTTTCCGCATCCTCCCGCCCTTGCGACTTCCACTGCACGGTGCGGCCGAGGAGATTTTGCACCACAAAGCGGCTGTGAAAGACCATGCGGATCGGGGCAAACAAGCTCGACAACAAAATCTCTAGCAACACGCTCACGAGCAACCGCAGCGTGCCACCGAACTCCTTCGCTCGTTGCCACACGACCGTCACTAAGAACACGCTAAGAAGTTTGGGGAGGAACAAGATCGCGAGCGTCACTGCCATCAGGGCGATCGCCCACTCTGGCCGCCAAATCGGCCACTCGGGGAAGAGCGCGGGCCCGTGGGGGAAGTACTCCGGCTCCCAGAGCACGTGCGACACCGCCTCGATCGTACTCAGGCTCAAGAAGGCGAACCACAGCAAGGCCGACACATAGGACAGCACGCCATTGAGGAACAGCACCCGATGGGCGCCGAACAGCCCCTCGGTAAATAACAAGCGCAAGTGCTGCAGATTCCCTTGGCACCAGCGCCGGTCGCGATTCATTTCTTCGAGCAGGGTCGAAGGCACTTCCTCGTAAGTTCCTTCGAGATCGTAAGCGAGCCAAATTTGCCAGCCAGCGCGGCCCAGCAACGCGGCCTCGACAAAGTCGTGGCTCATAATCTCGCCGCCCAAAGGCGGCTTCCCCGGCAGTCGGGGGAGGCCACAGTGGCGGGTAAATGGCTCCACGCGGATGATGGTGTTGTGCCCCCAGTACTGGCCGTCTCCCAACTGCCAAAAGTGTAGCCCGGCGGCAAACATGGGTCCGTAAAGCCGGCTGCTGAACTGCTGCACTCTGGCAAGCAGAGAGCGCCGATTCACGGCTCGGGGCGCGGTTTGAATCATGCCGGCGTTGGGGTTTGCGTCCATTAGCTTCACAAGGCGCACAATGGTGTCGCCGCTCATGATGCTGTCGGCGTCGAGCATCACCATGTACTCGTAATGCGCCCCCCAGCGGCGGCAAAAATCCGCGACATTACCGCTCTTCCGTTTCAGGCGTACGCGGCGGCGCCTGTAAAAAATGCGGCCAAAGCCATCCACTTCTTGGCACCAGCGAAGCCAGGCCTCCTCCTCCCTCACCCAAGTGCCTGGATCCGCGCTATCGCTCAGCACGAAGAAATCAAAGTGTTCCAGAGCGCCGGTGCGTGCCAGCGAATCGTAAATGGCACGCAGGCCGGCAAACACACGCTCCACGGGTTCCTCGCAAATCGGCATGACGATGGCCGTGCGCCCGCGCGGTCGAAATGAGCGCGAGTCCACGGGTGGCAGGCGGGTGATGGCGTAACGGTCGCCCAAGAGCAGCGTGAAGAAGCCGAACACCGCCGTCCAAAATCCGATGGAAATCCAGCCAAAGAGGGCGCCGAAAAACAGCACAATGAAAAACTCGAGCCACGTGCGCCCTTGATAGGGGAGCACCGTTTGCATGAAGCCGCTGGCGACGATCGTCGGCAACAAGACGAGTGTTGCCAAGAAGACCCGGCGGATCCGCGCTGCGCGAATCCACGGCAGGGCAGAGCGGCGCCGGCGCAATTCGCGCCCGCGCAGCACGTTCTCATCGCGCACCCCACGCAACCGCTTCCACAGTCGCCGCCACACGCGACGCTCCACCACCTCAGGCCGCATGTGACGACGCCGCAGCACCTGATGCGAGGTGGGGAAACCGTTGCGCAGCGGCACTTCCTTGAGGCCCGCGGCTTGCAACCACCGACAGAGGCACCAACGGAGCTGTTCCGGCAAGGCGGGAAGACAATCAGCCGCAACCCGATTCCTTTCTGCAGCCAGTTCGCGTAGCGCACGCAGGGTTTCCGCAATCGCATGGCTTCCTTCCGGCCAATGCGGACGCTCAATGGCCCGTTGCACGGCGCGCTCGGCCAGCAGCTCCACTTCTTCACGGGGAACACCGAGAGCCTGCGCGTACCGTACAGCGCGTGCACGCGCAGCCGCCCAATCCTGGTACAGTCGTTCGGGCGGAACCGCCAGCACTTGCGGCACAAGCCCGCGTCCTATCTTCGCTGGCTCGCTCATGGCACCAAGAGATACGACCAAGTTTCGGTCAACACCCGCTCTCCCAACACCAGATACGCGCGCAATTCGATTGGTTCGCTACGCCGCGGGCGGATTTGGAAGGCCAGACGCCAGCCTCCGGTAACCTCGTTCTTTACCACCTGCTGGTCAAGCAGCTCGGCGGACTCGGCACCGGAGGCAATTGTCACTGCCCCATGTAAGACCGTCTGTGCCGGGATCGACTCGAGTTCACCACCCGCGAAGTCCACAACCAGACGATACACATCCTCGCGATTGCCGCGGTCTCGACGCGTAGCCACCACTCTACCGCCAGGTGGGCGGTTGGGATCCTCCCCGTACCAATACAAGCGATAGCGCGCCTTGAAGGGCGTATCGGGCTTGACCTTGGCTTCTGGGACCCAAAAGGCGACGATGTTGTCGTTGGTGTCCGACTTGGTGGGAATCTCCACCAGCATGACCCGTCCGGCGCCCCAGTCATCCAGCGGCTCCACCCACGCGCTCGGGCGCAAATCGCGCCGCGTCTCGAGGTCCTGATAATGGTCGAAGTTGCGATCTCGCTGCAACAACCCGAACCCTCGTGGGCTCTGCATGCGGAAGCTGCTGATCAGCAAGGAGCGTGGATTCATCAGCGGCCGCCAAAGCCATTCCCCATTACGGAAGTGCAGCAGCAAGCCGTCGGAATCGTGCACCTCGGGGCGAAAGTCCTCAACCGGGCGCGGACTGTTCTCGCCGTGGAAGAACATACTGGTCAGGGGCGCGATCCCTAACTGCTGGACTTCACGGCGAAAGTACAAACGCGCTTCCACATCGACGCGGGTTTGCTCGCCCGGGCGTACAACAAAGCGGTAAGCCCCGGTGGCGCTTGGGCTATCGAGGATGGCGTACACGATGAGCTCAGTCGACCACGGCTGAGGACGCACTAGCCAGAACTCGCGAAACGACGGAAATTCCTCACCACTCGGCAACCCCGTATCGATGGCCAGGCCACGCGCCGAGAGACCGAACACTTGCTCGCGGCCTACGGCGCGGAAGTAGCTTGCCCCGAGAAATACAATGACCTCATCGTAGTAGTCCTTCCGTTTAATGGGCGCGTGGACGCGAAAACCAGCAAACCCGAGGTTGTGGGGCACGCGGCTGGCGAAATCGTTCCGCCCATAGTCAAAGTCGCTCGGGGAGAAGGCAACGGTGTGCACACCCGCTTCATCAACCACGTGAATGGCCACCGTTTGCCGATAGTAATAGCCGGGGTGAAAAAATTGGATCTGAAAGGGCAATCCCGCATCGTGCCAGAGCGCTCGATCGCGGCGGAAGCGGATGTCACGCCACTGGTCGTAACTGATGCGCGTGAGCCATTCCGGAACCGTTTCTTGCGGTTGGTAGGCCTGCCCGGCCAGCTTCTGCGCGCGTTCTGCCACCGATTCAAAATGAAAGTGCGCCCGCGCAGTGCCTGCCAAGGCCACCGCCAGCAGCAAGAGGCTGCTGCAGGCCGGCACAACAACGCACCCCGCTCGCGCCCAGCATCGCTCCCACATGTCCGAACCTTCGAATTGCTCATTTCTATGCAGACGGGCGGCGTCTGACCAGTCCGGCAAGCAATTTTCCGTTCGCCCACTGGCCCACGGCACAGACGGGCTGAGCATGCGCCTTCCTGCCTCCCCACCTTGTCGAACGCCGACAATGATGGGAAAAAGCGCCCCACCCATGGCAAAGAGAGCGAGGAAAGGTTGGCGCGAGTGGCCGCGCTCCGTAGCACTGTTTGCGGCTCTTTGCGTTTTGGTCGCCGGCTGCGGCGATGATGGGGAGAGCGCTTCTCCTGCATCCTCGGGCCCACAAGCACGTCGCATTTGGACCTGGCGCATTGCCCGCGCTGGCGGCGAAGTCGACAATTTTGCGCTTTCGGCTGGTCGCGAGTTCACCGCCGAAATCTATGAAGTGCCGGCCTTCCCTTGTGTGCGCACGGACACCACTGACTACTTGCACATTCCCGAAGCCACCGAGTCGCCCGGCCCGCCCGCTGTGTTCTTGGCTGTGCCGCCGCAAAACCCTGGTGCACCAGTGCTCATGCTGTTTCACGGCAACGGCTTGGACTTTATCGAGGCACTCGCCTCTTTGTTTGTCCACGCCGCTCCGCGGACCGCGCTGCAACTCTTGCAAGACCTACCCAGCTTTGTCGGCTTTATCGAGATTTTAAGTCGCGGCGGTGCGGTGCGCGGGTTGCGCGGTGAGTCGAGCGGCCCCATTGCGGCCGCTGCCTTGGAGCGAGGGTGGGGCATCGTGGTGCCAGGAAACTGCTGGGGCGATGGCGGTCATCACCGCGGGGAGGTCATTGATTACTACATCAAGGCCCCGCGATATGGGCGCAGCATGGACGATTTCGTGTGGGACTGGTACCGGCAGCGCTTTCCACACGACGGGAGTCGAGAGTACTCCTTCGGCTGCAGCGGCGGCGGCCAGCGCACCGCCCAGCTCTTGCTTGCCAATCCACATGGGGTAGCCGCAGCGGCTGTGGACAGCCCTGCAGACTACCTTCTCGGATTCAAAGAAGATCCGCCGGGCCTGTTCGGTTTATTGCAAGGCATCCCCGGCTACACGGATGTTCTCGACGCGTTTTATCTCGCCCATTACGGAACGTGGGAAAATGCAGCCGCGCAAAGCCTGGGAACGCAACTGCTCGCGCGTGGCATCGACACACCGATTTATTTAGCTTACTCGACTCGCGACCCTTTGGTTACAGCAGGCATCACCCGAGCCTTGGCGCAGGCGCTTGCGCAGCGGCAGCCGAGCAACCGGCAATTCGTCTGGGAAACTGGCGAAGCCATCCACTGCCAAATCAACAGCCGCGCCCGCGCCGAAGCGGTGCTCGACTGGTTGCTGCAATGGCAACGCTAAGGGGTTGGAGATGAATCCACCATCTTGTCGCACTGCCGGCGGGACAATCTGGCACGCGCATGAAGTTCGGCATCGACCACCTGCTCGCTAGCTCCGACTGGCAGCGTCGTCTCCACGGGCGGCGCGTGGGGGTGCTCGCGCATCCAGCTTCAGTAACGCACGAACTGGTGCACACACTGGATGCCGTGGCACAAATTCCTGGGGCCAAACTCACCGCGGCCTTCGGCCCGCAGCATGGGCTGCGCGGTGAGAAGCAAGACAACATGGTGGAGTCGGAAGATTTCACCGATCCGCTGCACGGCATTCCGGTATTCAGCCTCTATGGCCAGCACCGCCGCCCCACGAGGCAAATGCTCGAGCATTGTGACGTCGTGCTCGTCGATCTGCAGGACCTTGGTTGCCGCGTATACACATTTATCACCACCTTCCGCTACCTACTTGAAGAGGCGGCGCACAGGGGCACGGAGGTCTGGGTACTCGACCGGCCCAACCCGATCGGGCGCTGGGTCGAGGGACTCAGACGGCGGCCGGGATGGGAGAGTTTTGTTGCTGCGGGCGATTTTCCTCTCCGTCATGGCCTCACGTTGGGCGAACTCGGGCGCTATTTCTGCGTACGCGGGCGTCTCGATGTGGCTTACGAGATTGTGCCACTGCAGGGCTGGCAACCGTATGCCTCTCCCGGGTACGGCTGGCCGCTCGAGGAACGCTGCTGGGTGAACCCGAGTCCGAATGCCCCCAACCTGTGGATGGCCCGCTGTTACCCTGGAACCGTTATGCTCGAAGGCACACACTTCTCCGAAGGCCGTGGCACCACCCGCCCGCTCGAGCTCGTGGGTGCTCCTGGACTCGATACTGCAAAAGTGCTCGCGGAAATGCTCGCACTCGCACCAACTTGGCTCACTGGCTGCCGCCTACGATCGTGCTGGTTCGAACCCACCTTTCATAAACACGCGGGCAAGCTTTGCGCAGGAATCCAAATCCACGTCGAACCTGCGGTGTACGACCCGACGCAGTTCCGCCCGTGGCGCCTCGTCGCGTTGTTCCTCAAGGCCGTCCGCCGGGTACATCCTGACCAGCCGTTGTGGCGGCATTTCCCTTATGAGTACGAGTTCGAGCGTCTCGCCATCGATCTCATCAACGGCGGCGAGGAGCTCCGAACTTGGGTGGAGGACACGAACGCAGAACCCGGCGATCTAGACGCTCTCGCGCAAGCAGAAGAAGCGAGTTGGCTTGAGGAGCGACGCGAGTTTCTGTTGTACCCTTGATTCGGCAGGAAAGTTTGGCAGCAACGGGGAAGAAAAGGAGGACAACGCATGGCGATTGCGGAGGGCAAAGCAGCGCCCGATTTCGAGCTCACCGATGCGCAAGGCAAAAGGGTTTCCCTCAAGGATTTCGCGGGCACAGACCTTATTTTGTACTTTTATCCGAAGGACGACACCCCTGGGTGCACCAAGGAGGCATGCGGCTTTCGTGATGCGTGGAAGGAGTTGCAAAAGCTCGGGGTCGTCGTTGTTGGCGTGTCGGCCGACGATGCAGAGTCGCACCAGAAATTCATCGCCAAGTACAAGCTACCGTTCCCCTTGCTCAGCGACCCGGACCACAAAGTGATGAAGAAATACGGTGCCTACGGGGAGAAGACCATGTACGGCAAGAAAACCGTGGGCGTGATTCGCTCTACCGTTTGGATTGGTCCAGACGGGAAGGTGAAGAAACATTGGGCCAAAGTCGCCAACGCCGAAAAGCATCCGGAGCAGGTATTGGCCGCGATCAAAGCGGCGCGAACACAATCGTAACTCAGCAGCCGGCACCCGCACTTGCTCCGCTGCTCGGTTACGTTTCTCCCTGGCAGCGAGCAGAGTCCGCCCAAGGCTGGCCTTGGGTATATCCACAAACGTCCACGGCCAGCGGCGCATCTTCGAGCACGTCGTCATTCCGGGGGGAGCAGCGGGCGGAAGAAGTCGACCAAGTTCGGGCCGCGGCGCAATGTGTGGCCGCCGTCTACCGGAATGCACTGCCCCGTGATCCAACTTGCTTCGTCGCTCAGCAGAAACGCCACCAAATGAGCAACGTCTTCCGGCTTGCCGATGCGGGCGATGGGCATACAGCGCAAGTAGTCTTCGCGGGCTTCGGCAAGCTGAACCAACGGGGCTGCAAGCTCGGTATCGACCAAGCTCGGCACTACAGCATTGACGCGGATGTTGTATTCGCCCAGGTCGTCGGCAGCGCAGCGTGTCAGCATGTTCAAGCCAGCCTTGGACACGCAATACGCGGTCATGCCGCGGTGGGTCAGCACACTGGCAATCGAGCTGATGTTCACGATGCTGCCGCCCCCGTTGGCTTTCATCGCTCGCGCTTGATAGCGCATGCAGCGGTACACTCCGAGGAGGTTGGTGTTGAGCGTATCGAAAAATTCCTCCGGCCGGGCATTGAGCACAGAGCCAATGGTCGCTGAGCCCGCAGAGTTCACGGCCAAAGAAAGCGGCCCGAGTTCTCGTTCCGTGCTCGCTATCGCTTGCTCCACTTCCTCCAGATTCGTCACGTCGCAGCGCACCCAACGCGCCGCCTCGCCGAGACTTTCCGCCGCCCGGCGAAGAACATCCTCACGCCTGCCAGCCAACATCACTTTGCCGCCGCCATCTACCACCGCACGTGCACACGCGAGGCCGATGCCACTCCCTCCGCCGGAAATGAACGCCACGCGACCTTCGAACCGCTTCATCGTTCCCTCCTGAGTCGACGATCCCAAAAGTACCCGTCACGGTGTACCGTTCGTTCCGCCGTCGTGCCAGCAGTCCAGGTTCCTGCCGTCAGCTACCGCATTTGGTGACCTTGCAGCGAGTAACCCGGCTCCTGCCCCTTGTGCTGCTCTCATGCGCCCCGGCGACATAGGCGGGACAAAAACTCCACCTGGTTGGCAAAGTCGTGCGCCACCCTGCCATCCTTCGAGGACGGTCTCGCGGCCCGTGCCGGCGGGCGCTGCATGGAACACGCCACTGCCGGATCCGTTAGATCCCTCGTGGCGTGCTTCCGGTGAGTCCGCAGCCGGCCAACCGGCATGTGCGGGCGTGTGGAGCAATCCCACAAATGTCTTTTTGCTTGCAAAACCTCCTGCGGTCGGGAAACGATGTCGCCGTTCGGGTCGATGCCTGGCGGGGAATTCAATCTTTTGCCGCAAGTGCGCACGGTTTTCCGCGTCAAGTCAGCGTGTCTCGCGGCAATTGTGGGTTTCATCTGGGTTCTCCGCCTTTACGTTTCGCCGAGCACGCTAGCGTGGGAAATTAGCCAGGTGGTGGCCATTGCCATGATCCCAGCGCTGCTGATCGCGCTGCGGCGAGAAGATCCAAGCAAACCTTGGGTATTTTTCGCCCTGCTTTGCGACCTGGTGGCGCTTACGATCGCGATCCACTTTGGCGGCGGGGCCGATCAAACGAGCGGTCCGATTTTATACGGCGTCGTCATTTTATTGGGCGGGTTGCTCGTCTCCGAGCAGGCCGGAGTGGCACTGACTGGAGCGGCCATTGTTCTCTATTGCGCGATGATTGCGGCGGAATACTTCGATTGGGTTCCCCACCACGTCGCCTACCGAAGGCCTCCGGATCGGCAAGCGGCCACCGCGCTCATGGTCAGTGTGTATCTCGCCGTTCACGGTTGGCTCGTCGCGTATGTGGTCAATCTCATTGCGAAATCGCAAAAGTTCGCGCAGGAAGCTCGAGGTGAAGCCGTACGCACACTCTCGCACGATCTGAAAAATGCCCTCTTTGCCATCTCCGGCTATGCCCAGATGATCGCCGAGGAGGGCGATGCAGCCAGCGCCGAGCGTGCGCGCCGGGTGGCGTTCATCGCGGCGGAAACAGAGGACCTGCTATCCAACATGATCGACGCCACCAGTGCGGACGTACGGCCGCTGGTCGTCCGCGCGGAAGTCTTCTCTCCCGCGCGTCTCGTCGACCGGGTGAAGAACTGGTACGAGGGAACAGCCGCAGACATCGGAGTTACGATCGCAACCGACATCTCCGGAGCTCCCGCCTCGTGCTTTGCTGACGAGCGGCTCCTGCAGCGCGCCCTGAACAACCTCGTCGGCAACGCGCTGCGGCATGTGGGTCGCGGAGGGAAAATCGAAATCGGCTGCCGGCAAGACGGTCTCGTGGTCACCTGGTGGGTGGAAGATAACGGGGATGGCATTCGACCAGAGCTGATTGCACACATCTTCGAGCCGTTCTTCAGCGGGGAACTGCCGCAAGCGATGGACAAACGCTCCGGACTGGGTTTGTTCGTCGTGCAACGTGTGGCGCAAGCACATGGCGGAGAAGCAACGGTGCACTCCGTTCTCGGGCGCGGCAGCCGTTTCTCAATTACATTCCCCGCACGACTACCTCCGCCTGCGGCAACGTGATTTGGGGAGCGCCCTGGCCACGGTTGCACGAGCCGACAAGGCGCCGGCCACGGCGCCCACGCGACCGCCTCTAAGCACGCAGCGATTGGTGGGCGGTCCACAGGCCACATCCGCTCCGCGCCCCTCGTGCCTCAGCGCTTGCGGATCTGGGTGCTCCCGAAGACATCGTCGCCACCTACCCTCACACAACGGCCTCAGCCATGCCGGGTGCGCCCTGGCCGGAGTTTTTGCTTCTCGTTAAGAGCGTCCAACATGCCTGCTCTCACACCGGTGCGCTGCACGATTGAATCGCAGTGGGAGGAAGTTTTCTCTGAACTTCGTAGCGCCACGGTGTTTGATCGGTGGGGTCGGATGGCGCTCGCAACTCGCTTTAGTCAAAGCGAGTTGCGCCTATATGAGGTTCGCGATGCCGGCCGCACGGTTCGTGCTGATGCCTCTACTTTTCTCTTGCTGCGGCCCGGTGCAACTCACGGCTTCTCCTCCCCCCGCAGGCGGCAGCGCCTTACCTCGGTCCGGTGGTGGCTCCCGAACTCGTGGCCGCAGTTTTGGACGCCGCCGCCAGGGAAGCCAAACGCCAAGGTGATGCTTATGCAGAATTTCGTGTCCAAGGACCGCCGCCCGTGGAAGAGCCGCAGCAGCGCGGGTTTTTGTTCGAGGCACGCAGCACGTTTCTCGTAGGTCTCAGCAGCGGGCCGGACGCCTTGTGGACGCAATCGCTCGAATCCGCTTGTCGCCGTGCGATTCGTAGGGCACAAAACAGCGGAGTTACAGTGGAGGAAGCGGATTTGGGCGAGCTTGCCGAAACCTACTTCAAGATGGCCCGGGAAGTGTTGGCAGAGCATGCCCCCCGGCCGCCGCTTAGTCTGGAATTAACCGGTCGTGACTCCCGTGTTGCGGAGCGGGAAGCTTGCCAAAGTTTTCGTTGCGCGACACCAGGGGAAGCTCCTCGCCGGGGGCATCTTCCCCTTCGACCAGCACACGATCTACTACCTGGATGGTGCGAGCGCCGTAGAAGTCCAGGCGCTGCGGCCCAACAACCTCTTGCACTGGGAGGTTATTCAGTGGGCGGCCGAGCACGGGATCCGCATCTACGATATGGTCGGTGCAGGCATTGCTGGGGTGGCGCGTTTCAAACGTACCTTCGGGCCCAAGGAAGTGCCTTACACGTACTCCTGGCGCGCGCTCGCGCCATGGGCGCGAGCGGCGCGCCATACCTACGCGTTCTTGGCGCCGGTGGGACATGCCCTCCGGTACCTCTAGCAACGAAGGCTGGGAGTGCACGATGACAGCGTCTGAACTCGCAAACGCCTCGCCCTCGCCCGCAAGGACCAACGGACAGGCGGGCCCCGAGCCGCAGCAGCAGCACATACACGCAGTTTCGATTGCCGAGCTTTTGATTCTGCTCGACACCGACGTGCACCGTGGCCTCAGCGAGGAAGAGGCTGAGCAACGGCTCAAGCGCTTTGGGCGCAACGTCCTGCCCCCGCCGCGCAAACTCGAGCCATGGCAACGCTTTCTCCTACAGTTGCACAATCCGCTGATTTACGTGTTGCTCGTTGCGGGCACAATCACGCTTGTTCTCGGGGAGTTCACCGATGCCAGTGTGATCTTTGGGGTGGTACTGGTGAACGCAATTGTGGGATTCGTTCAGGAGACCCGCGCTGAGCGCGCGCTCGAGGCACTCCAGCAATACCTACAAAATAATGCTGCAGTCGTGCGCGACGGTCGCAAGCGCAAGCTTCCGGCAGAGCTCTTGGTACCGGGCGACTTGGTGGTGTTAGCACCTGGCGACAAGGTTCCTGCCGACCTGCGGCTCATTTCTACTCATGAGCTGCGCATCGACGAGTCGTTGCTCACCGGGGAGTCGATGCCGGTGCTGAAACACGCCGCAGTGCTGGATGCGGAAACACCACTCGCAGATCGAGGCAACATGGCTTTTTGCGGCACGCTAGTGGCTGCGGGCACGGGCACCGGGATCGTGGTCGCTACCGGTGGAGCCACCGAGCTCGGGCGGATTCATCAGCTTGTCGCGGCAACCGAAGGGATCGACACGCCATTGATCCGCCGCATCCGCGGGTTCAGCCGAGTGCTCACCGTCGCCATCCTCGCCCTTGCCGCGGTGACCTTTGCCGTCGGTCTTTCGCGCGGACAGCCAGCGAGCGACGTCTTTCTCGCCGCGGTTGCGTTGGCGGTCGCGGCGATACCAGAGGGGCTGCCCGCGGCCATGACCATTACGCTGGCACTCGGAGTCAGCCGCATGGCCCGCCGCAATGCCGTCATTCGCCGCATGCCTGCAGTGGAAGCGCTCGGGAGCACCACCGTGATTTGCTCCGACAAGACCGGCACGCTGACCGAGAACCAAATGACAGTGACTCGCATTTGGGCCGGCGGCGAGCTGTTCGAGCTTACTGGCACGGGCTACAAACCGGAAGGCTTCATTGTCGGCGAGGTTGGCGTACCGCCGCCTTCCTTCTCTAATGCTCTGATTGAGTGCCTCCGTGCCGGCGTGTTGTGCAACGACAGCCGAGTGGAGGAGCGAGGAGGGCATTGGTCTGTGGTTGGCGATCCCACGGAAGGGGCGCTGATCGTCGCCGCCCGCAAGGCAGGGTTCGACACCGATGGATTGGCGCAAGCTTTCGTACGACTCGGCACCCTCCCCTTCGAGTCAGAGCGCCAGTTCATGGCCACGCTCCATCGCGCTCCGACAGGAGGAACGATCCTGTACGTGAAAGGGGCCGTCGAGAAAATTCTCGAGTTATCGGCAACCATGCTGGATCCAGACGGGAACGAACTCCCGCTCGACCGAGAACGCGTGCTCCAAGCGGTCGAGCGGCTTGCTGCCGAGGGATTACGCGTGCTCGCCTTTGCGCGGCGCATCTGGTTCGAGCCGCTTCGCTCCTTAGAGCCGGCGGCGCACGTCGGCCGCCTGGTCTTCGTCGGCTTGCAAGGAATGTTCGACCCACCGCGGGTGGAAGCCGCTAGCGCTGTTCGCTCCTGTCACCAAGCCGGCATTGCGGTGAAAATGGTCACCGGCGATCACGCGGCAACCGCTGCGGCCATTGCCCGTCGTTTGCAATTGTCCGGGCCGAATGGCACGGAACCCGTCGTGGTTACCGGCGCCGAGCTCGCACAATGCGGCGAGGCGCGCCTACCAGAGCTGGTGGACCGGGCGCACGTGTTCGCACGAGTGACCCCAGAGCAGAAGCTCCAACTCGTTCGCGCCTTGCAGGCGCGGCGCCATATCGTGGCCGTGACGGGCGACGGAGTGAACGACGCTCCCGCGTTGAAGCAAGCAGACATTGGCGTGGCGATGGGCAGCGGCACGGAGGTCGCCAAAGAGGCGGCGGCCATGGTTCTGACCGACGACAATTTCCGCTCCATCGTTGCCGCAGTCGAGGAAGGTCGCGCGATTTTCGACAATCTAACCAAGTTCATCGTGTGGACTTTGCCCACCAACCTAGGCGAAGGTCTAGTCTTGCTTGCCGCTCTTGCGCTTGGCACCGTGCTCCCGATCCTGCCCGTGCAGGTTTTGTGGATCAACATGGCCACCGCCATCTGCCTAGGCATGATGCTCGCCTTCGAGCCGAAGGAGAGGGATATCATGAACCGGCCGCCACGCGATCCGGACGCGCCCATCGTGACCCCGCTGTTGCTGTTTCGCATGGTGGTGGTCTCGGTTCTCATGCTCGCCGGTGCATTCGGCGTGTTTTTGTGGGAACAAACCTATGCAGGCGCAACCGTCGCTCAGGCGCGGACGGCGGCGGTCAATGTGTTCGTTCTTGTCGAGCTCTTTTACCTCTTCAATTGCCGGTCACTGAGGGATTCTCCGTTTTCCTATGGGCTGTTCTCCAACGTCTGGGCCAACGTCGGCGCCTTAGCCATGATCCTGTTGCAACTTGCTTTCACTTACGTGCCCCACATGCAGTACTTTTTTCATTCCGCGCCGATCTCCTTGGACGCATGGATGCGGGCCACGGCAATCGGCTTGCTCGCCGCCGTTGTGGTGGAATTCGAAAAAGGACTGCGCCGACGTTTTGCGCGCTGATTGCCTTGCTGTGGTGCGGCTGCGCATCGTGGTGGGTCTGGACTCCGCTCGACTGACAAGATTCTTCCCCGGACGTGCAGAAGCAGGGCCAGTTCGGTAAAAGCTGCCCCTCTCGTACCCTCGAGGGGATCAAAGCATGTCATTGCGATCACCTACTCCATCCAACCTCTCAGAAGAGGCGCATTGCCGCGAGGCTGCCACCTCGGCAAACAGTCTCGGGCAATCGGCGGAGCTGTCGTCATGGTCGCAAGCGCTGCAACGTGAGGCATTCCTGTGGAAACTCCTGCCTAGCGCTCTGATCCTGCTTCTCGTTGCGGCGCTTTACCTGCTCGGCCTGGGGCGTTCCGCTTTGTTCGATCCGGATGAAGGGCGCCACGCTGAAATAGCGCGCGAAGCGCTCGAAACCGGCAATTGGATTACGCCAACGCTGAACTACGAGCCATACCATCACAAGCCGATGCCGTTTTACTGGCTAGTGGGTGCTGGCCTTCGGGCCTTCCCTCACGACCCGGAATTTGGTGCCCGCCTGCCTTCAGCGACCGCCGCCATCCTTGCTGTAACTGCAACCACAGGGTGGGCTACCGCGCTTTTAGGACCAATGGTCGGACTCTTGTCGGCCATCATTCTAGGGACCGCTGGCGGCTTCTTTGTGGCTGGGCGGGTCGTGCTCGTTGACATGAGCTTTACCTGGTGGGTCACGGCGAGCCACCTGGCCGTCGGTTGGCTTGCTCTATCGCGTAGCGCCCGCTTCTGGTGGCTCCCTTGGGCGTGCGTTGGCGTAGCCGTGTTGCTGAAGGGACCGGCTGCGCTTGTCCTGCTCGCAGGCTCCATGCTGACCTTTAGTGTCGCCACGCGGGGCTGGGGGTGGTTACGCAAGCTTCGCCCAGTCCCCGGTCTTGCCGTTGCCCTCATGGTCGGGGGCAGTTGGTACGCCCTCGCCGCCATGAACGCGCCGGATTATGTCAGGGATTTTCTTTGGCTCCA
The DNA here is from genome assembly GCA_026415395.1 of Candidatus Binatia bacterium. Lineage (NCBI taxonomy): Bacteria > Candidatus Binatota > Binatia (SeqCode) > Binatia bacterium. The sequence goes on along the minus strand of JAOAHD010000007.1, from coordinate 853,183 downwards.
CAACGTGGAGCGATTTGTCTCTGGTGCACCGGGGCATCCACGCAATCCGTTCTACTATCTTTACACTTTGCCGGCGATTTTTTTGCCGTGGTCCTTATGGTGGCCACTGGCGCTATCGCCAGTGCTCCAAAAGATTCGCGAGAAAGACCGTGTGTACCTATTTTGCGCCAGTTGGGCACTGGTTGTCGTGCTCTTCTTCAGCGCTTCGAGCAGCAAACTGCCCACCTATGTTTTGCCGGCATTTCCGCCGCTCGCCATACTGACAGCCGCTGGTCTAGCCACTCTCCTCCACTCGGCGGATTCTCCGGCATGGGCATCAACTTGGGCGAAGGGTGTCCACTATGTCCTGGCCGGGGTGGCTCTGGCGGTAGCTCTGATGGGCTGGCTGCTTTTGCGTCTCTTTGGTGAGGCCGAACTTGCCGAGGCAGTGCTCATGGTCAGCGGGAGTGCGGCCCTGCTATCGGTGGTCGGGTGGTGGCTCCAGCCCAAACCTTCCACTCGCTTTTCCGTCACCTTCGTGACCCTCGCCTGTGTAGCCAGCGAACTGGTCTTTAGCCTTTTTGCCGCTCCCCACTTGCAGTCGCGCTATAGCCTCCGTGATGCGGCGCAAGCCTTGGCAGCTCTGCCGGAGATCGCCGAACTCTACAGCTATCGCGCCGGGTACCACTCCCTGTTGTTCTACTCGCAGCGGCAAATTGTCACCCTAGAGGACATCGCCGCGGCAGCCAGACTCCTCGCCAGCGACCACCCCGCTGCGCTGCTCACGAAGCGGAGCCACGCAAGAGACGTGTTGTGCGCGACACAAGCGCCGCTTTTCCAGTTGTGGACAGGCGAACGCAACAAGATTTTACTCGCCAACGCGGCAGCGGCACAGAAAGCAGGAAGCGGCTGGAGCTCGCCAGCCGCGTGTGACGGGCCCGCACAGGGGCAGGGGGCTATCGATTAAGGCTTGCGTGCGTTCGGCAACACGCTAGAAAGTAGACCACTTAGGTCTTCATTCGCCGACTCGAGGAACCGCTGTGGTTCGAATCAGCAGACTTACAGATTATGCAATTGTCCTTTTAGTGCGGATGGGTGCCGAGCCGCAGCGCCTGCACCGCGCCGGGGAGCTAAGTGCAAGCACGCACTTGCCGCTGCCAACCGTGTCCAAGCTTCTGCGGATGCTAACCCGCAAAGGACTTTTGCGGTCGCAGCGAGGAGTACACGGCGGTTACCAGCTCACCAGCAAACCGGAAGACCTGCACCTGGCAGAAGTCATTGGCCGGCTGGAAGGCCCACTGGGGCTCACGGTGTGTACCCACGAAGGGCCGGGTCGGGAGTGTCGACATCAACTGCTCTGCCCGGTGCAAGGGCACTGGCAATACATCAATCGCGCCTTTGTAACGGCGCTTCAAAATGTAACGTTAGCGGACTTGGTGGGTGGGGCGGCCGTTCCTCCGACAAGCGGGAGCGGTCCGAACCAGGTTCCGGAAGTACCCTCTACCGCACCGTGTCGCGCCTGAATATTCGAGGAGGACAGCGATGCCCACGAGCACAGCGAAAATCGAAGAACTGGTTAGCCGCGAGTACCAGCACGGGTTTTACACCCCGATCGAAGAAGAGACTGTTCCCCCTGGTCTAAACGAAGATATCATCCGACTGATTTCGTCCAAGAAGAACGAGCCGAGCTGGCTCACCGAGTGGCGCCTCAAAGCCTACCGGCACTGGCTGACGATGAAGGAGCCAACTTGGCAAAACGTGCGCTACGAGCCCATCGACTACAACGCCATTCACTATTACTCGGCGCCGAAGATGCAAAAGCGTCCGAAAAGCCTGGACGAGGTCGATCCTGAGCTTCTGAGGACTTACGAGAAACTGGGCATCCCGCTCCGCGAGCAGGAAATGCTGGCGGGCGTGGCGGTCGATGCGGTGTTTGATTCGGTCTCCGTGGCCACCACGTTCAAAGAGAAGCTTGCCGAACATGGCGTGATCTTTTGTTCCTTCTCCGAAGCGGTGCAAAACCACCCTGACCTCGTGCGCCGCTATTTGGGATCGGTTGTGCCCTACAATGACAACTTCTTTGCAGCGCTGAATTCGGCGGTCTTTAGCGACGGTTCCTTTTGCTATGTGCCCAAGGGCGTGCGCTGCCCGATGGAGCTTTCGACTTACTTCCGTATCAACGCAGCGAAAACCGGGCAGTTTGAACGCACCCTGATTATCGCCGACGAGGGCGCATATGTGTCGTACCTCGAGGGCTGTACCGCCCCGATGCGGGACGAAAACCAATTGCACGCCGCGGTGGTCGAGCTCATTGCCTTGGAAGGGGCCGAGATCAAATACTCGACCGTCCAAAACTGGTATCCGGGCGACAAGGAAGGCCGCGGGGGAATCTACAACTTCGTTACCAAGCGCGGGATTTGCTTAGGCCGGCGCTCGAAGATCTCCTGGACGCAAGTGGAAACCGGGTCGGCAATCACCTGGAAGTATCCCAGCGTGATTTTGCGGGGCGACGAATCCGTGGGCGAATTTTACTCCGTGGCCCTTACCAACCATTACCAGCAGGCAGACACGGGAACCAAAATGATTCATTTAGGTCGAAACACCCGCTCGACGATCTTGTCCAAAGCGATTTCCGCCGGACACGGGCAAAATAGTTATCGTGGTTTAGTCAAAGTGATGCGCGGCGCTGAGAACGCGCGCAATTATACGCAGTGCGACTCGCTGTTAATCGGCGACCGTTGCGGAGCCCACACCTTCCCCTACATGGAGGTGCGCAATTCCACGGCAATCGTGGAGCACGAAGCAACGACATCGAAAATTAGCGAGGACCAACTCTTTTACTGCCAAAGCCGGGGCATTGCTCTGGAAGATGCCGTGTCGATGATTGTCAGCGGATTCTGCCGCGAGGTTTTCCAAGTGCTGCCAATGGAGTTTGCGGTGGAAGCGCACAAGCTGATGGGCGTGAGTTTGGAAGGAGCAATTGGGTAACGATGGCAAAGCAACCGCTGTTGGAAATTCGCAATCTACACGTGGCGGTGGACGGTACACCGATTTTACGGGGCATCAACCTCGTAATTCACCGTGGCGAAGTGCACGCCATCATGGGGCCAAATGGCTCCGGCAAGTCGACTCTCTGCTACGTGCTCGCGGGCAGAGAAGGCTACACGGTAACCGACGGAGAGGTGCTGTACGACGGCCGAGACCTGCTGGCAATGAGCCCGGAGGAACGCGCTCGCGCGGGGCTGTTTCTCGCGTTTCAGTATCCCGTGGAGATCCCTGGCGTGGCTAACATGTACTTCCTGCGCACGGCCCTGAATGCCGTGCGCAAAGCCCGTGGCCTCGAGCCAATCGATGCCATGGACTTTTTACAGTTGGTCCGTGACAAAGCCAAACTCGTTGGCATCGACGAGCGGCTACTGAAGCGCTCCGTCAACGAGGGATTTTCCGGCGGCGAGAAAAAACGCAACGAGGTTCTGCAGATGGCCATTTTGGAACCTACGCTGGCGATTTTGGACGAAACCGATTCCGGACTGGACATCGATGCGTTGCGCGTGGTGGCCGACGGCGTGAATGCCTTGCGCAACGACCAGCACGCCGTGCTCGCCATTACCCACTACCAACGGCTGCTGGAGTATTTGGTTCCAGATTTCGTGCATGTGCTGATTGGCGGCAGGATCGTCCGCTCTGGTGGCCCCGAGCTCGCCCACGAGCTCGAACGGCGCGGCTACGCCGAGCTCGAATCCCACGCGTCGGCCTCACTCCTATGAGCACCCGAGCCACCACGGCGATCCCGCGCCCGCTTCCCCGTGATGCGCGCTCCATGCCGCCAGCCCATGGCTTCACCCTCTACGAGGAAGCTATGCAGCAACTCGAGGTCGCGAGCCCATCCTGGCTGCGAGCGCTCCGTGCTCACGCCCTGGAGGCGTTTCGTCGCATGGGCTTTCCAACAGCCCGCGTGGAAGACTGGAAGTACACCGATGTTTCCCCCATCGCCCGCGAGCCCTTTTCCCTGCCCCCTCCACCGAGCCCAGATCTGCTCGCCGAGACATCCCGAGACCGGTTCGGGATCAACGCGTCCGCCACACTCCGGTTTTTGCTGGGACAAGCCACGCACGAGGGAGTGCAAGGATGCGAGCTGCCAAACACCGTGCGGGTGCATCCGCTGCGGGTAGCACTGACGGCAGAGGAGGCTCTTGTCCGCCGCTCTTTAGGAAGCTCCATTGCGAGCGACGAAGCCCCCTTTGCCGCCTTGAACACAGCACTGGTGCAAGACGGCGGGTTCGTGCACGTTCCCGCGGGCACGCGAGTGGCTGCCCCTATCCAGTTGCTCTTCGTGAACACAACCGTGGCGCGACCGACGATCCTTTGCCCGCGCAACCTGATTGTCTTGGAGGATGGCGCGGCAGCAACCGTGGTTGAGTTTTGGGCAGGTCATAGCCCCGTGGCTGTGTTCACAAATGCGGTAACCGAGATTGTACTCGGTCGAGGGGCGACCTTGACCCACCTGCGCATTGTCGAGGAGAGAGACGGGTTGATGCACATGGGCACGACGGCTGTTCGGCAAGCAGCCGACAGCGTTTACCGTTCTCGCGTGTTCACCTTCGGTGGCCGCTGGGCTCGGGTGGAAATTCAGACACGGCTCGAAGACGCTGGCGCGGCGACATACCTGGATGGCTTGTTCATTGCCGACGGGCCGACACTGGTGGATCACCACACGGCGATCGACCACGTCAGTGGCCGGACGACGAGCCGGCAATTGTACAAGGGCGTTCTCGATGGTTCGGCGCACGGGGTGTTCAATGGCAAGGTGTTCGTTCGTCCCGGCGCTCTGAAAAGCGATGCCCAACAAATGAACAAGAACCTCCTGCTTTCGGACGATGCCGAGATCGACACCAAACCGCAGCTCGAGATCTTTGCGGACGACGTGAAGTGCAGCCACGGTGCTGCCATTGGCCGCCTCGACGAGAGCGCGCTCTTTTACCTGCAATCCCGAGGCATCGCCGCCGAAGACGCCCGCCGACTACTCATCTACGCGTTCGCCAACGAGATTGTCGAGCGAGTGGAACTGGAGCCTGCGCGGGCCACCTTACAAGGTATCCTACGGCGGCGGCTTGCCGCAGCACCGGAGGAGAATGCCGCATGATCCAAGCCACCTCACCGGTTCGCCGGGGCAGTGAAGCCGCGTTGGATGTCGACCGGATTCGCGAGGATTTTCCCATCCTTCATCAAACCGTCTACGGTAAGCCGCTCGTTTACCTAGACAACGCAGCCACCACGCAGAAACCGCGGGCGGTGATCGAAACAGTTTCCAAGTTTTACGAGCAGGTCAACGCCAACATTCACCGCGGGCTCCATTACCTTTCGGAGAAGGCGACCGAGCGGTACGAGGCTGTGCGGCAACAGGTGCAGCGGTTCATCGGTGCGGAGGACGCGAGCGAGATCGTGTTCACGCGCGGCACCACCGAGGCGATCAATTTAGTGGCTGCGAGCCTCGGCAAGCTCCTGCTGCGCCCCGGTGATGAAATCGTGCTCACAACGTTAGAGCACCATTCCAACATCGTGCCGTGGCAACTCGTCTGCGCCGCGACTGGGGCGAAAATCCAGGTTGTTCCGGTCGATGATGCGGGGGATCTTTGCCTCGAGGCCTACGAGCGACTGCTCGGGCCGAGAACGAAAATCGTCTCGGTCGCACACGTTTCCAACGCGCTGGGGACTGTAAACCCAATTCGGGAGATCGTGCGCTCCGCAAAGGAGGTGGGCGCGAAAGTCGTTGTGGACGGAGCGCAAGCGGTGTCGCACTTGCCAGTGAACGTCAGCGAGCTCGGGTGTGATTTCTATGCCTTCTCTGGCCACAAGCTGTTCGGGCCCACTGGGGTCGGCGTGTTGTGGGGACGGGCAGAGCTGCTGGACGCCATGCCTCCTTACCAAGGGGGTGGCGAAATGATCCGAACCGTGACTTTTGAGGAGTCTACCTGGGCCAAGATTCCCCACAAATTCGAGGCTGGAACGCCACCCATTGCCGAGGTGGTTGGCCTCGGAGCGGCGATCGCTTACGTCCAGCAAATTGGGTTTGCCGCCATTCACCGGCACGAACGCGAACTCTTGCAGTGTGCAACTCGTGCCCTGGAGGCGGTTCCAGGAGTCCGCATTCTTGGCACGCCGCGTGACAAAGCTGCCGTGATTTCGTTTACGTTGGACGGAGTTCACCCGCACGACATTGGGACGATCTTGGATCGGGAGGGAATTGCCATTCGAGCTGGCCATCATTGCGCCCAGCCACTCATGCGGCGTTTTGGCCTGGCTGCAACTGCCCGGGCTTCGTTCGCCTTCTACAACACGTTGGCCGAGGCAGAGGCGCTTGCTGCTGCGGTGGAAAAAGTGCGCGAGGTGTTTGCATGAAGGTCGCCCCAGAGCTTCGCGAGCTGTATCAAGAGATGATCGTGGACCATGGCCGGCGGCCGAGAAACTTTCGCCGACTGGAAAATGCATCGTGCCGGGCCGAAGGGTTCAACCCACTCTGTGGGGACCGAGTTACCGTCTACCTAGCGTGCGACAACGGCACCGTGCGCGACGCCGCATTTGAGGGACAAGGTTGTGCCATTTCGATGGCTTCCGCTTCGATGATGACAGAAGCAATCAAGGGCAAAAGTCGCGCGGAAGTGGAGCGGATGTTCGAGGCGTTCCATCGTTTGCTTACTGAAGAGGAAGCGGTGGCAGCACCTGAACTTGGAAAGCTCGAAGTGTTCGCTGGTGTTCGCGAATTCCCTTCGCGTGTCAAATGCGCAGTGCTGGCCTGGCATACACTGAAGGCCGCCTTGTTCGGAGCGAAGGAGCCAGTATCGACAGAGTGAGGTGACGAGCTCGAACTATGTGGAACAGCGAAGAACTGATCTCCTTGCGGCGCGAAGTCGCGGCTATACAAATCCCCAGTGGAGCACCTCTGACGCTCCCGGCCGGGACCGAGGTCCGCATCACTCAGTCGCTCGGTGGAACATACACCGTGCTCACGCCGTGGGGCTTGGCTCGAGTCGAAGGCAAAGACGCAGATGCGCTTGGCCTACAGCCGGAGCCCAGTTCCACGAATGCCCAAGCTGTCAGCGAACCTACGTCGGCCGAAGAGGTGCAAAAGGCGGTGTGGGAGCAGCTCAAGACCTGTTACGACCCGGAAATTCCGGTGAACATCGTCGACCTCGGTTTGGTGTACTCGTGCCAGGTCAAGCCTCTCGAGGGCGGCGGGTACCGCGTGGAAGTTCGCTTCACCCTAACGGCCCCAGGCTGTGGAATGGGCGACTGGCTGGCTCACGATATCCGTCAGAAAGTGGAAAGCATCCCCGGCGTCAAAGAGGCAGACGTGCAGGTAGTTTTCGATCCGCCCTGGCACCACGACATGATGTCGGATGCGGCCAAACTCGAGTTAGGCTGGTTCTGATCTCTGATTCGAGTTTACAGCCCTTCGGCCAGCATTGCGGTGCTGAACTTTGGCAGCACCCGGAACCTTGAATTTGGGCGAGCAACCTGCATGCAGATGCGTCCTTTATGTGAGGTCACCAGAAAGTCCCGTCGCCTAACAGATGAGGTGGTTTCGTAGGCCTATAGTAGCTTGCTCCCCAACCAAGCCGCTCAGGCGGCATCGCGCAACTGACGCACGGTACTCAGCACAGCGCGGAGTTCCTCGGCGGAGCAGGGTTTGGCCAGCACCGGTTGATCCGGTAGCCGAGCACGCCACCCGCTTCCCCGCCAAAGCCCGCCACTCACAAATACAACGCCGCGAGCCACGTCGGGACGGTGCTCCGCCAACCAACGGTAAACATCCAGCCCGCTGATATCCGGCAAACGAAGGTCGAGGAACACCGCATCCCAGTAACGACTCGCGCAGCGGTCGATCGCTTCCTGTCCACTTGCGGCTCGTTCCACTTGCAATCCTTCCCGTTCGAGCATGGAAGCCAAGCCCGTGGCTACAAGGTCATCATCGTCCACCACCAAGGCGTGGCGCACCGGCGTTGGACTGGACGCAACCACGCGCACCGCCGCACTTGCCGGCTGTGCCACAGGGAGCTCCAAGCGAAACGTACTGCCAGAACCTAGCTGGCTATGAACCGTAAGATTCCCCCGGTGTTCGCGGGCGATGGCATAGCTCACCGAAAGGCCCAGGCCCGTGCCCGCCTTTTTCGTGGTGAAAAATGGGTCGAAGATTCGCGGTAACAACTCCGCCGGAATGCCCGTGCCATTATCCTCGACTTCGATGGCTCCGAAATCGCCCGCACGGATAACACGTACAGTAATGTTGCCGCCAGGCTCCTTTCGCAAAGCGTGCAACGCATTTGTGAGCAAGTTCATGAGCACCTGCTGAACCTGTGCTGGGTCAGCCTCCACCTTCAGGCCGTGAGATTGATCTTCCACCCGCATCTCCACGCCCCTGCGCAGACACTCCGGGGCAAACAGCTCCACTGTCGCCTGAGCAAGCTCGCTCAACCGAACGCGTTGGAGTTGGGGCGGCTTCGGTCGCGCAAAGCCGAGGACGGCAGAAACCAACCCTGCCATCCGTCGCGCCTGCCCTTCAATTCGATCGAGCGTTCGCTTGAACAAGGCAGGGTCAGGGGTTGCAGCAGAAAGCGCCATTGAGGTTTGGCTCAGGATGGCGGCCAAAGCGTTGTTCAGCTCATGAGCAAGACCAGCAGCAAGCTCTCCAGCCGCAGCCAACCGGTTGGCGCGCGTGAGCTGCTCCTGGATCTCTTTTTCTGCGCGCACGTCTTCGACAATGGCAACGACGCCTTCGATGTTTCCCTGCGGGTCGACAATACTGTTGGCGTGCAAACGGACAGGCACGAGTGTCCCATTTCCGTCTCGCACCTCAATCTCGCCCCGCCAATGGCGCCGTGACACGATCGACTCATTCAGCGCACTCCAGCCCAGCGCCGGGGGCTGGGCAAAATCGGTGGCGACACGACCACGCACGGCCTCCCAGTCGTAACCGAATACTTGCAGAAATGCGCGATTCGCAAACTGAATCCGACCGCGGTGATCGAGTATCAGCACCCCCTCCCCCGTGCTTTCGACGGCGCGAAGCAAACGGTAGCTCTGCTCGACCAGGCGAGCTCGCTCCAAGGCGAGGGCAAGTTGTGTCCCCAAGCCGTCAGCCAACCGGATTTCGTATTGGGTGAATGGACGTTCGCGAGAGCGCACAAATTGGAGGACCCCATGGAAGTGGTTCTCGACCTTGAGCGGCACTAAAAGGACCGATGTGTCCGCACCTGCTTGGCTCTCAAAACCGATCCGCGCTCCCGCGATGACGCAGTGCCCCAAACTGCGCGCCCATTCGAGGTCCTTGGCGTGCTCGCCGCTGACCTCTCCTCGAAGCTCATCCTTCCCCGCCCCGAGCCCGCTCGCGGCCACTTCCCGATAGGCCCTCGTCTCCTCGTTCCACAGCAGCGCCGTACCGAAGTCAGCGTGCAACAGCTCTCGCCCGACCTCCAAGGCGGTTTCGAGCAGTTCGCGAGGCTCGGCCAATTGCGAGAATGCGTTACTTACACGCAGAAGGGCATGAGTCGTTGCCAGGGCTTGGCGCTCGCGTTCCACCGCACGGCGTGCCCTTTGCGCCTCAACCCGACTTTCGGCTGCATTCGTTGCCAAATGCAGGGCAGCCCATACGAAGGCCGTCACTGTCACCCCGTAAGCAAGGCAATATGCCCAGAAGAACTCCCCGTGCAGCGCCACCAACTCCTCAGCCCGAGCGCCGACCAGCCGGTTCATGGCGGCAAAACTCCCCAAGAACATGCTAGCGAACCCAGCGGCCACCGCTCCGGTAGCTGCGCCAAACATCAGACCGGATATGGCCACTTTGGCCCCAGCGAGCAGGGCAACCGGACTCGCCACTCCTCCCGTCGCAACCCCAATCCACAACAACACCGCCAACGTGGTCAGGATGTCACACGCCACGGTTCTCGGGCCGAACTCGCCGCTGCGGTACCGCAAGCAGGTGAGGACGGATACCCCCAAGTACAACCACAGGAGTGCTTGGCTCACGGCGAAAAAGAGCGGCGGCAGGTATTCGTGGTCCTTACCCACTTGATACAACAGCACTCCGGCAACGATCCCCGCGGCGGCATTGAACGCAAGCAAAGCGCCCGCCGCTGAACGGACCCGTTCCCGTTTTCCCAAAGGGAAGGGCTTGAATAGTCGCCTGCGGGGAGAGGCCATCGGTTAAGAGATTACGCCCAATCGAACTCCCCAAGCAAGCAACGAGTGGGCACGGCTGTGACCGCCGCTACTGCCACACGAACCTTTCTCGCACCACCGCTCTCACACCACCGCGCTGCAGGCTACTTGCAAGCCGCAACCCCTACAACCAAGCCCTGAGCTTCCTTCTTTCTTGCCCAAAACGCCAACACCGCGAGAGCCCCCTCGGTGGAAGACAGATACTTCAGGCGCCCGACCTCGGGGCGACGTCGCCTCTATCCAATCTTCCCCAACGGCGCAGGCACGCGCAGAGCTCGCCACCTCACACTCCCTCCGTGTTGCAACGAATTCCGCACGAAGGTACGGGCAAGGCCAAGCGCTTCAGGAGGAAGATTCATGATCGAGTGGAGCGAGCAGCACCGCATGATCCAGGACATGATGCGGCGATTTATCGAGGCCGAGGTTCTTCCCAACCTCAAAGAGCTCGAGCATGGCGATTTGCCGCCTTACGGCATTATGCGCAAATTGGTGCAGCAATTCGGCATCGCGGAAGCTGCTCGGGCACGTTATGAGGCACAAAAGGCCAAGGCTCTTCGCGGGGAGAGCGGTAGCGAGGATGGCCCACCTAAGGCTGGGCCGCAAGCTGCCGAGGCCATGGCCATGCAAATCATCCCCATAATCGAGCTCAGCAAATATTGTCCAGGCTTAGTCACGGCCATGGGCGTAAGCATGGGTCTGACTGCCGGGGCGATCATGAGCAAAGGAACCTGGGCACAAAAGGATCGCTGGGGATTGCCCCTGCTCACTTTGGAGAAGATCGGGGCTTGGGCAATCACGGAACCCGGCTCCGGATCCGATGCCTTTGGTGGCATGAAGTCCACCGCGCGGCGCGATGGGGATACGTACATCCTGAACGGGCAAAAAACCTTCATCACCAACGGCCCCTATGCGGATACCATCGTGTTCATTTGCAAGCTGGACGACGGAGTCACACCGCCCCGCGATCGCAAAATTGTGGCGTTCATCCTCGACCGCGGCATGGAGGGCTTGGAACAATCGAAGCCGCTCAAGAAGATGGGTATGCACTCGTCGCCGACGGGCGAGCTGTTTCTCGACAATGTCCGCGCTGGCAAGGAACGCCTCCTGGGCGAGAGCGAAGATGCTTACGGCGGTAAAAGCGGAGCCAAAGCGACGTTTGGCGCCGAGCGTTCCGGTGTGGTGGCGATGGCGTACGGCATCGTGGAGCGCTGCATCCAACTCTGCACGGAGTACGCGCGCACACGTGTGCAATTCGGGCGGCCGATTGGCGAGTTCCAGCTCATCCAACTCAAGCTCGCCAAAATGTACGTAGCGCGGATGAACATCCGCAACATGCTCTTCCGGCAAATCGAGCTTGCCGCGCAAGGAAAGTCGCTAAGCTTTGCCGAGGCCTCAGCCAACAAACTCTACGCAGCGCAAGCGACGATGGAGGTGACCCTCGAAGCGGTGCAGCTGTTTGGCGGCAACGGCTACATGGCCGAGTTTGGTGTGGAGCAACTCTGCCGCGATGCCAAGGTCTTGCAAATTTATGGCGGCACTGACGAAATCCAAGTGTCGCAAATCGCTCGCTCAATGCTCGCCGGCGAAGCGTGAGGTCCGCCGCGATCTCTCCTAGGGTGAATTGGCTGAGCAGCCGGGGCGGTGCTCGGCAGTGGGGCGAGGCCCCCGGCTAGCTTTCCGAAGCAGCGCATAACACGACGGACGGGAAGAAGTCGATGGCACCAAAGAAGACAAACGCCAAGCGCCCGATCGAATCCTACGAGCAGCGGGACAAGGAGCGCGTTAACAACCTCCGGTTGGGCTGGTGACGCCGAACACCGCCCCCGACGCGGGCCAAAAGAAAAAGCGCTATCAGTACGATCCCCACCTCGACCCGCAACTGGTCTGGGCCGGCAAGACCGAACACACCTCGTTCGAAGTGCCCACCGTCTCGCTGCACGTTCACGAGGGCATCGACCCGCGCATCATCATCGAAGCGGTGCGCAAGAAGAACGGCAACGGCGGCTCGCAGCAGCTCGGGCTCTTCGAGGAAGAGCCCAGGGAACCGCTGCGGCAGGCGATCGAGTTCTATCAGCACAAGCACGGCTGGACCAACCGCCTCATCGCCGGCGATTCGCTGCTGGTGATGAACTCGCTGCTGGAAAAAGAAGGCATGGCGGGCAAGGTGCAGATGATCTACATCGACCCGCCCTACGGCATCAAGTACGGCTCCAACTTCCAGCCCTTCGTCAACAAGCGCGACTTGAAAGACGGCAAGGACGAAGACCTCACCGCCGAGCCGGAGCAGATCCGCGCTTTTCGCGACACCTGGGAGCTGGGCATCCACTCCTACCTCACCTACCTGCGCGACCGGCTGCTCCTGGCGCGGGAGCTGCTCAGCGAGAGCGGCAGCATCTTCGTGCAGATCAGCGATGAGAACGTGCACCACGTGCGTGAGTTGATGGATGAGGTGTTTGGAGCAGCCAACTTCGCTGGCCTGATCACTGCCCGAAAGACGGGGGTCTTGGCTCGGCTGGTCTTACCGCTATTGCTGATTTCATCGTTTGGTGTGCCAAAGATAAAGCCCGGCTGAAGTATAGACAGCTCTATTTAGACAAAACGGATAGCGGCGTCGCAGGGCAGTACCGCTACGCCCGACTTCCAAACGGAAAGGACATCGCAATCGCTGAAGCCCACGAGCTACCAAACTACGCTCGGGTCTTCCAGCCGACCGCCCTGCACACGATGTTCGCTGGTGTGGAATCCTGCCTCTACGATTTCGAGTTGGAGGGTAAGAGGTTTTCGCTGCCGCCGAACCGTCAGTGGTCAACGACGAAACCAAACATGATGCGACTAGCGACCGCGGGGCGGATCTACACCTCCGGGAAGACCCCGCGATTCATCCGTTATCTTGACGATTTTCCAGTAGCATCGATTACGACATTGTGGGCGGATGTCATGGGCTCAGACGACAAGACTTACGTAGTGCAAACGTCATCAAAAATCGTTGAACGCTGCCTCCTCATGACCACTGACCCTGGCGAATTGGTCTTCGACCCGACCTGCGGCAGCGGCACGACCGCTTACGTGGCCGAACAGTGGGGCCGGCGCTGGATCACCTGCGACACCTCGCGCGTGGCGATCACGCTCGCGCGTCAGCGGCTGATGACCGCCGTCTTCGATTACTACGAGCTGGCGCATCCCAAAGAAGGCGTGGGCAGCGGGTTCAAGTACAAGACCGTGCCGCATGTGACGCTCAAGTCCATCGCCAACAATCGGGAGGTCGACGGCATCTATGCCCGCATGCACCCGGCGATCGAGCGGGCGCTTGCCGATCTCAATGCCGCGCTCAGGGGCAAGCCGCTCAAGCTCAAGGTCACGCAGGGCGGCCGCGCCGGGCAGTTCGTGGATTTCTTCGCGCCCGACTCGGCGACCTTCACGATGCCGGGCGGCCAGGTGGTGAAGGTCAACGAACTCGTGGAATGGGAAGTGCCCTTCGAGTTTCCCGCCGACTGGCCGAAGGCGGCGCGCGAGCCCTTCGAGGCTTTCCACGCTGCCCGGCGTGCGATGCAGCAGGAGATGGGCGAGGCCATCGCCCGCCACGCACCGCAGGAGACGCTTTGCGACCAGCCCTACGTGGACCGCAAGAAGGTGCGCGTGACCGGTCCCTTCACGGTGGAGGCGGTGCCGGCGCCGGTTGTCAAGTCGCCGGACGAGATTCTCGAGGACAAGCCCCAGCCGGCGGACGCCTCAATCGCCCGCTCCGGCGCGACGCTGCGGCAGGCCGAATGGCGCGATGAATTGCTCAAGACCGGTATCCGCGGCAAGAACGGGCAGTACATCCGCTTCGCCCGGCTGGAGCCGCTTCCCGGCTGCCGCTGGCTGCATGCCGAGGGCGAAACCAAACCCAACGACGAAGGCGCCGATTTGGTGCGCGAGACTGGGCCGGCGTACAACCCAATGCGCGTGGTCGTCTCCTTCGGCCCGGAGCACGCGCCGCTCGAGCAGCGGCAGGTGGCCCAGGCCATCGAGGAGGCGCAGACGCTGGTACCTAAGCCAAAACTCATCGTCTTCGCCGCCTTCCAGTTCGACCCGGAGGCCGCGAAAGACATCGACGAGACGAACTGGCCGGGGGTGACGCTGCTCAAGGTGCAGATGAACGCCGACCTCTTGACCGACGACCTCAAGAAGAAGCGCGCGAGCAACGAGTCCTTCTGGCTCATCGGCCAGCCGGACGTGCAGGTCGAGCGCATCGCCGAGGGCGAAGACAAGGACAAGCTCCGCGTCTCTGTGCACGGATTCGACTACTACAACACCAAGAGGGGCCAGATCGAATCGGGCGGCGCAGACAGGATCGCGGTCTGGATGCTCGATACCGACTACGACGGGCGCAGCCTCTACCCGCGGCAGGTCTTCTTCCCGATGGCCGGAGACAACGAGGGCTGCGCGCGGCTGGCAAGGAACCTCAAGGCCGAGATCGACGAAGAGCGCATCGAGGCCTACCGCGGCACGGTGTCGCTCCCCTTCGAGCCGGGCGAGCACAAGCGCATCGCGGTCAAGATCGTGGACGACCGGGGGATCGAGAGCCTGAAGGTCATCGCCTTGGATAGGCAAGCCTGATGGACTACGTGCTTACGGAACATGCCCGTGATGCTCTGCAGAAGCGACGCATTCAGACCGTTTGGCTGGAAAAGGCCTTGACCGCGCCGGAGGCGACCGAGGTGGACCCGGTGGACCCGGACCTGGAACATCGCCTTGCGCGCATCGGCGTTCCGCGCGGGTATTGCGGGTGATCGTCAACTGCGAAAAAACGCCGCCGCACGTCGTGACGGCATTCTTCGATCGAAGGAGGACGCTCCCATGAAGCTGAAAGTGGACCAGAAGGCCGATGCCCTGTATCTCACTCTGAGCGAAGCGCCCGCGCACCGTTCGGAGGAAGTTTCGCCCGGCATTATTGTCGACTACGACGATCAGGACCGCGTCGTGGGCATCGAGATGCTCTACCTATCGAAACGCGCTCCCGGGATCGACATCCGGCGGCTGTTGTTCGAATCCGTCCCCGAAGTCGCCTGAAACAGCTAGAGGCTATCGCGGCGCCGCGCACCACCATCGACCGCCTGATTATCAACTCGCCTTACGAGGAGCCGGCACGGCACTGGCGCTACGACCGCGAGACACGCACCTTCGATTTGGTGGAAGGCCGGCGCCCGGCGGGTTATGTGGTGGCGACGCCGGGTTCACGCTCCTTTGATGACCCCGGCATATTCGTCGAGATTCCGCTGGTCAACCAAATCCGTCCACGCGTGAAGGCCTGGCGCAAGAAGGGCTATCCGGATGTCACCAGCATCACCAAGCGTCTACTCGGGCACTGGCGCGATGCGGAGCGCGACCAGCGGTTCTTCTTCTGCCAACTGGAAGCCGTCGAGACGCTCATCTGGCTCACGGAATCGCCGGCCGCCGAGCGGGTCGGCATCGAGATTCCCGGCGACGGCGGGGATTTCGTGCGCCAGTGCTGCAAAATGGCCACCGGCACGGGCAAGACAATCGTGATGGCGATGGTGATCGCCTGGCACATCCTGAACAAAGTCGCTGCACCGCAGGATGCGCGCTTTTCCAAGAACGTGTTGGTGATTGCCCCGGGCCTGACGGTGAAAAAGCGGCTGGAGGTGCTGGAGCCGGCCGCAACCGGCAACTACTACGAGGCCTTCGACATCGTGCCCTCGGCCCTACTCGACAAGCTGCGGCAGGGGAAGGTCTTGTTGCGCAACTGGCACGCGCTCGCGTGGGAGAGCGAGGAGCAGATCAAGAAGCGCAAGAGCGTGGACAAGCGGGGGGCGAAGAGCGACGAGGCCTATACCCGCGAGGTGCTGGGCGAAATGGCCAAAGCCCGCAACATCCTGGTTATCAACGATGAGGCGCACCATGCCTGGCGCGTCAATTGGGAGGCTGAAGGCAAATACCTGCGCCAACGTGACCTCAAGGACAGCGCCGAGGAAGCGACAGTGTGGATCGGTGGCCTAGATCGGCTTCACCGCTCGCGCGGAATCCTCAAGTGCTACGACTTCTCCGCCACACCCTTCACGCCATCGGGCAAGCAAAGCAGCGGCGAGGCGCTTTTTGGCTGGATCGTCAGCGACTTTGGACTGAACGACGCCATCGAATCGGGCTTGGTGAAGACCCGCGCGTCGTGGTGCGCGATGATGCGGGGCCGGATGCGAAGACCTACAAGTCACGCCTCTACCACATCTACAACGACCCGGAGGTCAAGGACGACCTCAACCGTCGCGCCAGCCCCGAAGAACCGCTGCCCGACCTGGTGCTCAACGCTTACTACCTGCTGGGCTACGACTGGAGCGAAACGATGGAGGCATGGCGCGCAGCCGGAATACCCACACCGCCCGTGATGATCACCGTCTGCAACCGCACTGAAACGGCCGCACGCGTGAAGCACGCATTCGATTCGCGGCGCATTCTCATCGACGAGCTGTGCGATCCCGAGCGCATGTTGCATATCGACTCGAAGGTACTCGGTGAGGCCGAGGCGCAAGAAGCGCCGCTTGTCGCTGTGCAAGGTTCAGAAGAAGACAGCGCGGCGGAGGATGAGGTCGTCACCCCGGCGGCGCGCAAGTTGACCAAAGCGGAGCAGGCGGAGCGGCTTCGCCAGATTGTTGACACGGTGGGCAAGGTAGGACAACCCGGGGAGAAGATACAAAACGTCATCTCCGTCGGGATGCTCTCCGAGGGATGGGACGCCAAGACCGTTACCCACATCATGGGACTGCGGGCCTTCACCAGCCAGTTGCTTTGCGAGCAGGTGGTGGGGAGGGGCTTGAGGCGCACCTCCTACGAGGTGAACCCCAAGACGGGGCTGTTCGAGCCGGAGTACGTCAACATCTTCGGCGTACCCTTCACCTTCTTGCCGCACGAAGGCGGGGAAGAAGGTCCACCACCGCCACCAATGCCCAAGACCGCGGTCGAGCCCGATCCTGCGAAGGCAGAGTTCGAAATCTGTTGGCCGAATGTGGTGCGCATCGAGCGCGTGTTTCAGCCCAGGTTAACGCTGGACTGGTCGAACGTGCGTCCGCTGGAACTGGACGCGGCGCAAACGGCGCAGGTAGCCGAACTGGCGCCCATCCTGGAAGGCAAGCCGGACGTGACCAAGATCAATCGCATCGAGCTGGAGCGGCTGGCGCGTGAGATCCGCACCCAGCGCATCATCTTCGAGACCGCGCGCGACGTGTTCGACCAGATGAAGCATACCTGGCGAGGCAGCCGCGAAGTGCTGCTCGCGCAACTGGTGCAGATCGTCGAGCAGTTCATCGCGTCGGACCGCATTGCGATCACGCCGCCGCCCTTCGATCAGGATGAGTTACGCCGACGCCTAATCATCACGCTAGATATGTCCCGGGTCGTCCAACACGTGTGGGAGGCGGTGCGGCAGGAGAACACCGAGCGGCTGGAGCCGGTCTTCGACCACGATCATCCCATCCGTTCAACGGGGGACATGCGCACCTGGTCCACGGGCAAGCCGTGTGAGCGGACGAAGAAATCTCACATCAATTTCTGCGTCTATGACAGCACCTGGGAGGCGTCCGACGCTTTTGTGCTCGATCACAGCCACGTGGTGGCCGCCTGGGTCAAAAACAACCACCTGGGCTTTGAGGTGCTCTACGTGTATCGCGGCGTCGTGCGGAAGTATCGGTCCGATTTCTTGGTGCGGGTCAAGAACGGTGAGTACCTCGTGTTGGAAACGGAGGGTCAGGATACGGAACAGGACGAAGTCAAGCGCCGCTATCTCGACGAGTGGACAAAGGCAGTGAACACCCATGGTGGGTTCGGCCTCTGGCACTGGGCGGTCGCGAAGCATCCTGGCGAGATTCGGGACTTTGTAATGAAATACCAGGAAGCGCGGACGGGAGGCTAAGGACAGCATGCATTGGATGGTGCGAACCGCCGTGGGTGCTCCTGAGCGTACGATGGTGCACGGTTCTTGCCCCTACCGCTTGCGCTCCTCTACGCCGTGTTGGTCGCCAACGAGAACCACGCTGGCGAGGCCGAGAAATAGGCCGGTTCCGACAACGCCAGGGATGGCGCGGATCGCAAGCTCGAGCTGTGGGGGATCATCGATGGGTCCGATGGGACAATCGAGAATGTAGTTTTCTCCGTCGCTCACGTAAGGTCGATTGCCGTCTTGACGCAATAAAGGTTCCTGGCCGAGCAGTTCCCGCAATTTCCTACGGCAAAACGGCCAGGCAAACGGCACGACCTCTACTGGCAACTTTCCGCGCATGCCCAGGCGAGGCACTAATTTGTCTCGTGTGGCGACAATGACCAGCTTGGCGGAGGTCGCCGCAACCACCTTTTCACGGACCAACGCCCCTCCGTAACCCTTAATCAGGTCGAGATTGGGTGCCACCTCGTCGGCACCATCGATGGTCACGTCCACCGACTCCACATCAGCCAAAGTCACGAGCGACAAGCCCACCGATCGGGCTAGTTCGGCAGTGGCCTCGGAGGTGGCCACGCAACTCAGGCGTCGCGTTCGCTCTACGGGCAAGGCGCCCAGAGCACGTACGAATGCAGAAGCTGCCCGGCCAGTTCCTAACCCCACCGTTCCGGCTTGGGGAACAAAGGCCAAGGCACGTTCCGCCAGGGCAGTCAGAATTTGGTCATTGTCGGAGTCTTGCACCGTCAAATCACCCCCAACTTACGCAGTTGTTCTTGCTCCTCTGAGGAGAGGCCCAACAAGCCACCGTAAATCTCGTTGTTATGTTCTCCTAAACGAGGTGCACCCCGGGTAATCCGCCCAGGTGTTTCCGAAAGGCGCGGGTACACCCCCTGCATGCGAATCGTGCCGACCACGCTATCCTCGACCGCCGTAAGGCTTCCCCGGGCACGGTAGTGGGGGTCGGCAAAAATGTCTGCAATCGAGTAAACCCGCGACACCGGAACCTCGGCCGCTACCAAAATTTCCTCGATCTCTGTCGCGGTATGTTGGCCCACCCACTGAGCCACGATGGCATGAATTTCCTCAGCGTGAGCGGCACGATCCTGTAACGTCGCAAAACGCGGATCGTTGACCAGCTCCGGCTGTCCCATCGCTTGCGCTAAGCGACGAAACAGCACGTCACCCGCAGCCACGATGCAAATGAACTGGCCATCTTTCGTCTGCCAATTGTCGAGCGGAGCCGAATTCCGCAGCCGGTTGCCCTCGCGCTCGCGCACCAAGCCCAGCCGGTCGTAGGCAGCAGCCGTGTACTCGAGAACACGGAATACGGATTCGTACAGCGCAAGGTCGATCCATTGCCCCGGGCCGCCACGTTCCCGGTGGAACAGGGCCAACAGGATCCCGAAGGCATTGAACACTCCCGTCAAATAATCGGCCACGAGGATTCCCGGGCGCACAGGCGGATGCTCGGGATACCCAGTGAGGTACAAGAGCCCACCAAAGGCAATTCCGATACGATCCAAGCCCGGCCGGTCTCGATACGGGCCCGTTTGTCCGTACACCGACACACGCGCCAAAATCAGGCGCGGGTTGCGCTCGCGTAGCGTAAGAAAATCCAGCCCCCACCTCTCTAGAGTCCCAGGCTGAAAATTTTCGACAATCACATCGGTGTGAGGAACCAAACGTAAGAACAGCTCTCGTCCCTCCGCTTTGCGCAGGTCCAGCGTGATCGACTTCTTGCAGCGGTTGTCCACCGCCCACCAAAGGGAGTAGTCGCCCTCGAACGGGCCAATCTGCCGTAGGAAGTCCCCACTCCCTGGAAGCTCCACCTTGATCACCTCGGCACCGAACTCGGCGAGCAGCGTTGCTGCAAATGGCGCGGCAATGCGGGTGCCGAGGTCGAGAACTCGAATCCCTGCTAGCGGAAGCTCGTTGCTCACGGTCGCCTCGCGCGGCGGCTGGCTTGCAGGCCCGATAGGGTCCCCTTAAACTCGCTCGCCGTGAGTGCCCCATTCGCGACGGGCGGTGGTACGGTAGTCAACTCGCAACCACCCGAAGACGAGCGCCGACGGCGTCGCCGGGAGACATGGCTGCTCATCGTCGCCGGCTGCTTGTTCGTGGGCCTGGCTTGGTGGGAGGTGTCCCACGATCCGGCGAGGAATGCAGGCCCGATGAGCAACAACGTAGTCTCGTTCTTGCTCATCAACGTCAACCTCTTGCTGCTCATTCTTCTCGTCTTCCTCGTTACACGAAATGTTGCAAAACTCGTTTGGGAGCGACGGCGAGGGATCTTCGGCTCACGCCTGCGCACGCGCCTGGTCTTAGCCTTTGTGGCCTTGACCCTGGCTCCCAGTATCCTGCTGTTTTGGGTGGCGCAAGGTTTCCTCCAACTCGCCTTCCAAACGTGGTTCAACAGTCGCGTGGAGGCAGCGTTACAGGGCTCGGTCAGTATTGCGCAAAGCTACTATCAGTTTGCTGCAAACCAGGCGTTCCGCTTTGCGCGGGAGTTGGGTCGGCAAAGCCAAGCTGCCGGGCTCTTGGCGACGGATCCGACAGCAGCCTTGCAACAATGGGTCGAGGCAAAGCGCGCGGAATATGGACTAGCGCACATAGAGCTGCGCGGCAGCGACCAGCGCCTTCTCGCGCAAGCGAGCGAGGGCGATGCACCGCGTTTACCGGAGGTACCCACCGAGGCCGCACGGAGGGTTGCGCGGGGCAATGACTTTGCCGAGACCCACCGCTGGGGAAAGGCCGACGTGGTGCGGGTAGGGGTACCGATCCACGGCGACGGCGGTCAGGTCATCGGCTCGGTCTGGGTCGCTTACGTTGTCCCTCGCAGCGTGGCGGAAACGGTACGAACGATTGCACGGTCGTTCGAGGAATACCGGCAGCTCAATATCATGCGCCAGCCGGTCAAGAATAGTTACATCCTGACCCTCGCTTTGCTCACCCTGGTGCTCATCTTCTCTGCCACCTGGTTCGGCATTCGCCAAGCACGAAATATCACCCGCCCGCTGTTACAACTCGCGGAGGGAACACGTGAAATTGCGCGCGGCAATTGGAGTTACCGCATCGAGCCAGCCACGGACGAAGAGATTGCGGTGTTGGTGGACTCGTTCAACCAGATGACCAACCAGCTAGAGCGCACCAACTTGGAGCTGGTTGAACGCAGAAACTACGTGGAAAGCCTGCTCGCAAATATTGCCGCGGGTGTGGTTTCCCTCGATCGCGAGGGCCGCATTTCGTCGGTGAATCCTGCCGCGGAGCGGATGCTAGGGATTCGGCTCGCCCAAGTTGCCGGAGCTCGCAGCGAAGAAGTATTCGTTGGAGAGCAATGGACGCCGCTTCTGGAGATGGTGCAAGAGGTGTCCGCATACCCGCAGCGTGACGTCCAACAGCAACTCCGGCTCGCAAGCGGGGAATCTCCTTTGGCCGCCCTCGTCACTGCTCGTTCGTTGGGCGACGCGCAAGGGCGCCCGAACGGCGTGATCCTGTTCTTCGAGGATGTCACCCATCTCTTGCGCGTGCAGCGCATGGAGGCCTGGCGTGAAGTTGCCCGGCGCCTCGCTCATGAGATCAAGAATCCACTTACGCCGATTCAATTATCGGCCCAACGATTGCAGAAGCGCCTCGCCGTGGCGCTCGATGCCGAGGGTCGTGCCATTTTAGACGAGTGCGTGCGGGTGATCGTGACACAGGTGGAGGAGGTCAAGAAACTCGTCGACGAGTTTTCGCGCTTCGCTCGGCTGCCCGCAATTCGCCTGGAGGCCAGCGACTTGAACAAGCTCGTGGAAGAAGCCGTTGCTCTGTTTCGGCAAGCACATCCGGACCTCGAATTTGTGCTCGTCGCGGATCCTCTCTTGCCTCCGCTCGATCTCGACCGCGAAACGCTGAAGCGCGCACTCGTGAATCTCTTGGATAACGCCGTGGCCGCATGCCAGGCGGTAGATGGCGAGGCCAAGGTTACCGTGAGCACCTTGTGGCTCGGGGAGTTGCAGACAGTGCGCCTTGAAGTTGCCGATACGGGCTGCGGAATGAGCGCGGAGGTCAAAGCGCGGCTATTCGAGCCATATTTCTCGACCAAAAAGGATGGGACGGGATTGGGCCTAGCGATCGTTTCCTCGATTCTTTCCGAGCACCAGGCGTATATCCGCGTCTTTGACAATGTTCCCCGCGGAACGCGATTCGTGATCGACTTTCCGGTACGGGCCTCGGATCGGGCGCAGGCGGTACGCGTTCGGCTCGCCCAGAGCTGACCGTGCAGCATTGGACTGCAGGCTGCGTCTCTGCACAAGCGGTGCTGGGAGGTAGCAAGGCTATGAGCAACCATGCTATCGCGGTGTGTGGCCGTCCGTTCTAGGGCGTGTGAGAAGTTCGGGAGGAGGTTGTCTATCGATGGCAACGGTTTTGGTGGTGGATGACGAGCCTGAAATTCGGGCTACGTTGAGGGGCATCCTTGTCGAGGAGGGATTGAACGTCGTCGAAGCCGAGGACGGGAAATCCGCACTCACCGCCATTCGAAAGACGGCGCCGGACCTGGTGATTGTCGATGTCTGGATGCCGGAAATGGATGGCTTGGAATTCCTCCGCGCCTTGAATGCGGCGCCAGATGTGCCCCACCGCCCCGCTGTCGTCATGATTTCCGGACACGGGAACATCGAAACCGCCGTCAAGGCAACGAAACTCGGAGCCGTCGACTTTGTCGAAAAGCCGTTTTCTCTCGACGGGTTCCTCTCGACAATTGAGCGCGCCCTCCAGCACCAACGAGAGCACAGAGATGCTGGTTCCCCCCGCGCGCTTGGATCGGGGCAAATTCCAGACGCGGTTGCCGCGAACCGTGCATGGCGGCAGGGACAACAGACCGCGCAGCGAACCGTAGCGCGCAGCGTGGTGCACACGGGAACCGGGCTACATAGCGGTGCGAAAACTGGCCTCATTTTACAGCCTCTTCCAGCGGGATCGGGAATTGTGTTTTCCAACCTGTCGGCCGAGGCGACCGTTCCCGCGCATTTGGACTATGTTGATTCCACGGGTTACGCGACCACGCTACACCGCCACGGCGTCACCATCCGCACGGTGGAGCACCTCCTCGCCGCGCTCCACGCTTATCGGGTCACCAATTTGTTGGTGAAGGTCCAAGGGGAGGTGCCGATCTTGGATGGGTCTGCCATTGGCTTTTGCCACCTGCTGGAGAGCGCCGGGACGTTGGAGCAGGACGAGCCCGCAGAGGAGATCGTGATCGATGACACGATCGAAGTGCGCCGCGAAGCCAACGAGTGGATACGCATTGAACCCTTCGACGGCTTTGCGATCAGTTACTTGCTCGAGTATCCGCCGCCAGTGGGCCAGCAGCTGTACCACTACGTATACCACGGGCCGGCATCCTTCCGTGATGAAATTGCGCCGGCGCGCACCTTCGGCTTCGTGCGGGACCTTGCCCAAATGGCGGCGATGGGGCTGGCGTCGGGTGGCCGCCTGGATAATTGCATTCTCATCGACGACGAGAAGGTCGTCAACACAACTCTACGCTTCCCAGACGAGCTCGCCCGCCACAAGATCCTCGACATTATGGGCGACATGTATTTACTAGGCCGACCGCTGCGAGGCAAAATCACGGCACGGCGGACGGGTCATTCGGAGAACATCGCGCTGCTCCGCGAGATCCAGCGGCGCTATTTGGCATCGGGGGCGCAATAGCCGGGCCGTTGGCCTTGGCGTTCTCAGGGTCAAGTTCTAACGAAGATCGACACTCGACCGTCAACGCTGCACGACGGCAACACCCACACGATGGTGGCTGCGACGTAAGTCCTGAGCCACCTTGTGAGCTTCGCGCGGGTCAGCAAAGCCACCCACAGTTACCTGGTACAAAGCGCCACGCTTACGCCGCCGCCGCTCCAAGCGTACGGAGTACCCCCGTTGCTTGAGCGAAGCACTCACCTTGCGCGCCGCGTCGTAGTTGCGGAAGCTGCCCAAACGAACCGCATAACGGCCACGAACGCCAGGTTGATCGGCCTCATCTCCTCCGTCTACCGCTTCTGCGCCAGTTTGAGCCGTCTGCAAGGCACGAGGATGCACCTGAGGCCATGGATCATGCTCGAACACAGCGGCCAACAGCTTCTTAATGTCGCCCCAAAGGTCGGTCGCACCGAGCACAGCAAATGTCACTCGTTGGCCGTTCCACTGCGCAGCTCCGACAAAACAGCGCTTGGCCGCGCGTGTGTAGCCGGTTTTGCCTACCACCTCGATCGGATATTCCCCGAGCAACCGGTTATGATTGCGCAGAGCAATCGGGCGTGTGCCGCCACTTTCCGGGCGAATTTGGCCTGAACGGGTCGAGACAACCTCCATAAACACCGGGTGCCGAATTGCGTAACGAAAGATCGTGGCGAGGTCGCGTGCGGTAGAGTAGTGATCGTCGGCAGGCAATCCGTTGGGGTTGACGAAGTTCGTTCGTTCCGCCCCTAACCGGCGGGCGAGCGCGTTCATTTGCCGCGCAAAAGCCGGAACCGATCCAGCTAAGCCCTCCGCAATCACAATGCTGGCATCGTTCGCGGAGTTCAACATCACGGCGTAGACGAGATCCCGCAGGCGCAGGGTCATGCCAGGTCTCAGCCCGATTTTCGACGGTGGTGCCTGGGCTGCGGTGTTTGACACCACAAACGGCTCGGTCAATCGTCCACTTTGCAACGCCAACAAGGCGGTGACCACTTTCGTCGTACTCGCTGGAGGCAAAGGTTCATCGGGATTGTGGCTCCACAATACGGCTCCGCTCTCTGCGTCCATCACAATAGCGGAACGTGCTGTGAGAGAAGTGACCCGAGCTACCGGCGCCGCTTGAGCCAAGAGCGGAAGGACCATGCACCCTGCAGCCAAGGTCAGCACGATGATGCTTTTCTTCTTCCTCATCGCCACACCTCCGACGAATTTCCGCCATCCACTCCCAAGCACAACATGCTTGCAACGGGCCCGCCTTGTCAACCGCAAACCGCACAGGATGCCCCGCTTCTCGCAGTCGCCCTTGCAGCGGTCAGGACTCTTCCAATGCCAACCGCACCTCCGCCGTTTGTGCCATCATGTTGCGGAAAAAGAATACGCTGATCACAAGCGGCAGCAAGTAATAGGCAACGCGAAACAGGAGGACCGCAACAACGGCCGCCTCGAAGGGTACTCCCAAACTCGCGAAAATTGCCGCCATCGATCCCTCCATCACGCCGAGGCCGCCCGGAATCAGAGAAATCAAGGACAACACGATGCCAACAGCAAACCCGACGACCACGAACGTGATCGGAACCGAGACGCCAACACACAAAAAGGCCGTAGACAAAATGTATAAGGTTCCCAACCAGTCCACCACGATCCAAAATACCGGCCCGATCATGTGACGTTTTCGTGACAGCAGAAAATCAATGCCGCGATCCAAATTCCGCTGAAAGCGCCAAATGCGCACGCGGCGCGGCTTATGGCGTGGCGCTACGTGCCGTAAAATCCAATCACCCAGTTCGGAGAGCACGAACAACGTTCGCCGCCGAAGTTGCCGGTGGAGCAGAAGAAAAAGAGCAATGATCATCACAACGCCGAAAAGCACGAGTAGGGCCGCGATCACCGCCAAGGTGACTCCTTGCAGCTCGTGCGTGCGCAACAAGTAGTAAACCCCTCCTACGACAAAGAACAACAACACCAGGTTGGTGACAAAGGTTTGCACTAAAGAGACGGTTACGGCTGTGCCGGAGCGCATCCCCATGCGCAGAAAAAAGAACATCCGAACAGCAAAGCCACTGAGGCCGCCCGTGGTAATCACGTAATTGACGGAATTGGCCACGAACGTAATTTTCACCATCTCCCAATACGGCACGTGACATCCGGCTGCGCGTGCGATTCCTTGATACGAGCGCGCCATCGCCGCATAGCTGAGCAGGGAACAGACCACCGGCAAAAGCAGAGCCTTCAAATTCAAGCCGGCGGCAACGCGCCATAGTTCCCGCGCGTCCGAGAACACGAACAGAGCGACGAGCGCCGCTAAACCAGCAACCAGGAGCCAAGAAATCCATTGAGGCCTCCCAGTCAGGCGCTCTGTCAGCTCGGCTTCGAAGGCATCTCCACTGCGCAAGTGTTTATCGGCCATGCATTCGCCTACGGAGAGCTGAGCGCAAATAGTGGGGTCCTACGGTGCCGTCAAGCGGGCATTGCCGGCTTGTTCCACTCAACAGAGCCAGCTAAACGCTCCTCGCCGCTGATCCCATCATGTTCGTGATTGCCAACCTGATTCGTGCACTCGCTCAAGTGCTGGACCTGCTGTTGCACCTCTACTCCATCATTTTGATCGTCAGGGTCATTGTGACCTGGGTCAATGCTGATCCCTTCAATCCCATTGTTCGCTTTCTCTACCAGTCAACCGAGCCCGTGTTGCAACGCGTGAGGCGCACTCTGCCTGTCACGTATGGGGGCTTTGATCTTTCGCCGTTGGTCGTGTTGTTGGGCATTTTTTTCCTGCAGGCCTTCCTGGTCTCCAGCCTGTACGACGTCGCACGGCGGCTGTAGTCGGAGTGTTGGCGGCGACGCTCGGTTGACACGGTCTGCACGCGTGGTTAGTTCGGCGACTCGTCACTACCTCAGCCGAAGGAGGGTTTCCGTGCCGATTTACGAGTATCTGTGCCCAAAATGTGGGGAATTTGAAGTTACGCAACGCATCACGGATGACCCCTTAAAGCGCTGCCCAAGGTGTCGAAGCAAGGTGCAGAAGCTGATTTCGGCAAGCTCCTTCCAACTGAAAGGCTCGGGTTGGTACCTGACGGACTACGCCCGCGCAGGGAGCAATCAAACGAAAAGCGACGGCTCCGAGAAAGCTGGCGAAATAAAGTCGTCATCTGCGGAGACGTCCAGCAGTAAAGCGAGCGATCAACCGGCCGCCTGACACGCGTTGCACCTTGGCTCCTTCCGGCGCTCCGCGTGGGGCGTGAGAGCGTGTGCACGGCCCGCTCGCTAGGCTGCATCACGCTTTCTGGGCCAGCCCTGCCACCGGCCATGGGTGCGTCCACGCGCCCGTCGAGCTAGAAGTGTGCGCAGTTGGGCCGCAAAGCCGAGCTCAGGCTGCGGGGAACGACGCGAGATGCGCCGTGTTTCCTTTGCCTTAGGGCTCCTCCCACTACCTGGAAGTGGCTTGCGACTGCCCCCGCGGCGGGTTCTCCAGCGCCTTGACGCGACTTGGGTGCCGCAGCTTGCGCAACGCTTTAGCCTCGATTTGCCGAATCCTTTCCCGCGTCACTGCAAAGCGCTGCCCGACCTCTTCCAGAGTGTAGTCGGATTTTTCTCCGATGCCGAACCGCATCCGGAGAATTTGTTCCTCCCGTGGTGTTAGCGTCGCCAACACTCGGCGGGTTTGTTCCTCCAAGTTCGAATACACCGCCGCGTCCGCCGGGGAGATCGTTTGTTGGTCCTCCACGAAGTCGCCAAGCGAGCTTTCGTCCTCGTCCCCGATCGGGGTCTCCAGCGACACCGGCTCTTTAACGATGCGGAGCACCTTGCGGACTTTATCGAGCGGCATTTCCATTTTTTCCGCAATTTCCTCGGGAGTCGGTTCGCGGCCCAACTGGTGGATCAGGTAACGTGAGGAGCGAACAACTTTGTTAATCGTTTCGATCATGTGGACCGGGATGCGAATCGTTCGGGCCTGATCCGCAATTGCCCGGCTCACGGACTGCCGGATCCACCAGGTGGCGTACGTCGAGAACTTGTAGCCACGCTGATACTCGAACTTTTCCACCGCGCGCATGAGACCGATGTTCCCTTCCTGCACGAGGTCGAGAAAACCGAGCCCGCGGTTCGTATACCGCTTCGCAATGCTGACGACCAAGCGGAGGTTGGCCTCGATGAGTTTCCGCTTTCCTTCCTTGGCCTTGTACTCGCCCGCGGAAATCACGCGCAACGCTTCTCCAAGCGCCTCCGGTTCCATCCCGACTCGGTCCGTCACCTCGCGAATTTTCTTGCGCGCAGTGCGGATGGCTTCGGCTGCTTGGCGGACCTCTTCGGCAGAACGGCGGCTCCTTCGCTCTCCTGCGTCGCCTTCGATACCGAGCCCTCGCGCCGCTAACCGCAGAATTTCTGCCGCTCGCTGGCCAAAGCGCTGCTCGTACTGCCGGATCGTTCGTTCGTTGTCTTGAATGGTGTCATGGGCTTTGCGCAGTTCCTCGATGATTTTCGTGAAATGTCGACGGCCGATTTCCAGCTCCTCCAGAGCTTTGCGCAGGCGTCGCTCTGCTTCCCGCAGGCGCCGCTCGGCTGCCGCCTGAGCACGGCGCTCCTGCCGTCGTGCCACTTCCTTGGCCGCAGCGTCTCGAGCCTCTGCCGAGCGGCGAAAGCGCTCAAGCTTCTTCAAAATGGCGCCGTCCGGCTCCCGCTCGGCTGTGTCTTCCTCTTCCTCTTCACCGTCGACCGGCTCGACTTCCAACGACTGCTCTTGCTCCTCGTCGAGCAGGGCACGTTCAGAAATTTCTCCGTTCCGAATCCGCTCCTCCAGCTCGAGGACGTACCGAACGGTGAACGGCAAGGCGAGCACCTGGTTGCGGACTTCGTTCTCGCCCGCTTCGATTTGTTTTGCGATCTCCACTTCCTGCTCGCGCGTCAGCAGAGGAACGGACCCCATTTCTTGCAGGTACATCCGCACTGGGTCCGAGGTGTCTTCTAAAGCCGGTTTTTCTTCGACTTCCTCGTCCGCCGTCCAGTCTTCTTTGTCGTCCTTCAAACCGGCATCCAGGGCCTCGTCCGCATCGACCTCGATATCGCCGAGTACGCTGAGCGCACCCTCGTAATCATCTGCTTCATCGGGAGCCAACTCTCCCTCGAGTTCTCCCTGCGGAGGCCCCGAAACAGGCCCTTTCGCCGAGGACCGCACATCAGCCTTTTGCGATCTTTCGCCCTTTCCCCGCTTCTTCCCGACTTGCCGCTTGCCCTTCACCCCGAGCTGCTCCCTTGCCTGCATACTTGTCCCTCACCCGCCGGCAACACGAAGTTTAACGTCGCTGCCAGTCGCTGCGTTAGGTACTGGCACGAGCGCGCACAACCGCTCTGCATCGTTCGACCCCCGGTTGTGGCCACTCGAGAGAATCGCACCTAACGCTCTTTGATCTCTGGGAAACGTCACCGGCCCCGGAAACCCGTCGCGCCGTTTAGACTCGGCCGATTAGGTCGTCAAGGCACTAGACGACTTTTCTCCCCGCTCGCCTTCGCTCGCTACGTTCTTTTCCTTACTGCCCGCAGTCTCAAACCGCCGCAATCCCTCTGCCAGGCTGCGCAACCGCTGCGCAACCAAGTAGTGAACCGTCCCGGGCTCTTCGATGGAGCCGGCCTTCACCCCCGTAAGTATCTCGATTCCCTCATCGATGGTACGGATGGGATAAAGGTGAAACTGTCCTTTCCGAATGGCCTCCACCACCTCGGGGCGCAGCACCAACTCCTTCACGTTTTGAGCAGGTAAAACCACGCCCTGCGACCCGGAGAGTCCAACAGCGGAGCAGGTCGCAAAAAATCCTTCAACCTTTTCATTCACTCCGCCGATGGGCTGAATTTCGCCCCACTGGTTCACGCTACCGGTCACCGCCAAGTCCTGCCTGAGGGGAAGCCCACTTAAAGCCGACAAGATCGCGAACAGCTCGGTGGACGAGGCGCTATCCCCGTCGATGCCGCTGTACGACTGCTCGAAGCAAATGCTGGCCGTGAGGCTCAACGGGAAGTTCTGCGCGTAAGTCCTGCGCAGGTACCCGGTGAGGATCAACACCCCTTTGTCATGCGTTCGCCCACTGAGCTGAACTTCGCGTTCGATGTTGATGATTCCTTGACTTCCCATCGACACGGCAGCGGTAACGCGGGACGGCCTTCCGAAGTCGTAGCCGCCAACATTGAGCACCGCCAAGCCGTTCACTTGTCCCACACGTGCTCCTGTAAGATCCAAAAGGAGTGTGCCGTCACGCACCAACTCGCGGATCTTTTCTTCCACACGATTGAGCCGAAAGATGCGTTGCTCCACGGCCCTCGTCACATGTGCACCGTCCACTTCCGTGGCACCATCTTGCTCAGCCCAGAACGCAGCCTCACGCATGACGTCGGCAACTTCGGCGAACTGGCTCGGCAGTTTGCGCCGATCCCCAACCAGCCGTGCGCCGTACTCCAGCAGCCGTGCGACCGCCCCGGCGCGAAACGGCGCCAATCCTTCTTCGCGGGCGACACGGGCGACCTGCGAAACGAAGCGATCGCGAGCAGTGTCCGCGTCGGTTTCGTAGCCGAAATCCGCACGAATCTTGAAAATGTCGTGAAACTCCTCGTCGAGAAAGTACAGAAGCTGAAACACATCGGCCGGGCCCACGAGGATGACACGGGTCGAAATCTGCATCGGCTCCGGCTTCAGCGTCGTCGTCGCGAGCAGCGCGAACGGGTCGTACGCTTCGATTTCCAACCGCCCGCTCTTCAAGCACCGCTTTAGCGCCCGCCACACCAGCGGCTCCGACAAGACGTCCACCACGTTCACCACAATGCACCCGCCGTGAGCCCGCAAGAGCGACCCCGCCTGCACCCGCGTGAAATTGGTCACGAGCTTGCCAAAAGGGTCAACAATGCGCTCCACGGCGCCAAACAAGTTTTTGTATGTGGGCGAGGTTTCCACGATGACCGGGGCACCAGTGCTCTCGCTGTTATCAACGAGAACATTGACTTCGTAATCAACAAATGCGCTCTCGGCGAACACCGCGGGAGACATCGGGAAAGGAAACGGCACCGGCGGGGACATTGCCGCCAATTCCTTGACGGGCTCGCGGAACAAGTCGAGGTGATCCAGGATGTGTTCCCGAACCTCTTCCAAATACTGCCGGACCTCGGGGCTTTGGTAATGCTGGGCAATTTCCTCGATCAGAGGCGCCACGACCTCGGCTGCAACCCGGCGCTCAATTGCCTTAATTTCCCGCGCCAGCCTTCTCCCAAGTGCTTGCTGCCGGCGCAGCATCGCTTTGAGTTCGCGCGCCACCTCGCGCTCACGCCGTCGCAGTTCCTCTTGCTCCGCCGGGGATAGCCGCTCCAGCT
This sequence comes from Candidatus Binatia bacterium, assembly GCA_026415395.1. Lineage (NCBI taxonomy): Bacteria > Candidatus Binatota > Binatia (SeqCode) > Binatia bacterium. The sequence continues at coordinate 821,997 of JAOAHD010000007.1, read as the reverse complement.
CCTGGGGGCTCATCGGCTCGCCGTTAGGCTTGAGGGGGATAAATAAAATTCCTCCCTGCGGATGCGGTTGCAGCGCGAACCCTTGTGCGGCGGCCCGCTCTTCAAGGGCGCGGGCAATCTCCTCTCCCTCTTTGCCAAAGCGTTCGGCGAGCTGTTCTTTTTCTTCCTCAAAGGTTTCTTGGCGAAAGGTTTCCGGCAGTAACCGCTGCAAGTCTTCGATCAACTCCTGCATATCGCGCCGCAGTTGCTTGCCCTGCCCTGCCGGCAAGTAAAAGGCGCGCGGGCGGTCGCGGTTCTGGAAGTTTTGCACCAACACCCGATCGCCAGGCACCGGCTTATTGCGGGTGAACTCCCGCAACAGTTCTCCAAGTTTTTCCTCGCGCTGGGTGCCCGCGAGGCCAACGGCGTAAACGTTGAAGCCGGAATCGTTCACGTTGACCGCGAGCTGCAAAGCCGCCAACGCGCGCTCCTGGCCGTACCATTCCGGCAGCAGCGGCAGTTCATCCGTGGTGCGAAAACCCAACGTAGCTGGATCAACGACAAAAGCCGCTTCTTCGGCCGACAGCGGCCTGGGTGTCGGTGCGGAAATTGCTGTGACCGCTTCCGCGCTCATCGGCCTTCCCGCCTGCGAATGTGGATCTTCAGCACTCCGTCCTCCAAACGCGCGTCAACATCCGCTGGATCCACGGTTTGCGGGAGGAGGAAATAGCGCGTCAGACTCACGTTCCTCGACATCCGCGCCCACGAACCCACACCGGCCCGGTGTTCGGATTGGCGGCTCGACACCCCTCGGATCCACAGCTCACGCCCCGCCACATGCACGTCAATCTCTTCAGCCTTGAGGCCTGGCACGGGGATCTCGATTTGCCAGCCATCCTCCAACGTTTTCACTTGAGCTGGGGTTAGGCCCGTTTTTGTGCCCCACCGGCGATGCACGAGTTCGTCAAACAGACGGTCGATTTGCTCCGATATGCTGAGAAGTTGAGCCATGTTCGTTCGGTTATCACCCGGTCTCTGGCCAGGCAATCCGTTGCCCCTGGTGGAACCGCGACTCACACAGCGTTGAACAGAGTTCCTGTCGGAAATGATTAGACGAAGTCTTGTCCGACCACGTTGCCTCGACACCGCCGGCATGCAACGTTGTTCGTCGGCGCAGAGTTGGTTACGCATAGCATGCTCACCAACGTGCAATGGAGAACGTGTATGGCCATTGGGACAGATACGCGAAACCACACCACTGAGGGATTCCTCGCCCGCCTGCGGGCAGCCACGGGGCAGCCGCTCGCGGATGCGGATGCTTTTGGTGAAAGTTTTCTCCTCACCAAGCTGGCGGACGCGGTACAGTGGGCACGCAAGTACTCGTTTTTCCCCTACCCGTTCGTCACCGCCTGTTGCGGAATGGAGTACATGTCTACCGCCGGCCCGCGGTTCGATATCGACCGCTTTGGCGCTGCACTCCCACGGTTCACGCCGCGTCAGGCCGACCTCCTGATGGTCGTCGGAACGATCACGCACCGAATTGCGCCAGTGCTCCGCCGCGTCTGGGAACAAATGGCTGAACCGAAATGGGTGGTGTCATTCGGGGCGTGCACCTCGTCAGGCGGCCCGTACAATAACTACGCAGTCGTCCAAGGGATCGACACGATAATCCCCGTGCACTTGTACATTCCCGGCTGCCCACCGCGCCCAGAAGCGGTGCTCGACGGGCTGATCAAGCTTCAGGAACGGGTGCAGCGCGAGCGTGGGGGGCAGCGCGTCCCCGAGCGACACGGGAGTGGACGCCCCTTGTAAGGCGCACCTGGCCAGATCGAGGACGCTCTATGGTTAAGATCAACGTGGACGGACGCGACATCGAGGTTGCCGCGGATGCGATGCTCTTGCCGGCACTCATCGAGGCGGGGATTCACGTGCCGCACTATTGCTGGCATCCAAAGCTTTCGATCGATGGCAGTTGCCGCATGTGCCAGGTCGAGGTGGAGGGAAGCCCGAAACTGGTCATTGCCTGTAACACGCCGGTTCGTGAAGGGATGGTCGTCCGCACCAATTCGCCGCGCGTGATCAATGCCCGCAGGGGAGTGATGGAGCTTCTGCTCGTCAACCACCCGATCGACTGTCCGATTTGCGACAAGGCGGGTGAGTGCCTGCTGCAAGACTACTCCTACAACTTTGGTACGCGCGAGTGCCGCACCGAGGAGCCACGGCGTAAGCTTGAGAAGCGCAAGGACATTGGTCCGCGCATGATCCTCGACCAGGAGCGCTGCATCCTCTGCCGGCGCTGCGTGCGCTTCTGCCGCGAGATCACTAAGACGAACGAGCTCGGCGTGTTCAACATGGGAGATCGCTCCGTGCTCGATGTGCTGCCGGATGCACCCCTGGCCAACGACTACTCCATGAACACGGCTGACATCTGCCCGGTGGGTGCCCTGGAGACCAAAGACTTCCACCACAAGCTCCGGGTGTGGTTCCTCAAGAAAACCGCCAGTATCTGCCCGAGTTGCAGCAACGGCTGCAACATCACCATCCAACATTACCGGAACCAAATTTGGCGCCTTATGCCGCGACGGAACGATGCCGTCAACGACACTTGGATGTGCGACCATGGGCGGCTGCGGTACGCCTTCGCCCACGATACCAATCGGTTGCGTTTGCCCATGATCCGCAGGGGCGACAAGTTGGAACCATGCGGCTGGGAGCAAGCCTTAGATGCCGTTGCGCAAGCCCTACGAAGCGCGGTGAAAAAGCAGTCCTCGGAGCGGATCGCATTGTTGGCGTCGCCCCACTTTACCAACGAAGAGTTGTACCGCTTCCGCCAGTTGGCGGATGTTCTTGGTGTAGGGCACGTGGACGTTCCTGTGGTGGTGGGGAAGGGCGACGGCTTCCTGATCCAGCCGGAGAAGGCGGCCAACTTCACCGGCGCACGAGTCATCGGCCTCGCCCCACGGCAGAATGGTGGCGATGTGCACGGCATTCTCTCGCTAGCACGTCAAGGTCAGTTGGATGTGCTGTACCTCTGCGGCTCGGATATCACCCAGCTTTTCCCTGCCACCGAGTGGCAGTCCGCACTCCGTGCCGTGCCCACAGTGATTGTTCAAGACCTGTTCGAAGAGCCGCTTGGTCCATTTGCCACTGTGCTCCTGCCATCTCTGAGCTGGGCAGAGAAAAGTGGAACGTTCACGAACCGGAAGCGCCGAGTGCAGCAAATTCATCGCGCCCTTGAACCTCCCACCGGGCATCTCAGCGACGGCGAGATCTTTTCCCGCATCTTGAGCAAATTGGCCGAAGGGACATGGGATTTCGATCCCGCTGCGGTGTTCGTGCAACTGACGCAGGAACTCCCAGCCTTTTCTGGCTTGTCGCTCGCGACTCTTGGCCTGCACGGACAAGAGCTTGCCGCGTGAAGGGAGAACGCCAATGGCAACACGAACCGTCACGGTTGAGCGACCCACACCGATGAGCGCACCACAAGGCGTGGTGCGGAGCAGCGCTGCCGTACTCAAGGGCATGTGGATCGCGAGCCGGCACTTTTGGCGCAATCTCCTGGGGTTTTTGCGGGGAAAGCCGACTGTATTCACGGTGCAGTATCCAGAAGAGCGCCTCGAGCAACCCCCAGCTTTCCGGGGCATGCCGGTCCTCGTGCAAATGGAGAACGGCAAGGAGCGTTGCGTTGCCTGCGGGCTTTGCGAATGGGCCTGCCCGACCGACTGTATCACGATCTACCCAGCAGAAACCGAAGACGAAATCGAACGCTACCCACAAGTGTTCGACATCGACATGTCCCGCTGCATGTTCTGCGGCCTGTGCGAAGAAGCGTGCCCCGAGGAGGCCATCGTGATGAGCCACAATGTGGAAATTGCAGCCTTCTCGCGACGGGGAACGGTATGGCACAAGTCGGATCTCTTGGTGCCAGTCAAGGAACTCGAGAAAACCCGCTTCCGGCACATCCGCAGAACCTACGAGCGATCCGCCAACGTGCAACAAAGAAAACCCTAGTTGTGGAAGATTGCTGGAGCCATGCCTGACAACGAGCGTCTTCTCGCCATTGTTCAAGCTCGGTGTGCCGATGCCGTACTTCGGAGCGACGTTTACCGCGGAGATGCTGCCGTTACCATTCGTCGCGAACGCTTGCTCGAGGTAGCGCGGGTTTTGCGCGACGATCGGGAGCTCGCGTTCGACTTGCTCCTGGATGTCACTTGCGTGGACTACCTCGGCCAAGAGCCTCGATTCGAGGTTGTGTACCATTTTTATTCCACCCGCCATCGTCACCGGCTGCGCGTTAAAGCACGGGTGCCGGAATCGGACCCAACGATCGATAGCCTCGTGCCCTTGTGGGTGGGGGCGAATTGGCTGGAGCGAGAAACGTACGACATGTACGGAATCCGTTTCCGCGGTCATCCCGATCTTCGGCGAATCTACCTTTACGAGGAGTTCGAAGGGCACCCGCTGCGTAAGGATTATCCCAAGGAAAAGCGGCAACCGTTAATCGGCCCGGGCTCCAAGGGCACCTACCGACCTCGCCCCCCAGAAATTCCCAATGCAAGCCGGGTCGAAGGAATGCTCGGTGCGGAGCTCATGCGCGTACAACTCGGGCCTTCGCACCCGGCCACGCACGGAACCGTGCGAATTGTCCTCGACTTGGATGGAGAAACCATTGTCAACGCTGACGTCGAGATCGGCTACCTCCATCGTGGTTTCGAAAAGGAGTGCGAAAGTGGCTTCTACTACCAGGCGATCCCGTACACGGACCGGCTGAACTACAGCTCCGCGATCCTGTGCAATGTCGGGTATTGTCTTGCCGTTGAAAAACTCTTCGGCGTCGAGGTTCCCATCCGTGGGCAATTCGTGCGGGTCATCGGCGGCGAAATTTCGCGGATTGCCGACCATCTCCTGTGCATTGGAGCAACGGCGCTCGAACTGAATGCCTTCACCCCGTTCCTTTACGCGCTCGAGGCGCGCGAGCTCGCGTGGGATCTCATCAACGCGCTGTGTGGCGCGCGTGTCACGAGCAACTTCGTACGGATCGGTGGCGTGAGTGCAGATCTTCCTGAGGGCTTTGCCGAACTTTGCCGCCAAAATTTCAAGCGCATCTTAGAGCTCGTTGGCGACGCGGAAGGGATGTTGTTGGAAAACCCGATCTTCCGCGCGCGGATGGAAGGTGTGTCGATCATGCCGGCAGAGCGCCTGATCGCCTATGGCGTGACCGGCCCCTTGCTACGGGCAGCAGGAGTCGACCTCGATCTTCGTCGTGCGGAGCCGTATCTCATTTACGACCAGCTCGATTTCGACGTCCCGCTCGGCTCGCAAGGCGACAATCTCGATCGCTTCCTGGTTCGGTTGGCGGAACTCCGCCAGAGTATCCGCATTGTCGAGCAATGCCTGCAGATGTTGCCTCCCGGCCCCGTGGATATCGACGATCCGGCGTTGCGCTTTCCGCCGAAGGGCCGGGTATTCACGCGCATGGAGGACATGATCAACCAGTTCAAGTTGGTGACCGAGGGCCCCAAGCCGCCCCCCGGAGAGGTGTACTTCGCGGTCGAGTCGGCCAATGGTGAGCTGGGCTACTATCTGGTGAGCGACGGCAGCGGAAAGCCGTACAAGTGCAGAGCACGAACACCGAGTTTCTCGAATACCCAGCCCTTGGCGGAGATGGTTCGCGGCCGGCTACTCGCCGACATCGTACCGACATTCGACATGATCAACATGATCGGAGGCGAATGTGATCGTTGACCATCCTGCAGCAAAAAAAGTTTCGCCACCGCCGCGGCGTGATGGCCAACTCTTGTCCGACGCGGTCCGAGAAAAAATTTTGTCCGAAGCGAGTAACTATCCGCAGCCACGCTCGGCGCTGCTTGCAGCCCTCCACCTGGCGCAAGCAGAGCATGGCTGGATCTCCCCCGGTCTCGTGCGGGAGATTGCAGAGCTCTTGGGCCTGCAACCGATTCAGGTTCAGGAGGTTGTTTCGTTCTACCCCATGTTTTCCAGCCGGCCTAAAGGGCGCTGCCACATCCAAGTTTGCACGAACATTGCCTGTGCGGTCGCTGGCGCCCGCAAGTTGGTTCGCCAAGTGGAAGACGCGCTCGGAATTCGTGTCGGGGAGACCACGGCGGACGGCAAATTTTCCCTCGCCGAGGTCGAGTGTTTAGGCTCGTGCGGTACCGCTCCCGTAGTGCAGGTGAATAACGACCCGTACATCGAACAAGCATCGTCCGAAGACATTGCCGCTATTCTTCGCGGCGAGCGTGTCGAGCGCCCGAGCCCGATGGTTTCCCTGATCCCTGAGGGTGTCGAGGGCTACTTGCTTCCGCCAAACGGCGTGAACCGCACTGCGATCGAGGACTACCTCGCGGCCGGTGGCTACGAACAAGCCCGCCGTGCTTGGTGCGAGCTCGATCCCGACACGATCATCGAGACCGTGAAAGAGTCAGGCCTGCGTGGTCGCGGAGGAGCCGGGTTTGTCACCGGGCTCAAGTGGGGGTTCATGCCGAAGAACTCCGACAAGCCTTGTTACCTGGCCGTTAACGGCGACGAAAGCGAACCGGGAACGTTCAAAGATCGGCAGATCCTGGAACGCAACCCGCACCAATTTATCGAGGGAGCCTTGATTGCGGGCAGGGCAATCCGCGCGGTCGCCGCTTACGTGTACCTGCGCGGAGAGTATACCGTTCCCTACCTCAAGCTCATGCGTGCCATCGAAGAGGCCTACAAGCGCGGATTTCTCGGGGATAACGTGTTTGGTTCCGGACACTCTTTTCACATGTTCGTTCAACGTGGTGCGGGAGCATACATCTGCGGCGAAGAAACAGGCATGATTGAATCGATGGAAGGAAAAAAAGGCCAGCCGCGCAAACGCCCGCCGTTCCCCGCAGCGTACGGCCTCTGGGGTTGCCCCACGACAGTGAATAACTTGGAGACCCTGACTCATGTGCCCGCAATCCTTCGTCATGGGCCGGCGTGGTTTCGCCGCCACGGCACGGAGCGAAGCACGGGCAATACCCTCTTTGGAATTAGCGGTCATGTGAAGCGTCCGGGCGTCTACGAGCTCCCCCTTGGAACTCCACTGCGCGAGATCATCGAGAAGTATGCAGGGGGGATGGCCAACGGGCGACCACCAAAAGCAATTATCCCCGGGGGCGTTTCCATGCCGGTACTCACGGCAGAGCACCTAGACGTGCCCATGGACCACGATTCACTCCAACGTGCGGGGAGCTTACTCGGCACGGCGGGGATCGTCGTTTTGGACGACTCTGCCTGCCCCGTTCGGGCTGCCGGAGTGATCGCCCGCTTCTTCCGCCACGAAAGCTGTGGACAATGCACGCAATGCCGGGAGGGTACGGGTTTTCTCTACAAGCTACTCAAACGAATCGAAGCCGGACAGGGTACAGAAGCGGACCTACAAACGATCGCCGATGTGTGCGGGTACATGGAAGGGCAAACAATTTGTGCTCTCTCGGACGCTGCAGCTTGGGCAGCCGGAAACTTTTTGCGGCGCTTCCGTGCTGATTTTGAGGCACACCTGTCCCATAAGGCATGTCCATTCCCCGATAGCTTCGAGATGTAGACCGTTACCCTCGGCTCCAACCGTCGCGCTCCCAGGCAAGGAGGACGCTCTTCGATGCCCGAAGTCATTGGGCCAACCTCACATTACTACTACTCGCAGCGGCTGAAACTCCACTATGTGGACTGGGGCAACCCAGAGCTGCCGCCGATGGTGTTAGTTCACGGTGGCCGGGACCACGCCCGCAATTGGGATTGGGTGGCCCTACAGCTTCGCAACGAGTACCACATTATTGCTCCCGACCTTCGCGGACACGGTGACTCCCAGTGGGCAATAGGTGGCTCGTACTCCGTCGCCGATTACACCCTGGACCTCGCGCAACTGATCAACGCACTCGAGCTCCCGCCATTTGTCCTGATTGGACATTCGCTCGGAGGCTCAGTCGCCCTCCATTTCGCCGGCACTTACCCGGAGCGAGTGAAAAAAGTTGTGGCCATCGAGGGCCTCGGCCCCCCTCCGTGGCTCATCGTTGAACGCCCGGCCCGGGAGCGCATGAGGGAATGGATCACCGAAATGCAAGCGCTGGCGCGTCGCCACCCGCGCCGGTATCCGTCTCTCCAGCAAGCAATGGATCGCATGCGGGAAGCCAACCCACGACTCACAGAGGAGCAGGCACGGCATCTGACGGTCCACGGCTGCTACCGTGCCGAGGATGGCACCTATCTTTGGAAGTTCGACAACTACGTTCGTGCCACTGCCCCCTATCTCTCCGCAATGCGCGATGCTCGGGAACTTTGGGGTGAGATCACTTGCCCGGTGTTGCTCGTGCGCGGCGAGGAGTCGTGGGCATCGGACCCGGCGAAAGATGGACGTGCTGCCGCCTTCCGCAACGCCACCGTGGTCAACGTGCCTCATGCCGGGCACTGGGTACACCACGATCAGCTCGAGGCGTTCCTTCGAATCGTGCGTGACTTCCTCGCCCAGCCCTAACCGAAGTTGGCCGTGAGGGGGCGGTCCGGCTGAATGATCTCTTCCAAGGTCATCGCCTGACGCTCGCGGAAGGGTTCCACACGGATCGGACAATCGGGCAACTCACATTGAGCACAGTAAAGCCGCCGACACGGATCCGTGTGAAATACGATCTCGCCGGATAAGGCTCCTGCTGCAATCACGTCGCGTTCGAAAGCGTCCGCTTCGTCATGCGCCCGCTTCACCGTCCAAAACTCCGGCACAACCAGATGCGCATCCACGTGCGTCGAACGCCCATAGCGAATCGCACGCGTATTGTGGACGCGAATGATCCCGGGCCGCATCACAGTGTTCATCGCCTGCACCAGCTTCTCGAGGAGCGGTCGATCCTCTTCGTCGAGTAACCCGCCAGCAGCGTAACGAACCAGCCGAAACCCAGTAAATCCTAAATGCACCGCGATAGCAGCAGCCACCAGGGGATCCAGCCAAGGAATGCCCGTGAGGGCCACGACCGCGAGTCCAAGGACAACCCCGGCACTGGTCCAAAAGTCGGAAATCACATGCTGGCCATCCGCCACCAACGCCAGCGACTGGCAACGCCTCCCGGTATGAACCAGATAAAGACCCAGCAGCAAGTTGGCCACCCCTGCGCCCGCCGTGATTGCAATTCCGACGTCCAACTGCTTCGGCACCACTCCTTCGATGAGTGCGCGCAGCGCCTCGTACAAAATCATGACGGCCGCAAAGGCAATCAAGCCGCCCTCGAAGGCAGCGGAAAAGAACTCAATTTTGCCGTGGCCGTATGGATGGCTGCGGTCTGCCGGCCGACCCGCAAAAACGAGGCCACCCAACGCAAAAACCGCAGCGACAACGTTCACAATGCTTTCGAGCGCATCCGAGAAGACGGCGGCCGAGCCAGTCAACTTATATGCGAGAAATTTCGCACCCAAGAGCACGCTGCCGACAACGAGCGAAACTAACCCGGCGATGATGCGGGAGCGTTGCTCCGATTGAGTATCGACAAGAGCGAGAGTAGACGCTGACGGAATCGCCATACCGCTTCAGTCGCAAGAGGCGCCTTTTCCCGCATTATACGGGGCGGACGAGGCCAAGGCTAGCACCGGATGGAGGCAGCGGCTCTTCTCCCAGCGCACGCCGGGCGTCGTTCATCGCTGCCCGATAAATGCCCTGCGCCATAAGGGAGGTTTCCTCCGCAAGGCGCTGGGCGTAGACATCGCGCTTGAGCTCTTGGCCCGCACGACCACTCGGATCGGCTCGAGTCACCCACTCGGCCAGGTGTGCGGCCAGCTTTGTCTCCCCTGCAGCCAGCAGCTCCCGCCCGCGCGCCACCACGGCCTCCGCGCCACCCGCGAGGCGCACGACTTCCCTCGCTTGTTCTTCCCATCGAGCAGGTAGGAGGTCCGCAGCGTTTCCATTCCACCAACCGCCCCACAGCCGCAGCAAATTCCGCACGATGAACTTCGGATGGTCATACGTGGGCCGCAAGTAGGGGCGCTGACTCAGCTCTGGATCCGGCTCGACGCCGTGGAAGATCTCTTCCGGTTGTTCCCCTCGATTCATCCGCTCGATGACCTGCTCAATGAGCACCCGCAGGTAACGCGCGGTGTCGAGCAGCACAGTCCGCACTGCGTCTTCTCCGCACACAACCAGTCCGTGCCCCGGGAATAGGTACTCAGCCCCAAGCCCGGCCATTGCCTCCAGTGCTTCCGCCCACTCTTCAGGGTAGCGTTGTACCTTTTGGGGATTGCCGCAGTTTGGAGACATCCAAATGATCAGGTCGCCACAAAACAGGTAGCGCTTCTCCGGGACAAACAAATAACAGGCATCGTCGGTCTCACCGCGTGCTGCCGTGAACTCTAGGCGGTGTTTGGCAAGCTGATAGATCAACCGCCGCTGAAAGGTGAGGTTTGGCCAAACAAAGGAACGCGGGAACATAGGTTGGGGCAGACTGAACTGCCTCTGGTTGATGAAGGCGTTCCACCCGTGCGTCCGCTCATAGCGCCGGAAGCGCGCCATGCAGTTTTCTTGAGCCACGATTAAAGGCCGTTCACCGGCCTCCAAAAACGGGCGCAGCCCAAAGGCGTGGTCCGCATGGCCGTGCGTGTACACGGCCACAACGAGGGGTGCTTTGGTCCACGCCCGCACGGCCTCGTAAAAGGTCGGCGCCAGGTGCTCGAAGCCGGGGTCAACCAAGACAAGCTCGTCCCCGAGCACCAGCGCGTAGTTGTTCACGAAGTTGGCAAACATCAGTACACCGGGTGCCACCTCGTGCGCCTCGCAAAAGAAGCACGGCTCGGCAGCCCTCGGGTCGCGTGTAAGCATGAGCGGCACTTGGCTCCTCCTCTCTTTACTTCTTCTTAGGCGGGGCAACGCGAAGCTGCTCCCGGCTCCCTCTCGAGGTTTTGGGAGGCTCTAGTCTGGTCTTGTCCGGATAAGGGCACAAGTCGGCGATCACGCACTCGTAACATTTTGGCTTCCTAGCCAGGCATACGGCACGCCCATGAGCCTGCATCAGGATGCAAAACCGAGTGCGCTCCTTCACCGGGACCAAGCGATTCAAATCCTCCTCGACCTTGTCTGGATCGTCATGGCGCGAGAATCCGAGCCGTTGTGCGAGCCGGAGCACATGGGTGTCCACGCCGATCGCTGGTTTGCCGAAGGCATTGCCCAACAAGATATTGGCTGTCTTACGGCCCACGCCTGGCAAAGCCAGAAGGTCTTCCAAGTCATCTGGTACTTCCCCGCCAAAGCGTTCCATCAAGGCAGCGCAGCAAGCTTGCAGCGTTTTCGCTTTCTGCCGGTAGAATCCGGTGGAGTAGATTGCCTTCTCGAGCTCCTCTCTTGGGGCACGGACAAAGTCTTCGGGTTTCTTGTAGCGCTGGAACAATTTTGCCGTGACCTGGTTCACTTTTTCATCCGTGCACTGTGCCGCCAAGATCAGCGCCACGAGGAGTTCGAACGGCGAATGATAGTTCAAAGCCAATTTGGCATTCGGGTACGCTCGCTTCAGCCGGCGCAAGATCTCCAACACCCGGCGCTGCTCGCTGGGATTCCCCATGCGAGCGTCAAGTATGCCAGCGCGCGCCTTCTTGCAATTCTTCTGGCCTTGACCCATCACACGTTCAAAGCGAAGATACCGTCCCGTTGTGATTGACCACTCACGTCGACGCGCTCTTTGGCCGTGGCTGCTTGCCGGACTAGTTCTTTCCGTGACTTTCCCCCTCGGCTTCTGGAACAACCGGCAGCAAGCCGAGGAGGCAGCTCCGGTAGCAACGCCAACGGTAAGTCCGGGAGAATTAGAACGGTACATTGCCGTTTACCAAGCGATGCACGCCGATCACAGCCTCACCATCGAGGATGCTGTGCGGCCACACGGGGTCACCGTTGAGGAGTTCCGAGCCCTAGAGCGGCGTATTCAGGACAATCCCCGGCTAGTGGAAAAGGTCCGGGAGGCGCTCTTGGAATACGCGCGGGCCAACTCAGCCATTGCGCTTGTGCCTACACCCACTCCTACGAAGCCCGCGCCAGCCAAGCAGCGGCGGAAATGAGCAATAACTAGGCAGCACTCTGAATGCGAGGTTCCAAAAGTTGCTTCGATTGGGCATGGGCCAGTGGCAGAGGCTGAGTGGCGAGCGACCATGCAAGCAAGTTTTCTTCGACCGGGCGCTGTCATCTGGTAAGCGCAATTGGTTTTGCCGTTACGCGTTCCGAGAATGAGCACTGCCGACGGCTCGGCAACGCGCGAGTTCGAGATAGTAAGAGCAAGGAGACGAAGATGGCGCAAAAACCCCAGGACCCGGTGGTGTTGGATCCGCAAGAGGTTTTGCGGCTGATTGACGAAGCCCGCAGTCGTTTACGCACGGCGATTTGGGCGCTTCACGGTATGCACCAAGACATCTCGGCGCTTACCCCGGAGGACTTGGCCGACGTCGAGCACATGCTCACCGAGCTGCTCGACGGGGCCCTTACCCCAGCTTACGAGTCGTTGAGCCAAATCGTTCAGACGAACCCCGACGGTACGGTGACGACGCACTGAGGCGGTTTTCGGCAAACATTGGCTCCTGTAGGCACGCTCCTGCTCGCGTACTCATGGCCGACGGCGCCAGCGCTCTCCAGCAGTTGCGCGAACAGGTCATTCATTGTCGCCTTTGCCCACGGCTCGTCGCTTATAGGGAAGAAGTAGCGGCGAAAAAACGCCGTGCTTTCCAAGACTGGGAGTACTGGGGCAAGCCCGTCCCCGGTTTTGGCGACCCCAAAGCCCGGCTGTTGGTCGTGGGGCTCGCCCCGGCGGCGCATGGTGGCAATCGCACGGGGCGCATCTTCACCGGTGACCGCAGTGGCGACTGGCTCTACCGGACACTCTACCGCTACGGTTTCGCGAATCAGCCCACGTCCACCCATCGTAACGACGGACTGGAGCTACGCGACGCGTACGTCACCGCGGTGGTGCGATGTGCTCCGCCAGGCAACAAGCCGACCCCCGAGGAGATGCGCAACTGCCGCCCGTATTTGAAACGGGAGTGGGAGCTCCTTCCAACCAGGGTTGTCATCGCGCTCGGGGAAGTTGCGTTTCGCGGCATACTGGAGGCGTGGGAAGAATTGCAGGGAACAAAAGTACGGCCACGCCCAAAATTCGCTCATGCGGCGATGTACCGACTCGGCAGCATCTTCCTTCTGGCTTCCTACCATCCTAGTCAGCGCAACACCCAAACTGGATTCCTGACGCAATCCATGTTCGAACGGGTATTCGCCAAAGCGGCCGAGCTGCTGGACGCTCAAGACGAAGAAGTTCGAAAGGAACGTAGAAGAAAGGACCACGGATGAAGCGGAAACGTTTGGGACGGAGCGGTTTAATCGTCTCCGAGATCTGCCTTGGGACTATGACCTTTGGCAACCAGGCGGATGAGGCAACGAGCTTTGCCATTCTTGACCGAGCCTTTGACGCGGGTGTGGACTTCCTGGACGTGGCCGAGGTCTACCCAGTTCCGCCGGAACGAAAGTGGGCCGGGCGGAGTGAAGAAATTGTTGGCAAATGGCTGCGTTCAAAACCGCGTGATGCGGTCATGATCGCCACCAAGGTCGCCGGTCCTGGCGGCGGGTGGTTCGTCAGCCCAGTGCGCGAGAACAAGGGAACATTGGACCGCCACCACATTCGCCGCGCGGTTGAGGCAAGCCTCCGCCGCCTAGGTACGGACTACATTGATCTTTACCAGACCCACTGGCCTGACCGCGACTTGCCCCTCGAAGAAACACTCGAGGCGCTCAGCCGTTTAGTCGACGAGGGAAAGGTTCGTTACGTCGGCTGCTCCAATGAAACCGCCTACGGACTGACGAAAAGCCTGTGGGTATCGGATCTCAACGGGCTGGTACGGTACGAAACGATCCAGAACAACTTCAGCTTGCTGAACCGGCGCTTCGAGGACGAGCTGGCGGAGGTTTGTCGGCGCGAACAGGTAAGCTTGCTGGCTTACAGCCCTCTGGCCGGCGGGGTGCTGAGCGGGAAGTACAGCGGTGGCGTGTGGCCGGAAGGCGCTCGCTTTACCCTGTATCGTGACTACAACGAGCGTTCACAGGCGATGACCCGTCGATTCGTCAACGAACGAACGCTGGCGGCAACGAAGCGATTCGCTGCGTTAGCCAAGGAGGCCGGCCTTGCGCCGGCCACTTTAGCGATTGCCTGGGTGTTGTCGCGCGATTTCGTCGGCAGCGCCATCATTGGCGCCACGCGACCGGAGCAGCTTGAGCCCACACTAGCAGCGGCCGCGGTCAGCTTAACTGCCGACCTTTTGCAAGCCTGCGACCGTGTAAGCCGCGAAATTCCATACCCGATGGGCTAAAGCGGCGGGCCAAACATGCGCGAAGGGAGGAACGGAACATGCCCGAGTCTCAATTCATCGTGCAGAAAGTGGACTGGTATCAACTGCGCACAGCCGAAGGCGAGCCTATTTTGATCATGGTCGCCTCATTACCCAACGGATTTTACACCGCGGTGCCCTGCCGCCTTGCCATGACCTTGGCAACCCACGAACACATGGCAATCGGTAGCTCTATTGACGAGGCGTTGAGCCAGCTACAGAAAACGTTGGCTGGAAAGGCCATTGACGCGATTTTCGCCCATAGGTGACTTGGAACGGGACATGCCGCCGGCGACTGACCCCGGGCGGAAGCCGTCGTAGGCAGAAGACACGCGCCGAGCTCACACCGCCACGCTGTAACGGCGCACAAGCTGCTCGAGGCTACGGCTGACCTCGCTCAGACTCTGAATCGACTGTTCGATGTCGCGCACACTCTCTAAGTTCGCTCGGCTCGCATCATCGATCAGCTTCATGGCCGCCGCCACCTGCTCCATGTCCACGAGTTGGCGCTGGCTCGTCTGCGTAATCGCGGCAACCGAGGCGGTGGCCTCCGCCAAGCTCTGTGCCAAGGTGCGGATCGCCTCACCCGAATCGAGACTCTGCTGGATGCCAGCCTCGGCAGCCTTAGCTGCCTGTTCACTCGCCAAGATGACGTCGTGCGCAGCTTTCTGAATATCGCTCAGGATGCTGGTGATCTGCGCTGTGGCTCGCTTTGAGCGGTCAGACAAGTTTTTCACTTCCTGCGCCACGACGGCAAACCCTTTCCCGTGGACACCGGCCCGCACAGCTTCGATCCCCGCGTTCACAGACAGCAGGTCGCTCTGATCCGCAAGGTCATTGACGGTCGCGGTAATCTGGGCAATGGCCCGCGTTTGCTCGCTCAACTGTGCGACCTTCTTAGCAATCACCTTCATTTGTTCGCGAACGTTCTCGATCCCAGCAACCACATCTTGAACGGCTTTCTCGCCGATTTCCGAGATGGCCACCGCTTGCTCCCCCGCTGCTGCGACTTCACTTGCGCGTTTGCTTGCCGCTTCTGCAGTCTCCTTCACCGCCTCAACCGTTTTCCCCGCCTCGTGTACCGCCTGCGCAGCCCGGTGAGCCTCGCTCATTACGCGCCGCAAGGCCTCTGTGACACTGCGGTTTGTGGCTCCTAGTCGCTGAATGCCCTCGAGCAACAATCCGATTTGTTCTTGCAACGTATTGACCATGCGGGCCAGAGCTTGCCCCAGGACATCTTGGTCTGACTGCGGCCGGATGATTACCGCAAGGTCGCCTCGAGAAATTCGGTCGGCCGCCTCCGCCACCCCCTGCAGCGATCCTACCATCCGTTCGAACGCGTTTGCCAACGCCCCCACTTCGTCGCGCCGCCCATTCGCGCTCAAGCGCACGGCAAGATCGCCGATCGCTAGGCGCTCCGCAGCCTGCACGGCTTCTTGAAGCGGGCGATCCAAGTCTCGGATGATGGCCACAGCCAACGCCGCCACGGCGATTCCGCCAAGGACAAGTAACCCGATGGTGAGCGCCAACTGCTGTTGTAAGGTGGCGAGCCGCGCTTCGAGCACTTCCCGCAACACGGGCACGGCAGAGTCGTGGAAGGCGTGCGCAGCCTCAATCGCCTGCGTGGAAAGGTTCCACCAATCTGCCGGCGGGATCTTGGCGTACTCGACATTGAGGAATTCTCGGTCCAAGGCGTTCAGGAAATTTTGCGCCGCATCTCTCACCTCGACGAGCTTGCCCTCTAACCGCTGTCGCAGCGCGGGTTCTGCGCCATACACCTTCGCCAAGTCGGCCTGGAGCCGATCCGTAAAATAGTACACGTTCGCGTATCGGCGGCTAAACGCCTTAAGTTCCTCCTCGCGCACGGCGCCACCCTGCACCGCGATTTGCAGCGCGAGGTCCCGCACCTGGCCCATGATCTCCGCAAGTTCGGGGACAACCACCCGCGTGGCGTCAGAAAGGTAGTACGACGCCGCATTCGGATCGAAAGCGAGGTTCGACGCATCCCCCACTCGGGCAACAAACGCCACGGTGTCTTCGTTCACTGCGGTGTGCCGCTCGAACAGCTCACGACCGTATTCTTGCCAATGCTGCAACAGGTTCTCGATTTCTGCGCGCAACTTCGACCACTGGCCAGCGATCCCCAACGTTGCACCATGCTGCTTGTTCACTTCGTCTATTGTACGGATTCGGTCCTGAACCCTCGTCGCCACCGCTTGCCGCTCGGCCACAAACTGACTTTCCCCCTGAAGAACCGCCATGGCCAGCCCACGGTGGGCCTGTAAATCTCGGAGTAAACTGACCAGCGGCATTTGGTAATCCAGCCCAATCAGCTCCTTGTGGGCGAATTCGGTGCCCAGCGCCCGCATGCCCGCCACCATGCGGTAGGTGACGATTGCGAGGGCGATGCCAAACACCACACCCATGAGGACGAACTTCTGGGGGATGCTCAGTCGCGCCAACATAACTCAAGCGCCTCGCTGCGTGATGAGCAGAGCAACATTGTGCCCTCTGCCTGAGCTACTTGCTGAATCGCACCAACGATCCAGCATCGAAGATGCTCGGATCGATCTTCACCCGACGGTCAAATGGAGACTTGGCGTCGAGCCGCGCGCCCGCCAAGGAGGCACGTTTCATCTTGAAGTTCTCCGCCACCGCCCAGGTTTGTGTGGACACGGGAACGGTTTCCTGCCCGTCCGGCGTTTGATGGTTGGGTAGGCCAAGCACGGCGTACGTCAGGACGTGCTCGCCTTTCCAATTGAACTTCTGGTGATACGCGCCGCTGTAAGTTTCGGCGTCAATCCAGAGGACTAAACGACCGTACAGGTAATATTTGTCCCGCGGAATTGCTTCCACCAGATACATGGGTCGGAGCGCCAAGCCTCCTTGGGGCAACGCCCAAGGGAGCCCTTTCCAGCCCGGGATTTCGTACCCGTAGTAGTTCGATCGGTCGAGCAGAGAATCCCACCCCCCTTCCTTGCCCGGCCGCGGCTTGAGAGAATTCGGCGGGAGGGATTCTGGATCGACAACGCGCAATCCTTCGCGCTTTTCCAACAGTCGCCACTGGAACTCCTGGGGCTTGCCGTCGAACAAGTAGCCGTCATCCGAACTGATATCTGAGCCTAAGTAACCATCCGAGCGGTTTGCGGGCGAAACGGCCCGCACTCGCCGCAGCGCGGGAACGAAGGCCCACTGCGAGTCGCGCACATCCGGATCTCGATACCGCCAGAAGAGCACCGCTGTTCCCTGCGTATCGAGCGGCGACAGTGCCACTGCGAGAAACTGGTTTTGCAAGTTCATCGGGTTCGGGTGGCGATACTTGGGTGACTGACCATCGTAGAACATAAACCAGCCCTCGGCACCCAGCTCGCGCTCGACACCTCGACTGTTCATCATAATCAAGCGAGTGCGCGTATGGGCATTTCCGCCATACCAAGTCGCCAGAAAGTAGTTCCAGATTACCTTGACTCCGGCCTGCGGATCGGAAGGGTCGATGTCGGGAAATGGCAGGCCATACAAATAATCGGGCATCTTTCCTGTCGACTTGTCGATGATCGTTCCCTTCTCATCGACGGTTAGTCGGTGAGCGTTTTCCTTGGTCGCTTCGACAAAAGCCTTCTCCCAGTTTGGGTTTCCGAGGGGATAGCTGACGATCTTGCTCACGTACTCGCCACGCGCGTAGTGCTCCCAAATCTCTGGAGGGAGCAAGCCTTTGGCCAGCTCAGCGGTGTTGGCATCGAGAATAAGCCCTGGCTTTAATCCATCTCTCGCCAGTGCAACCTCCGCAGCGACGCGTGGAGGTGTCGGCTCTTCGCTCACCTTAGCAAGGGTTGGTGTTGCTGGAACCGCCGTTGCTGTTGGCACCTCGGGAACCCCGCCTTGCTCGCGAATTTCAACCGTCGGTGTCGCAGGAGGGGCCTTGGCGATTTCCACCTGGGGAGGGGCAACTCCCGCAGGTGTGGGGGCAGCCGCTCGTGGCACGGGGGGCATTTCAGCAACCTCCGCCCGGCGCTTCGCGCCAAACACAAGGTTTTGCCCCCAGACCCAACCCTCTTGGCCACTTTGAGTTCGCACCCGGTAATACCCGTTTTGTGGTTCGCCTTCGACAATTTCGAGCTGAGTCCCAGCGTCTAAGACTTCCACTGGAGGCTCGGCCGTACTCGGGCTAGGCCGTAAGTTGCTAGCCTGAGCAACCTCCGCCAGCGAACCGGCGGCCACTCCTACCTTGATCACCCGGAGGTTTCGCGCCCACAGCCACCCTTCTTCACCTCGCTCCGTTTTGACTTGGTAGTACCCATTGCGGTACACCAAGCCCGGCACCTCGACTCGTTCCGGCGGCGTGACCACTCGTATTGGCGGTTGGCTCATCGACGGGTCCGGCCGCAAATTGGAATTGCGGCGCACCTCTGCCACCTGAGCTCGAACCGCAACCGCAACGAAGGTTGCCGCTCCCACCATCAATGTCGCCTTCGCAATTCTCCTGCTCATCTTCCTCCCCCCGCCCCCTAGTCCGGCATTTTGATACCCGGCTGGGGGCGCGGTGGACCAAAGCAAGGCATGGGCCAAGGTGAATGCTTTATCATTCCACCCAGAACGAGCGCCGCTACGGCCCAAGCGTCATTTTTGAACAGGGAGCTGGCGAATTCCTGTCACAGGCCGTATTGTCGGAAAACAAGCCCTTGCTACACTGGATCTCCCCCCGGCTAGCCGGGAACGAGACCTCAGGGGAAAGGGAGGCGAAAAGCAGTGGCGGCAGGAGTGCGGGTAGTCCTCGGGGCGTGGTTGCTCCTACTGGTCGGATTTATCAGCAGAACAACTGCGGAAAACAGCGGATTAGCAACCCTCGACGCTGAATATGGCTTCCGCGGAGTGTTGTTCGGCACCGACGTGGACCGCGTCGCCGGCCTAAAAAAGATCGGGGAACGCGGCGAATGCGAGATTGCCTACAGCCGCTCCGGGGACAAGCTCGAATTCGATGGGGTGCCGCTCACGGGAATCGAATATTCCTTTCAAAACGACCGCTTCACCCTAGTATCTCTCACGGCCCGCCCGGAACACTGTGCACGTTTGTATTCGGCGCTGCGCGCCCGCTATGGCGAAGACCAGACCAAACTCGGCACCGAAGGCACGCAGAAGCCGTTTTGGACCGCAACCTGGGAAGGAAAGCGCGTCAAGGTGGACATCACCGGCCCCACCGGGTGCATTGTGACCATGAGCGCACCCGAGGAGGCGATCCTCGAAGAGCGCCGGTGTCGAGAGGACGACCGCGTGAAAGCCGGCCAGGGCGACTGAGCAGGGCCAGGCTCGATTGTGTCCGAGCGCTAGCGGGCTGGGCGCAACCTGACAGGATAGGTGCCCAGAACGCGAAACAACGATTGGCCCCAGACGATCTGATCGCTCAGCGGCTCGATCTCCGCAAACCGCGCAGCCATTCCTGCAAACGCCTCTTGCGCCTCCATCCGGGCTAGATGTGCGCCCAAGCAAAAATGCACGCCCCCTCCGAACGCCAAATGATCGATATCCGAGCGAGTAATGTCGAAGCGATCCGGTTCCGGGAAATGCTCGGGATCGCGGTTTGCGGCTGCGAGAAAACACATCACCGGTCGGTCGTCGGGGATCACGACATCGCTAAAGCGTGTATCCCCGCGGGTGACCCGCATGGTAAGCACGATCGGACCATCGAACCGCAAACACTCCTCGACAGCATTGGCAACCAATTCCGGACGTGAACGGAGCAAGCGCCATTGCTCCGGGTGTTCCACGAACGCCCGCAGCCCGTTGCCGATGAGCCCGATGGTCGTTTCAAAGCCGGCAATCAGCAAACCGACTGACTGCGCCATCAGCTCGGGTTCGCTCAATCGATCGCCTTCCTCCTCGGCCCGAATGAGGTTGCTCAGGATGTCCTCACCCAGGTGGCGGCGCCGATCGGCGATCAGGTCGCTAAAATACGCCACCAGTTCCTGCACGGCGCGGATTGCGTCTTGGAGTTGCTCCGGCGTCAAAAACGCGGCCGCCAACAAGTGAGTGGCTAGAGCGGTCCAGCGGGTAAACTTGGGTCGGTCGGCCACCGGAACGCCCATCATCTCGCAAATCACAGTGCTCGGCACAGGCAAAGCAAGATCAGCAATCAAATCCATCTCGCGCCGCTCTTGCGCAACACTCAGCAACTCGTCGACCAACGAGCGTACGCGCTCCCGCAACCGTTCGACGGCCCGTGGCCGAAACGCTTGATTCATTAATTTGCGAATGCGCGTATGGTCCGGCGGATCCAAGCGCAAAACGAATTGTCCGGGCCCACCGGTTAGATCAGGAAGCGAGCCCCACACCGTGCCGTCTCGCCGCCGCACGGCGGACGGGACCTCCTTGAGCATGCGGATCACGTCGTCGTAGCGCGTCAAACGGAACACACCGTCCGGAGTTTCGTGAACGGGGGCGTGTGCCCGCAGCCTTGCTAAGAAGGGGTAAGGATCATGACGAAACGCTGGGTCCGCAGCATGGACCCCAAGCCAAGGGTCATCACGCCAAGTTTCTTCGGGCATCGCCGAAACCGCATTCATCGAAGCTTCACCTCAGTAGGCGTGGATACGCCTAGGGCACCGCTGCGTCAACCCAGGACCAGATCGCATCTAGTCGTCCCAAGCAAACGCCGAGGGCTGTCCTGCTTCGACGCTCTACCTAATCTTCAGGCTCCTCCGGCCCCTCGAGTGCGAGCGCCGGAATTTCAGGCAAACTCGATCCGATGATGCCGCGAATCGCGCCGTACATCCCCACGGTGTTTAAGGTGAGCCGTTCAATTTGCTTTTCCCGTTCCTTCCAGAGCTTCTCCATTGCGCGGCGTTCGCGGAGAAGCTGGGTTTGCATGGCCTGGAAGGTTTCGACAATTGCCCGCACGCGTTCGCGAAACTCATCGCCAGCGAGATAGCGGTACAGCATGTCCATTTTCTCGCCCTTGCTCTCCGCCGCACTGCGAGCGAACTCCACGTGAATCAGTTGTTCGCGCAACGCTGCAGCCAGGGGCAAAAACGAGTGAATATCCGTCACCCAAACACCCTCGATGCATTCAAACGAGCGAACTCCATCGGGGAGGACGAGGGAAACCAGAACCGCAACGCTGGCGCCGACTGCGCGTTGGTCATCTTTCAGCTTCTGCAACCAATTCGCCTGCCAGTGCTTGGTGTTCTTCGTTTCCCAAATAATCGTCCCGCAGTTGCGCGACGTCTCCGAGCGCACTTCTTGGATAATGTCGGCGCCGCGAACGCCGCGTGGAACCGGCCGCAGCACATCCTGCGGAAAGCGACTTTGCAACGCCTGTTCGATGTCCAGTTCTAAAACCTCGCCTTGCACCTCTTGCGACCCCTGCTGGCTTTTGCGCTGCAACTCCGCAATCTCGCGGCGCAGATCTTCGATTTGCTTGTCCTTCTCCCGCAGTTTCAACGCTTGCTGCTCCGCCGCGATGCGCCGCACCTGCTCCTCCACCTTGGCCTTCTCGGCTTCTACCCGGCGAGCCACCTCGAGATCGAGCTCACGCGCGCGCTCTTCGAGCGCCGCCTTCTCCTTACGCAACTCGAGCTCCACGCGGCGGGCTTCTGCTGCTTTGCGCCGCTGCTCAGCAAGCTGCTCCCGCAGCGCCTGGATCTCCTGCGCAACCTCTTCCCGACTTTGTTCCTTCGCGGCTTGGATCTTCTTCTGTAGCTGCTCTCGCAGTTGCCGAGTTTCTTGTTCCCATTGCGCCCTTTCGGCTTGCACCCGTCGCGCGATCTCGAGGTCGAGCTCGCGCGCCCGTTCCTCGAGCGCCGCCTTCTCCTTACGCAGTGCTAACTCGGAGCGCCTCGCCTCGGCGGCCTTACGCTCTACCTCCTGCAACTGTTCGCGCAGGAGGTGCACTTCTTGTTCGGCTTGTCTACGGGCTTGTGCCTTGGCCATCTCCACAGCTTTCTGCATCCGCTCAGCCATTTCCCGCTCGAGCGAGTCCTCCAGCTCGGCGCGAATCTGAGTGGCAAGCGCGGCAGAAATCGGGATCTTGGCGCCGCATTTCGGGCAGCGAATGATATCCCCTTCGAGCTTGGACGCTTTTGCGGTCCTGCGTTTCATCAGCCCCTCCGTCTCCCTGTTCGTGCGTAACACGCTGAAGCTTATCACGCACGCGGGTGTCTCTAATTGCCCAAACCAAGCCGGGGCAACGGGTACATTGCACATGGCAATGTTGCCCCAGGCTGCGCTGCGCCGCCCCACGAGCGAGCAATCGAGTGGCCCGCTCGATTCTTATAGAGGCGTCATGTACGCGGGCTCGTCGGATGCCTCGCCCCCATCCTCACCGCGACTTCGCCCCCGCGCTTCGTTCAAAAGGAAATCACGCACCTGATCCGGAGTAGGTCCAACACGCCCACTAGCACCAAAGCGTTGCTGCTCGACCGCTTGGAGTGCATCGACAAGCGAGCGCAAATGCACGTAGCGCTGTAGGTTGCCCCTTGGTTCCGTGCGCCGGAGAAACTCGCTCGCTTTCCAATAACAAACAACCGGCCAGTAAAGGCGGTACCACACTAGCTCCTGATCGATTTCGTATTTGCGGACGACGTAGCCGACCTCGTCGAGAAAGCGGAGAATCTCCTCTACTGCGACTGCCCCACGCTGTTCCAGCAAGGCCGAGCCCGCCTCGGCTCGCCTGTCGATCATTGCCTCGGAGTCCCACTCCGCCTCGAGCTGCCACAGGATTTGCAGCTCTTCACTGTTCGTGCCGCGTTCCAGCGGTTGGAGTGGGTGACCGAGCAGCCAGAGGGTGACCGCTAGCGCCGCGAGTGCACCGCCAGCAGCGGCAATGAGGAGAACGCCTGCTCCCCAAAGAAACGCTTTACTCGCTGGGGATTCCGCCGGAGTCGAGAGATTCATCCTCATGCCCAGCCAGCAACCTTCCAAGATGCACGAGCTGCGGAGTCGCGGCCCCTAGCGTAAACTCGATTTGCTTCAACCAGAGAAAGTACCTGTGAATCGGGTAATCCACATCGATGCTGATCCCCCCGTGGATGTGCAGGCTAGCGTGGCCAATGCGGCTCCCCGCCTCCGCAGCCCAAAACTTGGCCGTCGCCACCTCCTTTGCCGAGGGCAGCTCCTCAGCCAAGCGGCTAGCTGCCTGCCACATGGTGAGTTGCACCGCTTCGTTGTCGATGTACGAATCCGCCATCCGCTGCCCGACCGCCTGGAACATGGCAATCGGCTTATCAAACTGCTTGCGGTTCGAGGCATACTCTGCCGTAATTCGCAGCGCGCGCTCACAAGCTCCTGCGGCGATGGCACACAAGCCAACTGTGTACCGATCCACCATCCACTTAAGCACCTCGCCACCGTTTTCTTCGGCGCCAATCATCGCAGAGGGGGGCACGGCAACATTGTCGAGTACGATGCGAAAGTGTGGCTCCCAGTTCATCGTATGCTGGCGCTCCATCCGTAGCCCGCGAGCATCGGCCGGAACGAGGAACAACAACGTGTTGCCTTCCACCGTCCGCGCTGGCAGCACAATTGCGCTTGCTCGATGTGCCCATGGCACGGCCGTTTTGACGCCATTTAGGCGCCACTGACCCTCAATGAGGCTCGCCATCGTCGTCGGCGACCGCTCGCTCGCGCCGAGCTCGGAAAGGCCTGCCGTCAGCATCGTCTCCCCTGTGCACACACTCGGCAAAAACTGTTGCTGCTGCTCGTCCCGCCCAAAGCGCACCAACGCCATGGCACTGACGATGGTGGGCAACAACGGGAGCAACGCGGTGTGACGCCCTTGCTGCTCGAACAACAAACACGCCTCGATAAAGCCGCCCCCGCTCCCCCCGAACGATTCCGGGATGGCAGCACCCAACAGGCCAGCATTCGCCAGCGCCGACCACAGTTCGCGGTCGTAGCCATCGTCGCTTTGTTCCACTGCTTTCAGCCGGTCCAAGCTGCATCGGTCGCGGAAAATATCACCGGCCAAATTCGCGAGTGCCTTTTGCTCATCGGTAAACGAGAAATCCATCGGTGAACTCCTCCGAAGGCTGTCCCTCAGAATCTGGGTTGCACTGGCATTCCCAGACCAAAGAGGCAGATCAGGTCGCGCTGCATCTCGTTTGTACCGCCGCCGAACGTAAGGATATGGATCGATCGCAGGAGCTGGCCTACGCGCCCGTTCAACGCTGCATCCGGCGACCCAGGCCGGAAGGTTGCCGCCGTACCCAGGATTTCCATCAGCAGCCGACAGGCCTCGAGATAGAACTCGGTGCCGAACACTTTGATCGTGGAGGCATGAGCAGGATTCAGGGGCTCGTTTTGCTCGGCAAGCCACGCAACCTTAAAGTTCATCAAGCGGAGGAAATCCAGGCGAGCGTAGATGCGCGCGAAGTTGGTTTGTACCCACGGGAGGTCAATGACCCGCTGCCCGGTGGCGAGCCGTGTATTCTTTGCCCACTCCAATACATCTTCCACGACCCCCTCGATGAGCCCTGAGCTACAGAGGGTGACGCGTTCGTAATTCAGTTGGTTCGTAATCAGTTTCCAGCCTCCGTTGACCTTGCCGACAAGGTTCGACACCGGCACCCGCACATCGTCGTAGAATGTGTAGTTCGTGTTAAGATCGCCCATGTTCTTAATCGGCACACAGCGAAAACCAGGCACATTCGTGGGTACGATGATGATCGAGATCCCTTTGTGCTTGGATTTCGTTGGGTCGTTCGGGTCGGGCCAAGGGTCGGTACGCACAGCTAGCCAAATGTAGTCGGCGTCAGTCGCGAGGCTGGTGAAAATTTTCTGCCCATTGATCACCCATTCGTCTCCATCCCGCACTGCGCGACACTGCAGCGAAGCCAAATCGGTACCCGCATTCGGTTCGGTGTACCCGATCGCGAAGAAAATCTCCCCACGGAGAATGCGCGGCAGGTAATATTGCTTTTGTTCCTCAGTCCCGTACTGCATGATGGTGGGCGCAACTGAGTTAATCGTCAGCATGGGAACAGGTGCGCCGGCACGCATCGACTCGTCAAAGAAGATAAACTGCTCAATTGCGGTCATCCCGCGGCCCCCGTACTCTTTCGGCCAGCCGATCCCCAGCCATCCATCCTCGCCCATTTGCCTTACAATGCGGCGAACGGTGGGGCCGACTCCTTCACTACGCCGAATCTCCTCCTTAATTTCTGGTGTTAACAGCTTCGCGTAGTAGTCGCGCAGCTCTTGCCGTAGCCGCTCATGCTTAGGTTCTAACGCCAACCGCATCGTCTCCTGTGCTCCCTTCTTACCCAACGGTTACTCAACCTGAGGTTGTTTGCGCCATGAGCTGGCACCGCGCAACAATCCCCATCAAAAGGCGCGTCCTTAGTACAGGCCCCCAGCTAAAGAAACCGCTGGTGGACTGTTGCTAAACCTATGCATTTCTGCAAAGAGTTAGCGCGTTGGCTCGCGTACCCTTGGAGGGAACGGGGGCGCAAGCCGTACAGCTAAGGGTTTAGCGGCCCACCTTCGGTGGCAGCCAGTGTCAACAATTGTTCTCCTCACATGCTGAGGGTGTTTAGCGGCGTAGTGCAGCAAACGGCGTGAGCCTCACGGTGTTCGCTTTCTCTTGTTCTTCAAGGTCGTCGGGCCGTTTACTCACGAGCAACGAGCGCACGCCAAAGGGTGGCAGGTGAGAGGTGAGAAAGGTGCCACGCAAACGAAAAACGACACCGCAAGACATCGACCAGACCACCACCGCCAGCGGAGAATCCCCAGATCCAGAGCGCAATCTGCCCGTGAACGAGGGCGGTGCGGCAAACGCGAGCGAGGCACAACCAAGTGAGCGGCCTCGCCGACGTTCGCGGCGGAAGAAGGCTGCGTCAGCCTCCGAACCCCACGCCACGAGCGATGAAGCCGCAGTCGAGCAACGTACGCAGGCGCCGGATGAGTCCACGGCAGCGACGGTTTTTAGCGATGGCTCGACGTTTGTGAGCGCTCCTACTGCGACCGACGGGGAGGATCAAGCCGAACCACCAATTCTTGAAGTACACGAGGAAGCGTTGTTCGAGGAGATTCCCGAAGACGCTTCATCCCCCGACGAGGTCTCCTTAGAAGGAGCCGCACTCGAAGGAACCGAACAGTTCGAGGAACTTCCGGAAGGTTTGGACGAAGACAGCGAGGGTCGCGAAGAAGAGGCGGACGAAGAAGAGCCCGTACTTGCAGAGAATGTGCTGGCTGCGCCACCAGTGGGGGACAATCTCTCTCCCGAGGAAATCGTGCGCCGTGCGCAAGTACGCGAGGCTGCGCGGCGGCTCGGAATTCAGCAGCTCTACCCGGAACAAGAGCGCGCTATTTTTGCCGCGATGGAAGGGCAAGACGTGCTTGTCGTGCTGCCGACCGGTTTCGGGAAGTCCGCTTGCTACCAGATTCCATCTATGATTCTGCCCAAGCCCGTCGTTCTCGTTTCCCCGTTGTTGGCTTTGCTCCGAGATCAGCACGAGAAGCTTTTGGCGCGTCGCATCCCGGTTGAGCGAATTGATGGCACAGTACGCGGGCGTGCGCGCAAGGAGGCGCTCGATCGCATTGAAGCCGGCGGCTCCCTCCTGGTGATGACCACGCCAGAAACTTTGAGCAGCGAAGAACTCGGCGAAGTCCTTCTGCGTTGTGGTATCTCGCTCGCGGCGGTTGACGAAGCACACTGCATCTCTGAATGGGGGCACGATTTTCGGCCCGCCTACATGCGGCTCGGGGAGCGGCTCCATGAGCTCGGAAACCCACCCGTACTTGCGCTCACGGCTACGGCCACACAAGCCGTGCGCGACGACATCGTTCGGTACTTAGGGATGCGCAACCCGGCAATTGTCGCCTCCTCGCCGCATCGGGCAAATCTGGCATTCGAAGTGGTCCATGCCACAGGCAACGAGCGCCTGCGCGCGCTGTTCCGCTTCATCAAGCGCCTGCGCCGGCCGGGGATCGTGTATTGCGCAACAACCAAGGAGGTGGACCGCCTCTACGGCGCCATGGCGCGCATGCGCCTGCCGGTGCACCGTTACCACGGGCGGATGGCCGCCAAGGATCGGAACCGCGAGCAAGAACTCTTCATGCGCAAAGGGCGCCGCACAATCATGGTGGCGACGAGCGCATTCGGCCTCGGCATAGATAAGCCGGATATTCGCTACATCATCCACTACCAGGCACCCGCATCCCTCGAGCAATACGTGCAGGAGGCAGGCAGAGCCGGTCGGGACGGGAGGCGCGCAAACTGCATCCTGCTGTTCGATCCCGGCGATCGGGAGGTTCACGAAACCTTACAGCAAGCAAGCAGAATTCGGCCTGACCAACTCTACCGCATTAGCACGGCGCTGGCTGCTTACGCTGCCGAACAACGTGAGCCGGACATGGAGGCGCTGACTCTGGCTGCGCAACTGAACGAGCGGCAAGCTAAAGCCCTGCTTGTCGTACTCGAGGAAGCCGGTCTCGTACGTCTGGAAGAGGACAAAATTCATATCGTGGTGCCAGCCGACGAATTCGAGGAGCAAGCTCGTGCCTTGGCGGGCCGGTTTGTAACGCTGCGAACGCAGGATGTACGGCGGTTGGACCGGATTGCCGAATATGCGCGCTCGAAAGAATGCCGCGCGGTGTTCCTGCGGCGTTACTTCGGAGAGGAAGACGGCACTCCTTGTGGCCTTTGCGACATTTGTCGCGGGGCAAGCGAGCGCCCGGTAACGTTCTACCAACCCATTGCCCGACCTGAGAAACCAAAAAAGAAAAAACGCAAGCGCAAGCGGAAAAAGTCAAAACAGGGTAAGGCAACGTTGGTGATCACTGCAGGCCACAGTAGCGGTGCACCCCCGCCGCCTGAGGAACCGCTGCCTGACATGGTCACGGAGCCCGAGCCGTTACCTCAACTGCCAGACGAGCCCTGATAGGCGCGAGGCCGCCTGACCTCGGCTCTTTCTTCGGCTGCACGGTGCCGAGGGAAATTTCGGTACGGGCAGCGCCCAACCTCTGCAGCGCGCACGGGAGCCAACCCTCAAAATTGCTACTCCACGAGCTCGAGGACCCGCTCCGGCGGGCGCCCCAGCACCGCCTTTTTCCCCCGCACGACGATCGGTCGCTCCATCAAGATTGGGTAACGGGCCATGGCAGCAAGAATTTCTTCGTCCGTGCTGTTTGCGCTTAAACCGGCCAGAGCAAACTCTTTTTCTTTCTTGCGCACCCACTGCGACGCTGGCATCCCGAGCTTCTGCCTAAGCGCCTTCAGTTCCTCGAGCGACAACGGCTGTTTCAGGTACTCGACGACTTCGAGAGGGACCCGTCGCTCTTGCAGTAACGCGAGCGCTTGCCGGCTCTTCACGCAACGCGGGTTGTGGTAGATCACTAGCTTGCTCATCACCTCCCACGCTACCAACAGAAGCCCCTCGATGTCGAGACAGGCGAGATCCTGTTTCCCCAGAACCTCGGGCGTACGGGGCGGTGCCACATCAGGCTGCTCGGCCGCGGCGGCCTCGGCGCGCACGGGGAGCTGGTTCTGGCCGCGGCGGCTGGGAGGCACTCCAACGCCGCAGCCGCAGGCGGATGTCGTCCGGGTCGAGCCGCAAGACATCGCAAACGTACTGGAACGAAAATGCGCCCTCACGGGGCGGGGCTGGATCGGGTTCCATCAGCCACTGCTCAGCCTCCCGAAAGAGGCGTTGCCCGACACGATCACGCGCAGAGTAGTTCCGCTGATAACAACGAATGGCATCCGCCAGCAATGCAGCCAGCAAGTGACACTCTCCGGACCTCAACGGACGATCCGCCGCCAAGTCGCGAAAATACTGCGAAGGCAACAATACGTCCTCTGCAAAGAGCTCTTCGAAAATCCACCGCTCTGAAGGCGACATTGCCGGAACCTCTCTTCTCGGGGATGCAGCAATTGCCGCACCACCAGCGCACGTCCGCAAGTGCCAAAGGAAGCCCGCCGCAGAGCTCGCACCGTTTCTCACACCCGGTAGTCAGGGCGAGTCCGTGCCGTTGCGCTTTTGCAACCAACTGTCGCTATACAGCCGAGCACGATTCTGGTAGGAAGCGAACGCAAATTCCTCGCAGGAGAAGGAGAGCGGCCATGGCTGACAAGGGGCGGAACGACCGAATCACACAGCTTGTGCGCGAGGTTGAGAACGTTGCCAAACAACTGCGCAACGAGATCCGCAAGCGCGTCGAGGGCACGGGCATCCTGAAGCAATGGCAATCCACCGCGAACGAATTGCGCAAACGAGCTGCAGCAGTTGCTGCCCAGGTGGAAAAATACGCGCGCGAAGTCCGGCAAGATTTAGAGAAGGCAACAAAGGCCAAAGCGAAACCAGCTCCTAAGGCTAAGGCGGCAAGCCGGCCGAAAAAAGCTGCCCCGAAGGCTTCGCCTTCGACGATGTAGTGTTTGTCCTGAGTGCGGACAGTCTGGACCGCGATCGTGAATGTGGTTCAGCCTGTCCGCACCTACCCTTCGAGGTCGGTCCTAAGACAATTGCGGCTTCAGAAGTTTAGAGCGCGCACAGCAATCTTTGCGGTTTGCAGCACCTACCGCGATTGCGGGCCATCATTAGCGAGCTTGGGCAAGAGTACCTCAACTTTAGCCTTGGCGCGGAGATCTTCGATGAGCGCTTCCTCCGCTTCCTCCCGCTGATCGTCTTCCAACATGGAGCGGATCTCATCCGCCACTTCGTGTAACGGCGCTCGGCCAGCGGGTCGGCGATCGGTCACTTTGATGATGTGAAACCCATACGGGCTCTCCACGACGTCGCTAATCTGGCCAAGCTCGAGCTGGAACGCGGCTTGGGCCACAGGTGTCGGCCGCTCCGGAAAAAAATCCAAATCGCCGCCCTTCCGGGCTGTGTACGCGTCCTGTGAGTATTGTTTCGCAAGCTCCCCAAAGTCTTCGCCCTCACGAGCCCGTGCCAGAATCTCTTCAGCCTTGCGGCGCGCTGCTTCTCGATCGTTCCCCTGGATGCGAATGAGAATGTGGCTTGCACGGACCATGGGTGGGCGATCGAACCGTTCCCCGTGCTCGCGGTAATACTCTTCCACCTGGGCCGGAGTGATCCTCACCTTGATTCGTTGATCGAGGAACTTCTCAATCAGGAGACTCCGTTGCAGCTCCTTGCGCGCTAAAACGGGATCCGTTTGGCTGAGCCATTCGTTCATCGGGTGCCCCGGACCCGCTGCCCGCGCTTGCTGCAGTTCGGTTTCAACCTCTTTGTTCGTCACCCTAATCCCTGCAGCAACAGCCGCCTGAACAAGCAGTTCCGTTGTCATTGCTTGCTCCAATGCATCGCTCCACGCGGCCTCTACAGACACCTGCGCGTTCTTGGCAATCTCGCTGGCCAAGCGATAAACGTCCGCAGCAAGGATCGGCTTGCCATTGATCCGCACGGCCACTTGGTCGGGTGCGAGCGGGGCGGCAGCCAGTCTCGCAAGCGGCGAACAACACATCGCCACCACTGCAACGGCAATCATCGAACGCCCTTGAAACACTTTCATTTCGCTCGCCCTCATCGTGCCCTCGCGACGCCCCGGCGTGTAGCAGCAGTGGCCAGCCGCCGGAAAGGGGCCCCAGCGAATGCGGGCACGCCACCCTGCGCCATTGCAGCGGTGAAGGCCGTTGCTTAAACGAGAACGTTCGCATTATGCCGCGGGTCTATCTAGAAAGCTTGGGCTGCCCCAAAAATCGCGTGGATAGCGAGATCATGCTGGGATTGGCGCACCAGGAGGGGGCGGAAATTGTCACCGATCCCGAAGTGGCCGACCTCGTCGTGGTTAACACCTGCGGGTTCATCGACGCCGCCAAGCGCGAGTCGATCAACCGTATTGTCAGTTGGGCACAGTGGAAAGCAGAGGCCCCTCATCGGCGCTTAATTGTGACCGGCTGCCTCGTGCAGCGCTACGGCGAGGAACTCGCTGAAGCGCTCCCCGAGGTGGATGCCTTTCTCGGCACCGGAGACTTCCTGCGACTCCCAGAGCTCTTGCAGGCAAATTCCCAACGTCGTACTGCAATTTACCGAGGAGCGGCGCATCTCCTTCCGGATACCAACCTTCCTCGGCTCCGTACAGGCGACTTTTTCAGCGCTTATCTTAAGGTTTCGGAAGGCTGCGATCACCGCTGCAGCTTTTGCATCATTCCGAAGATCCGTGGGCAGCATGAAAGTCGGCCTCTCGATTCCGTCCTCTCCGAAGCCGAGCACTTGGTCCGCGAGGGCGTCGTGGAGATCAACTTAGTCGCGCAAGACCTCACCGCCTATGGGCGCGACCGGCGCGATGGGACGACACTCGCGAGGCTTTTACGAGAACTCGCCAAAATCGCGGGGCTACAGTGGATCCGCCTGCTGTACAATTACCCTCGCTACGTCACCGACGAATTACTCGAAACCATCGCGAGCGAGGAAAAAGTCTGCCCCTACATCGACATGCCCTTGCAACACGCAAGTACCCGGATCCTGCGGGCCATGCGGCGGCAGCGCAGCGGCGAAGAACTGCGGCGCCTTCTTACACGAATTCGAGCAGCCGTGCCTGGGGTGGCGATTCGAACTGCCTTTATCGTTGGCTTCCCCGGAGAAACAGACGAGGACTTCCGCACACTGCTCGACTTCGTACAGGAGCAGCGTTTCGAGCGTCTTGGCGCATTCGTTTATTCGCAAGAGGAGGGCACGCCAGCCGCTGATCTGCCTGAGCAAGTGCCTGCGCAAATCAAACGCCACCGCTACCGAGAATTGATGCAAACCCAGGCTCAGATTTCTGCGGAGTACCAGAAGTCACAAATTGGCAAAGTCCTTCCCGTGCTGGTTTGCGGGCAGGACCACCGTGGGAGGTGGTTCGGGCGAACACCGACTCAAGCGCCTGAGATCGACGGAGTGGTGTACCTATCGAATCCGGCGCCAGTGGGCCGGATCGTTCCGGTACGGATCGTCGGTGCTTCGACGTACGATCTTCGCGGCACGGTGCTGGAGGCAGACGGTGTTGACAGTTGCGTCGTTGGCCTTTAACTTGCGTGCCCCTTTTTGCGCGAGACTGCCATGAGAAAAGCATTCCTCAAACAGATGCAAGCGAAGCTCCTGGAAATGCGCCGTCAGCTGCTGCGCGAAATCGACAAGGAGCGCCAGGTAGGCCGTGAGGTCACAAAAGAAGGCGGCATGGATAGCTATGACCTCGCCAGCGAGGAACGCGATCGCGAAATTTCGTTCTTGTTGACAGACCGCGATCGGGAAAAACTCCAGGCGATCCAAGAGGCGCTCGATCGGATCGAGCAGGGCACCTATGGAATTTGCGAAAGCTGCGATGCCGAGATCGCCGAGGGCCGGCTGCTCGCGATGCCATTCACGCGGCTGTGTGTCTCCTGCCAGGCGCAAGAGGAGAAAGAAGCCAAGCTCCAGCGGCGTTACGACGATGAGCGGGCTTACCGGCAGCTCGGCGCCGCCGACGTGGAAGAAGAGAGCTAGCAGTCGAGCATATCCATTGGGTTTCAGTCCCTCAGCGCTCGCCTTGATGCCCGTGAATCTCTAGCCTCCCTTCATGCCAACTTGGCGGGAGGAGCTGGTCGCAGTCTTTTGGCGAGGCGTCGAAACGGTGCGGCCTGAGGACTGCGTAGAGCGGGCGCTGCATGTGGAGCGCGAGGAGGTATTCTGGGAAGAACCAGGCGGAATCTGCACTCAACTTCCCCTGCCAATTCTCGTCCTCGGCGCGGGCAAAGCTGCGGCTCGCATGGCCCTGGGCCTGTCGAAAATTCTGCCACCCTGCCAATACCGCGGAGCCATTGTCACCTCCGAGCGCCACACTGCCGACGTGCCTGGCGTCGAAGTTCTTGTCGGCTCGCACCCTCTTCCCGATCACCGCTCGCTGTCAGCGGCTAAGCATTTGCTGCGCTTAGCCCGCTCGAGCCGGGAACCCGTTGCGATCTTCCTGGTGAGCGGAGGGGCTTCGAGCCTTTTGGCAGCCCCATGGCCGCCAGTGACTCTGGAGGAGAAAATCGCCACTCACCGTTTGCTCCTTACCAGCGGCGCCAACATTGGCGAGGTCAACACGGTCAGGAAACATCTTTCGCGGATTAAGGGAGGCCGGCTACTACAACAGCTTCAGCGGCCGGTTTTTACTCTCGCAATCTCCGACGTTGTCGGCGACGATCCGGCTACGATCGGGTCTGGCCCTACGGTCCCAGACCCGAACACCTTTGCAGATGCCCAGAGA
The DNA here is from genome assembly GCA_026415395.1 of Candidatus Binatia bacterium. Taxonomy (NCBI): domain Bacteria; phylum Candidatus Binatota; class Binatia (SeqCode); species Binatia bacterium. The sequence goes on along the minus strand of JAOAHD010000007.1, from coordinate 788,499 downwards.
GTCCTCGCCAAGTACGAACTCTGGGAAACCGTGCCGAGGTCTGTGCGCACGGTCATCGAGGATGGCTTAGCCGGACGAATCCCGGAAACTCTGAAACCCTGGGAATCAGCAAGTCGCCTGGCTCACTACCGGATCATTGCCAGCAACAGAGAGACACGCTCAGCCTGCGCCGCGGCCGCGCGATCCAAGGGCTGGTTCGTCGAGGTTATTGAAGAGCCCATCGTCGGTGAAGCGCGAGAGGCGGCTCGCCGCTTCGCTACGCGAGTACAAATGGCTGCGGCGTGTGCCAACTCAGGCCCACTCTGTGTGATTGCCGGTGGAGAAACCACGGTAACAGTTCGGGGACGGGGCCTAGGCGGCCGCAACCAGGAATTTGCGTTGGCCTTGGCGCCCCTTCTGGCGGGCCTGCCGGTGTCCGCTTTGATAGCGGGTACCGACGGGGTCGACGGGCCCACCGAAGCGGCCGGGGCTTTCGTCGACGGCACGACTCTAGAGCGTGCGCACGCGCTGGGTCTCAACGTCGAGCACTACCTGGAGGCGAATGACTCCTATCATTTCTTTGCGGCACTCGGAGACCTTTTTATTACAGGGCCTACGGGCACCAATGTCATGGACTTGCAGATTGCCGTCGTCCACGGGTAAGGCCGCGTCTTGCCAGCGCACTTCCAGCAGCTACGTGGACAAAGCCAATGATCGGTTTTTTGAGCGAGGTTTTCGTTTCCTTCCAAGGGGAAGGCGCCCACGTCGGGGAGCGCCACCTCTTTGTTCGCCTCGCCGGCTGTAACCTCCGTTGTCGGTACTGCGACACACCCGGCAGCCTTGAACGCCACCCAGTTTGGCGCTGGCACGAGCCCAGCAGTGGCCGAGTCGAGGAACGCCAGAACCCGGTTCCCGTGAACGAACTGTCGCAACTGGTTGCTTACTGCCGGGAGCGCGATCGAGCTCTCCAAATGCTGGCGCTCACCGGCGGTGAGCCCCTTTTACAGGCCAAGTTCCTGCGCGCGCTCCTTGCTCAGGGACACCTGGCCTTACCTGTTCTCCTAGAAACCAACGGGGTCCTCCCCGACCAACTCGCCCTTGTGCTCCCTGGTGTACGCGTGATCAGTATGGACATCAAATTGCCGAGCAACAGCGGGGAGCGAGCGTTCTGGGACCAACACCGCGCCTTCCTCAAACTGGCAAAGCAGTGCGAGTGCTACGTGAAGGTGTTGGTCGACGAACAGACTTCCCCAGACGAAGTGGAAGCGGCAGCAGCGCTCGTCCACGAAGAGGCACCGGCGGCGCCCATGTTCTTGCAGCCGATTGTCGATCCGGAGGGTCGCCTCTGCATCCGAACGGAGACGCTCTCTGCTCTCTTTTCCCTTGCCTATCGCCGCCACGCGCAGGTGCGGGTCCTTCCTCAAATGCACAAATTCCTGCGCATACCCTAGGGGAGTGGAAGCTGCCCCGGGTCACACCGGTTGGGCAACAAGCGCTCCCGCTCTCATCCAACCTTGCTGCGCCACGGGCGACGCTTTTAAGCGAGGGATTGCCCCAGCCCACGCGCGTAGCGCGGACTCCCGTTGACGAGCAACTACAGGCACAATGGGTTTCTCCTGAGCTGCGCAACCAACCGCGGGGGCGAACAAAAGACGAACATTTTATTGACTTCAATGAACGTAGTACCGTATGGTACCCTAGCGTCCAGCCCGGAGCGAAATGAGCAGTGCGCCAGGCCAGGCGGTGCGCGCATGGAATGCGTTGAAACGAAGGCCAGACTCAGCACTACCGCGATTGCCGCAGCATTTGGCCTACGGCGGGTGATTCGGGTTCGGCGACTGCGCAACTCTCCTTTAGGCACCATCTTGCTGGAAACCGCGCGGGGGCGCTTCGTCGTTCGACGGCTCCCGCCGCGCTCGGACCACGAACTCAAGCGCAATGCCCAATTCTTAGTCTACATGCGTCAGCACGGGTGTCCGGTGCTCGCCCCATTGACGGACCGCAACGGCCGCTACTGGTACGGCTTGGGTCCCGTACTGTGGAGCGTACATCCAGTGCGCGAGTGGCGGCTGCGGCCTCTCGACCCAAACCACCCACCGCACCTCCGTGCTCTGGGCGAAAGCATGGCGCGGTACCACCTTGCGGGTAGGGGGTACCGCAAAAGCGGAGAAACGCGGCACACGCCGGAGCGACTTACGCAATTGTGGGCGGCCATACGCCCCTTGATGCCATCGTTTCTCGCTCGAACGACCCGCGCCTTGGATGAAGAAACCGAGTACCTTGCATGGGCCCTCGACCTCACAAAGCTGCCGCGCGGCCCGCTCCTGTTGGATATGGACCCACAGCGATTCTGCTTTCAAGGCGACCGCCTGATCACCGTTCTCCACTGCGACCCCGATTGCCGCGGACCCTACATTTTCGACCTGGCGCAGGCCGTGAACCGTTTGTGCTTTAGTCAGGGATCGTACGACCCTTCGCGCTTCGAAACCCTCGTGCGCGCTTACGATGCCTTCCGTCTCCTCGCTCTGCTCGAGTGGGATGTTTTTCCTAACGCCCTGCGGTTCAGCGCAGCGCGCTTCCTGATCGTCGGGCTTCAGCGCGTTTTCTTAGACCAAACCGAGTCCTGGGCAGCGTTCGAGTCGCGGTTTCACCCATGGTTCGAGCGTCTACGCATCCTCCGCCGCGAGGTCGACGGGCGCTTCGGCACCTTGCGCAATTTCATGGCCACGGGATACGAGTACCGGCGGTACCAACGAATCCGCGAGATTCCGTGACAAATAACGGATCGACGTTGGTTGCTTCGCTGGCTCGTTCCGTTAACGTTTTGGGCCATGGCAGAAGAAAGTCGTTTGGAGCAAGTGGTTGCCGAACTGCTGCGGCTGATCGGAGAAGATCCAAACCGCGAAGGTTTGCGCAAGACCCCGGCTCGGGTGGCGCGAGCGCTCCAATACCTCACAAAGGGCTACGCTGAGGACCCCAAACACGTCATCAACAATGCCCTGTTCACTGAGGATTACTCGGAGATGATTGTCATGAAGGATGTGGACTTTTTTTCGTTGTGCGAGCACCACATCCTGCCGTTTTTTGGTCGAGCCACAATCGCTTACATCCCCCGCCACAAGATTGTTGGGATCAGCAAGCTTGCTCGGTTAGTGGATGTGTATGCCCGGCGCCTGCAAGTGCAGGAGCGCATGACAACACAAATTGCCAATACACTCATGGAGGAGCTCAATCCGCTGGGAGTGGGCGTGGTCCTGCGCGCTGAACATCTCTGTATGCGGATGCGCGGTGTGGAGAAACAAAACTCCGTGGTGGTCACCAGTGCGATGCTGGGTGTCTTCCGGACGCACCAAGAAACGCGCGAAGAGTTCATGACGTTGGTGAACGGATCCCGCTAATATCCGCGTGCTTGACAGCTCCGAGGGACTTCACTATCGACGAGCCACACATTGATTGGTCTGCACGACTGGCGTTGAACGTGGAATTAACCACGGTGGAGTGCTGACCTTCAGTGGGCCGTACGCCTGGGCCTCTGAACGCGAGAGGTTCAGGTTTTTTTGTTTACGGGAGGTAAGACCCATGATGAAGCATTACTTGCTCGCACCCGGACCTACACCCGTTCCTGCGCGCGTACTTCTGGCCATGGCGCAACCCATCATCCACCATCGCACGCCGCAATTCAGCGAGATATTTGCGCAGGCAAAAGCAGGATTGAAGTGGCTCTTCCAAACCGAGCAAGACGTTCTCATGCTGGCTTCCTCGGGCACCGGTGCCATGGAGGCGGCTGTGACCAACCTGTTCTCCCCCGGCGAAGAAGTCTTGGTGGTCAATGGCGGCAAGTTCGGCGAGCGCTGGGCGAAAATCGCAGGGCGGTACGGCCTTACGGTACACGAGCTCCGCGTGGAGTGGGGCAAGGCGGTCGAGCCCGCAGAGGTGGCCCGCACTTTAGAGCGGCACCCTGCCATTCGCGGTTTATTTGTCCAAGCAAGTGAGACTTCTACGACGGTGTGCCATCCCGTAGCCGAACTTGCAGCCCTCACTTGCAATCGGGACACCCTGCTCATTGTCGATGGAATCACCGCAGTCGGAGTGTACGACCTACCGATGGACCGGCTGGGCATTGACGTTCTCGTCACCGGTTCACAAAAGGCACTGATGTTACCGCCTGGTCTTGCTTTCATTGCCCTCAGTGAACGAGCCTGGGAACGAACGAAAACCGCCAAACTCCCGCGCTTTTATTTCGACTTGGTCAAGGAGCGAGAAAATCTCGCCAAAGACACGACGGCGTGGACACCAGCCATCTCCCTCATTATCGGGCTGCGCGAAGCGCTGGCCATGCTGCGCGAAGAAGGGCTCCAACAGGCCTTCGCGCGCCAGGCGCGGCAGGCAGAAGCGACTCGCGCCGCAGCTCGAGCACTGAACCTCCAGCTTGTTGCGCCCGAGCACCCAAGCCCGGCCACCACTGGGATTTATGTTCCGCCTGAGCTTCCGGGAGGGAAACTCGTGGCGTACTTGCGCGACCGCATGGGGGTCACGTTTGCTGGAGGCCAAGACCAGTTTAAAGGCAAGATCGTGCGCATTGCGCACTTGGGCTTCATTGACGCCTTCGATACCATTGTTGCGATTGGGGCATTGGAAATGGCGCTGAAGAAGTTTGGTTACTCGATCGAACTTGGCCGTGGTGTTGGCGCCGCCCAACAAGTGTTGATGCAAGGCCTACCGGAGTGACTCATGTATCGCGTCTTAGTTGCTGACAAATTGGCAAAGCCGGGGCTGGACATTCTTCGCGCTTGCCCGGAAATCGAGGTCGAGGAGACGGCGAGCCTAAAGCCCGCAGAATTGCGCACCAAGATCAGGCCTTTCCACGGCTTGATTGTCCGCAGCGGAACAACAGTGACGGCTGACGTCATTGCGGCCGCTGAGAACCTCAAGGTGATTGGCCGCGCCGGAATCGGTGTGGACAACATCGACGTCGAAGCGGCAACGAAACACGGCATTGTGGTGATGAACACGCCAGCGGGCAACAACGTCACCACCGCCGAGCACACGATCAGTATGATGCTCGCGCTGGCCCGACTGATCCCCCAAGCGACGGCGTCGATGAAGGCTGGCAAGTGGGAGAAAAGCAAGTTCGTTGGCTCCGAGGTGTTCAATAAAACTCTCGGCATTATCGGCCTCGGCAACATTGGGAGCCTGGTTGCCGAGCGTGCGCTCGGTCTCAAGATGAAAGTGCTCGCCTACGATCCGTTTATCTCGCGGGAGGCTGCGCAGCGACTCGGGGTGGAACTTGCCCCCTTCGAAGATGTTCTTGAGCGATCCGACTTCATCACCATTCACACGCCGCTGACCAACGAAACCCGCGGGCTCGTCGGCCGCAGCGCTTTTGCCCGGATGAAGCCGGGAGTACGCCTCATCAATTGCGCGCGCGGCGGCATCGTCGACGAGGAGGCACTGCACGACGCGATCACCGCGGGCAAAGTCGCTGGCGCCGCTCTCGATGTCTTTGCGCAAGAGCCACCCCCACCGGACCATCCACTCCTCAAGCTCGATCAGGTCATTTGCACGCCCCACCTCGGTGCAGCGACGGAAGAGGCCCAGATCAATGTTGCGGTGGCGATTGCGCAACAAGTGGTAAACTACCTCACCCGCGGGGTGATTCAGGACGCGGTGAATGTTCCGTCGATGAGCCCCGAGCTGCTGCAAGTGCTGTCCCCGTATTTGACTCTGGCGGAAAAACTCGGCAGCCTGCAGGGGCAAATGCTCACCCAGGCGCCGAGGGAACTCGCCATCGAGTATGCGGGGGAGATTGCCGAATACGACGTGAAAGCGTTGACGTTGGCGATCCTGCGCGGGCTCCTCAATCGTGTGCTTGAGTCGAGCGTGGTCAACTATGTAAATGCGGCAACCATCGCGCGCGAGCGCGGAATTCGCGTGGTAGAAGCAAAGACGGCCCAACCCAAGGGTTTTTCCAACCTCATTACGGTAGCGGCGACGACTGAAAGCAGCGTCAACGTGGTTGCGGGCGCCGTGTTCGGCCAAAAGGTGGTCCGCCTCGTGCGCATCAACAATTTCTTCCTCGATGCCGATCCTGAGGGGTACATCTTGATGTTGCACAATCGCGACGTTCCTGGAGTGGTCGGAGCTGTGGGAACGTTGCTCGGTGAGGCCAAAATCAACATTGCGCGCCTTGAACTTGGCCGCGAGCACGTGGGTGGTCTGGCCGTTTCCTTGGTTCACGTAGACGACCCCGTGCCCCCAGCCATCCTCGAGAAACTCCGGCAACTCCCTAACATTATCTCGGCCGTACTCATTAAACTCTGAATCTACATGCCAGCAGTTGTTGTTGTTGGAGCCCAGTGGGGCGACGAAGGCAAAGGCAAAGTCGTCGACATCCTCGCTGAACACGCTGACGTCATCGCCCGCTATCAGGGTGGGAATAATGCAGGGCACACCCTAGTTGTGGGTGGCGAGAAAACGGTGCTCCATTTGGTGCCCTCGGGTGTGCTGCATCCCGGCAAAGTCTGCGTTATCGGCAACGGAGTGGTGGTCGACCCCGCTGTGCTGTTGGAAGAGATCGCTCGCTTACGACAGCGCGGCTACCTACTCGAAGATCACTTGTTGAAGATCAGCGACCGCGCGCACTTGGTCATGCCGTACCACCGCGCCATCGATCTGGCGCGCGAGCGCTTGCGCGGCGAGGGGCGAATTGGCACGACGGGCCGCGGGATCGGTCCGACTTACGAAGACAAAATGGCACGGATCGGCATCCGCTTCGCCGATCTCCTGGACGAAGCGTCGTTCACCGAGCTTTTACGCTCCACGCTGGCTGAAAAGAACGCCTACATCCGCGCCCTGCTCCGCGAGGAGCCCTTCGCGTTCGAGGCCATCCACGAACAGTATGTGCGCTACCGAGAGCAGCTCGGAAAGTATGTGACCGACGTGAGCGTGTACTTGGCTCAAGCGTTAGCGAAAGGGCAACGTTTGCTGCTCGAAGGTGGGCAAGGCACGATGCTGGACGTGGATCACGGAACTTATCCCTTTGTCACCTCGTCCAACACCGTTGCGAGCGCGGCATGTACCGGCGTGGGAATCCCGCCGAGCCGGATTTCCTGCGTGGTGGGAATTGTGAAGGCCTACACCACCCGAGTGGGCAGCGGCCCCTTCCCCACCGAGCTCAACGACACCATTGGCGAGAAACTCCGGCAAGACGGCGATGAGTTCGGTGCCACCACGGGACGGCCGCGCCGTTGTGGCTGGTTCGACGCCGTGGTGGTGCGTCATGCCGTGCGCATCAACGGCATTCAAGGCCTTGCATTGACGAAGATCGACGTGCTCACCGGCGTCGATCCCATCCGCATTTGTGTCGCCTACGAGTGCAACGGCAACCGCTATGAGCACTTCCCCGCGAGCATGCACGTGCTTCGGAACGCGCGGCCGGTTTACGAGGAGCATCCGGGTTGGCAAGAACCTTTGAGCAACGCACGCACCATCGAAGATCTGCCGCGCAATGCCCGGCGCTACATCCAGCGCTTGGAGGAACTCACGGAGACCCCGATGTACCTGATCTCCGTCGGAGCAAACCGTAACGAAACGATCCTGCTCCGGAACCCGTTCCACTTATAACGTGGGGCGAACCCTCCTGGTTTGCAGGTAAATGTGCCGCAGGTCGTGCGCTGGCAGCGCACGCGGTCGACGAAAAGTTTTTTCTTGCAAGGGGTCTGCACCGCGTACATAGCATGGTGGTGTGGACCAAAGTCGGTATGGACAAAAGATTTGCCCCACTCGCCCGAAGTCAGTCTCGCTTAACGGAACTTGAACGAATCGTTCTCCAGCTTCGCTACAGGGTCACGGGTCGAGTGCTCAGTTACTCCGCGATTGCCCGGAGGTTGGGCCTTACCGCCTGGGACGTACGCCACCTGGAACGGGTTGCCCTCAAGCGGCTCCGGCATGCGTTCCGCAACGATCCCTTAGTGTGGGACGAGGCTTAGCCCTCCTCGGGTCACTTCAAAGAGCGTCCGCCGCGACGCCGCCCTCGCCCTTTCAGAGGTACACGCCACCGTTGGGGCTGAGCACCTGCCCTGTTACGTAACTCGCCTCGGGTGAGAACAGGTAAACAACCGCCGCGGCAACATCCGCTGGCTGGCCCACCCGGCCAACCGGAGCCCGGCGTGCGTACTCCAAAATCGCTTCTTGCGGCATTCCGGCACCACGCACAAGCGGCGTATCGATCAAACCGGGAGCCACTACGTTGGCCGTGATTCCATCGCCACCAAGCTCGAGCGCCAGCGCTTTGGTGAAGCCCACAATTGCGGCCTTGGCTGCGGCGTAGTGAGCGATCCCACGACCGCCACCGTTTAAACCGGCAACGGAGGCGATGTTCACGATTCGCCCCCAACCCAATGCTCGCATGTCGGGAATGACAGCACGCGCACACAAGAACGCCCCCCGCGCGTGCACAGCCATGGTGCGGTCGAAGAGCTCAGGATCCAATAAATCCAGGGGGCGGAACGTACAGACGCCCGCAGCGTGCACGAGGCCGGCAAAACGACCCACTTGTTGGCGCACCGCGGCCGCCGCCTGGTCAACGGCCCGAGGGTCGGCGACATCCGCCTGTGCGAATGCCCAACGGTCCCTTGCGAATCCTTCCCCCTCTGCCCAAGAGGTGCCTCGATCATCGATGTCGATCCCTGCAACCTTCCACCCCAAGTGCAGCAAACGGATGGCTACAGCCCGCCCTATTCCCGACGCTACTCCTGTAACCAACGCCGCACCCGGCGGTGCTTGTACTCCATGCTGCTCCAGCTCTCTATCGCTCGCCATCATCGCCTCTCCCCGCCATGCGTCTCTGACCCCCTTCGCTAGTGGGGGATGATGTGCCCTTCCAACCCTCCAGGAATCCGCTGGCTCAGTCGCTCCCAACCGCGGACAATCCGCAACGCCTCGTCGCGGTGGCTAAGGCCGGTCGCAACGGCAACGTTAGTGTGAATATCCACCACTTCCCACGATTCTTCGCCCGTGCGTCGCCAGCGCACCAGGCGCACGCGATAATTGGGCGACGCCTGCTCATCACGCAACACCTCTCGGCCCACTGTCATGGCCCTGTCCTCACCAAGCTCGCGCTTGTCCCACTGCTGTTGCTTATTGTGCAGAGCAATCACCCGGCAGAGAAGCAATCCACTCGCGAATGACTTCGATGGCCTCCTCGTGCACACGCCGCCGACCGAGCTCTGGCATGGCAATACCCGGGTCCAGCGAAATCATCCGGAACAGCAAGATTGACTGATCCGGCTTGCCCGGTTCAATATCGTAACGGAACCCACCCGTGCCCCGCCCCGCAGCTACCGGAGACTTACAAATGCCCAAGCGCAAGGGCTCGGTTTCCGAGATGCCTAAGTAGAGCCCGGTCGTCCGTGCAGCTCCAGCGGGGTTGTGACAGTGCGCGCAATTCACATCGAGGTAAGTTCGTGCCCGCTCTTCCACCGTACCAGTGCTCGGGTCCTCCAGTACTGCGGCTCGGGGCACGGTCTCTGGATCTACCGGAGCTCCTTGCAGGATCCCAATCCGCGTCCAGTACGTAAGCTGATTTTCAGGCCCGCTTGGGTAGTTGAACGTCTTGTTCAGGTTTCGTGCTTTCGTGCCGATTGGGCCCGTGTTCTTGAAACTCTCGCGGTGGCATTCTTTACACTGGTTTGCGTTCGGAACGTTATAGTCAAACGTGCGCTCCTGCCCGTCCTGCTGGATGGCTGACACACGCAACGGCGTTCCCAGAACGCGCAGCCGCGCTTCGGTTTCCTCTGCATTCCACACATAAGGCAAGCCAATCCAGCCATCTTCGCGCCGCACGAGCAAACGCGTCTCCAGCAAACGCTCTCCTGCATGCGGGGCCCTCATGTCGTAGGGATAGGCAAAGTTCTTAATGATCACGGTTCCCACCGGGAAGTCGAACGCTGCCTGCGAGTCGTAGTGGGCCTTGGTGCCAGGGGGCAAGTACACGAAGCGATGTTTGTTCGTGTAGTCGGAGAAGAGTTGTGTGTTGAGGTCGTACGGCACCACGCCCCGATTGGGCTGCAACTCGCGCATCCGGCCAACAAAGAAGCGATAGCTGGAGAGGAATTCACACGGCTCATCCTGCACGTCAAAGTTCACCCCGTTTCCCGGACCGACGGCACATCGAGTTTCCACGTTGCCCGCAACCGGCGTCGGCGTGGCCGGTGGTGGCGAAGGGAATGGCAAGGGTTGGGGCGCTTCCTCACCTACGCCCAGGATGACTACCTTCGGCAACAAGGGAAAACGGCAATCGTAGGGCGCTCGGTCACTACTCGCTCGGCCTCCAAAGCGCGGGAGATCCACGTTGAACAAGCGTGCCTGAGGGTCTTGGACACAAATCCGCAACGCATCCGGTAACTTCCCATCCACGTACTTGCGTGGATCCTCGAAACCGTCGATCAAGATGTCGGGCAGGGGCACACCGGTGATCGGACCGATCAGCGCTCCCGTGTCGGGATCCGGATCCGCTCCGCCATCTTCGTAGGTGTTGTCGTAAATGAACAGCGTTTCCGAATACTTGTCGTAGCGCGGATCGTTGCCGCGCAGGTTCCCAATAATTTGCGCGGTGTTGTAACTGATGATCAGCACTTGGCTTGTGCCGTTACCTCGAAAGCGGTTGCCAAACACCTGCACCTCATCGTTAGCGAGGATCATCAATCCGGTCCCCTTCGGTACCGCACTCACCGTCGTCCCTGGCGCGGCAAAATTGGCGGTGTTGTTTTCGACAATGTCGTTGTCGAAGACGCGCGTGCGTCGGCCATCGATAAACGGCAATCCCGGCAGGTTGAACACGAGAATTCCACCGGTATTCCTCGTGGCTGTGTTTTGGTAGACATCCGCGTCCGTCGAGTTCTCGATCTCAATACCAGCCACGTTTTCGTATACGTAGTTTCGGCGCACGATGATATTGTGGCACTGACCGACGTAAATGCCGGCATCCGACGCGCCGCGCACCACCGAGTCCTCGATCAATACGTTGGTGCACTCGATTGGATAAAAGCCGTAGGCTCCGTTGTTCGTATTGGGCCCCCGCGTCCACTCCCCGCGCACTCGACGAATGGTAATGTTGTTGCCGCCGAGAATTTTGAGCAAATCCCCAGGACTGTCCTCGAGCGCCAGGTCCTCAATCGTAAAATCATTGGCGGTCACCAGAAACCCCTCAGCGCCCGCAGCCTGATTCCGGAAGGACAGAACGGTCTTGTCGTGCCCCTCTCCACGAATGGTCACATTGTCCACGTCCAGCGAAAGCTGGCCAGTGAGGTTATACCTCCCGGCGCGGAGCAAAATCGTATCGCCCGGCCGCGCTTCGATGAGCGCACGCTGAATCGTTTCCAGGTCGTCATCTCCAGGAGACAAAATCACGCAGCGCTCGCCACATGCGTTTGCTCCTCCCGGAACGCCTACGGGACCAGCAGGTTCTCCGTCGCTCCCGCACCCCGCTCCGGCCAGCAGCAGCCCAATCAAAAGCAAACACCGCCACTTTGAACACGACATTCTTCGATCCTTCCCTCCAGACACGTCGGAAACGCAACTTACCTTGCCCTGCTAGATCGTGGCAAGGATGCCTACCCCATCCCATCGCCCCATCCCCCGGGGTGCAACCGCTCGACCGGGTTGGGCTTGGAGGGAAAGCTCCCGTGGAGCCTTGTTCCTGAGCACCGTTGTTGAATGACCATGCGTTTCCTGATTTACGGCGGCGCAGGGTCCCCATGTTGCTCGCGCAAAAGGTCGTGCTGGTATCGGGTGTCGGGCCAGGTCTCGGGCGCAGCGTTGCGCTTGCCTGCGCGCGTGAAGGGGCGCGTGTGGCGTTGGCGGCCCGCAACCGGGAATACCTCGAAGAGGTTGCTGGTGAAATCAGTCTGCGCGGCGGGCAGGCTGTGGCGCTACCGGCGGACATTGCGTCATCTTCGGCGTGCACCGACCTGGTGGAAGCAGTGATCGACAAATTCGGGCGCATTGACGTGCTGGTCAACAATGCCTTCCGTGGCGGCGTGGAACCCCGTTTCGAAGAAGTCGATTTGCAGCAGTGGCGGGAGGTGTTCGAAGTCAATGTGTTCGGGTCGTTGCAGCTCACGCAGAGCGTGGTGCCACACATGCGCAAACAAGGCGGGGGCTCGATCATCTTCGTCAACTCGATGTCAGCCCGGGTGATTGAGCCGGGCATGGGTGGCTACGCAGCATCCAAGGGCGCTCTATTGATCGCAGCCCGCACACTCGCGAAAGAACTCGGGCCTTACGGCATCCGGGTGAACTCGATCGTACCCGGCTACATTTGGAGCGAAAAGCTCGCCGGCTATTTCCGCTGGTTAGCAAAGCAACAAAATCGCACCTTCGAGGAAGTGCGCGACGACATCGCTAGCCGCACTTGCTTAAATCACATTCCCGACTCGGATGAAGTGGCGGACACCGTTGTGTTCTTCGCCTCCGATTTGTCGCGTGCTGTCACTGGCCAAGCCCTCGATGTCAATGCGGGGCACTACTTCGACTGATCCCCAATCCCTGCCACCGGCAGCCGTGTCGACGTTGTGGGGCGAGCCCTTGCGCTCCTGGCTCTTGCTCGCTGTTGGGGTGTGTGCCGTCAGCGCCCAGTCCGCTTCCTCGCTCGCCTTCGCCGTGCTGATGAAGCCTATGACCCAGGCATGGCAGATCGACCGCACCACGTTCGCCTCGGCAATGAGCCTACGCATGCTTCTCATGGTGGGCGCGATGAGCCTTGCTGGGCTCGCCACAGACCGGTTTGGGGCACGGACCGTGCTCGCCAGCGGCGCGCTAATCGTGGGAACGTGCACGCTCGCGTTGGCGTGGATTCCGTCGGTGTCGTGGCTGTACCCCACCATGGCGCTCATCGGGCCGGGGCAAGCAGCGATCGGCTCGGTTGCAGCTTCAGCCTTAGTCGTCCGCCACTTCACCAAGCGGCGCGGATGGGCTGTCGGCGTGCTCAACGGTGGGGACAACTTGCTAAACGCGATGATCCCCCTGGCCATCGCGGCAATTCTCCAGCACCGTGGTTGGCAAGCCGCGCTCTTGGCGTTGGGAGGGGCCTACCTCGCCCTTGCTCTAATCGTGCTCGCCACCATGCGCGCAGATGACGGCCGCGACCAACACGTCCGTGCTCAAACCTCAACCCGCCAAGCAACAGAACCGGCCACTCCTTGGCGCTCGTTTCTACTTTTACTCGTGGTCTACGCCGGCGTGTACGCCTTCGTGACCTCTGTGCAGCTTCACTTGCACGCGCACCTCACCGACCTCGGGTTTGCCCAGGCTCAAGCCTCGCAAGTCTTGAGTACGCAGCTTCTTGTCGGTGCCCTCGGCGCGCCGCTCGTTGGCGGCATCTCGGGCCGCTGGGGTGCTCGCCCCGCACTCGTAGGCACCATCGCCGGGTTGACGCTCGCTTCCGTCCTCCTGTGGAACTTACACAGCTCCGCTGCCTGGTTCGCGTGGGCAATCTTCTACGGACTCGTCAACAGTGGCATCGTAGCGCTTCTCGCCCTGCTTCTAACCGAACTCTTCGGCGCCGCCCGCATCGGCCGATGGCTTGGGGTGGCCATGATGGTGTGCATGGGCAGCACCATGCTGGCAAATGTGTACTCCGCCGCCATGTTCGACCACTTCGGCAGCTACGCGTTGGTGTGGAGGAGTTACTCCATTTTGATGGCGGCGGTATTACTGCCCGTCGTCGTGCTCGCCATGGAGAAACGGCCCCGAGCGGCTGCGCTTTAGCGCGTGGAGCCTTCCAAACCACGGCCCTTTGCCGTGAGGGAAACGTACCTACACGACGCAGAGCTACCGAGCCCCGCTCGAACGTATTCAGTCCAGCCTTTTCGGACGATTCCACCAACGAGCAGCTCTCGGCTAACCGAGCTTAGGCCCAACCACGCGCGGTTCAGGGCATTGTGACAATCGCCACACCACAAGTTTGCGGAGCACCGCCCAGGTTGTGGCTCAACGCCACGGTGGCGTTTTTCACCTGCCGGGGTCCGGCTTTTCCCTGAAGCTGTTTATAGTTCTCGTACAGCATGCGAATTCCGGTCGCACCGGTCGGATGGCCGAAACTCTTCAATCCACCGTCGGTGTTCACCGGCAGCGCCCCACCCAGTTCGAAGGTTCCGGCGGCAATGTGCTCTTTTGCAGAGCCCTTTTCCGCAAACCCCAAGTCCTCATAGGTCAGCAACTCGGTCAGGGTAAAACAGTCGTGCACCTGCGCCACGTGGATTTCCTTAGCCGGATTCGCGATGCCTGCTTGCCGGTAAGCGTCTTGCGCTGCATAGATCGTTGGTTTCCAGCGGAGGAAATCAAACGACGGATCCGACTGCGGGTTCGGGCCCAAGGCGATGGAAATCGCCCGAATGAGGACGTAATCGTCGCGAAAACTTTTCGCCAAGTCGCGACGAGTGAGAATTGCTACGGCCGCTCCGTCCGACTGTGCACAGCAATCGTAAAGACCGAAGGGCCACGAGATAATCGGCGCCTGCAACACATCTTCGACCGTGATTTCTTTCTTGATCATCGACTTCGGGGCCAGTGTGCCGTTATGGTGGTTCTTCACCGCGATTTTGGCCAAATCCTCGCGGGTAGCCCCGTAAGTTTCGAAGTAACGTGCGGCGCATAAGGCAAACCAGCCCGCGGGTGTCATGGGGAGCCCCCGCACCCCGGTGGTGACTGCGCTCGGACCGCTCACACCGCGGTCTTTCGGCTTATCGAAGCCCACCACCATCACCGTGTCGTACATCCCGCACGCGACGGCGAACACTCCGTACCGCAGGGCGTCGGTTCCGGTGGCACAATAGTTTTGGACCATGCTCACCGGACGCCCGAAAAGCTTGAGGGCATCGGCCACCTCCGCTGTGCCTTTCGATGGATACACCGCCCCGCAAAACACGGCTTCGATTTGCTTTTGCGGGTCTTCGATGCCCGCATCTTCGTACGCCTCGAAGGCCGCCTCGACAATCATGTCTTCCGGGGCCTTGTCCCAGTTCTCCCCGAACTTGCAACAGCCCATGCCAACGATCGCTACCTTGTCGCGGATTGCTTCTGCGTTCATCGTTGCCCTCCGCTTGCGCTGGTCACTTCCTGGTTACCAGGCGATATTCCTGACCGGGGTACACTTCCAAAAATAGTTGGGCGTGCCCCCATACTCGTGAATCTTCCGAAAGGTGAACTCCACGGGCATATCCAGCTTGACCTCTGTCGGTGTGGCATCGGTCATTTGCAAGTACACCCTCGCGCCGCCGTCAATTTCAATGGTCGTTACGATCAACGGTGGGTCAGGGCTGCCTGCGAAATAGTCGAACGTATACGACATCACCTTCCCGTGGCGCTCCGCCAAGCGGATTTCGTCGAAGTCGTCGCGCGCAAAACACTGAAAGCAGACTCGCTGAAACGGGAACTGCTCCGTCCGACAGCGGCGGCAGCGGTAACCGTGGAAAGCGATGTCCTCGTTGCGGTCACGATAATGCACCGTTGCCGACACACCTTGGCCGGCGCGCCGGTCGCTCTCGCTTGGGTAAAGGTTCCGGTAATTCAAATAGCGGTCGTAGTCCGCGAACTCGCGCCGCCGCGCCAGGTGCCACTGCACGCCACGACGTTTACCCAAACTCGCTACCTTGTCGGTAGTACGCACCAGCATTGCATCGGCCCCGTCGCCATAATTCGCCCACAGCAAACGCTCGCCGTCACGAGCTTGTTCTAAGGCCGCGGCCAGCAGCAGCGGAGCAAAGGCGGCCCCGCAGTTTCCCACCTTGCCAAACAGCGCATCTTGCACCTGGGTCTTCGCCTCGAACCCGGTCGCCCGTGCCACACCCGCCAAGCTGCGGGCATCCGGGGTGTACGCTACGAGCTTCGAGAAATCTCCCGGCGCGGTTCCAGTTTTCTTCAACAGGGCGCGAATGGCCTCAACGATGTTTTCGCTGTAGCCGCGTTCCACGACAAAGCGGTCTTCCCACGAGCGCACGAAGCGATCCCACTCCGTGCGCCACACATCGATGATCTCTTCAGCCAGGAACACCTGCTCTTCGAACACCGCTGCAAGGTCGTCGCCCCCGATCAAAAAGGCGGCTGCAGCATCACCGAAGTTGCGTTCCAGTGGGCTCCGGGGAGGAGCCGGGCGCGCGTCCGCCGCAATCACCAGGGCATTGCGGGCACTGCCAGCCCGCACCGCATCCATCGCAGCCCGAACCGCTGCGGTGCCCGCACGCGTGGAGTCCGTCAGGTCCGCAGTCATCACATCGCGGCGCAAATCCAAAGCCTTGGCAATTAATGCCGCTCCTTGCTTCTCCCGGTACGGGTAGGAGGTAGAAGCAAAATAAAGAGCGTCCACCTCCGTGCGGTCGATTCCCTCAAGACAAGCCATACCGGCTGCCACGGCCATGGTGACGGGATCTTCATCAAAGTACACCACTGCCCGCTCGCCACTCCCGCCACTGGCCTTGCGCCCGCCGCTGATCGCCCCCAGCGACAAGCGCAACATGGGGATGTAGGCGGCTTGCGACCGAATTCCTACTTCACGCATCTGGCTTCCCTACTTCTTTTCTTCCTTTTTCTCTTCCTTTTTGTTGTCGTCGCGACGCAACTGCGGGATGCCAATGGGCTGCAAATGTTCGAGGAAGACCCCATCGAAGTTGGCCGCAATTTCCTCGGCCGTGAGCCCTCCCGGCTTGTACATCATGGCAATCGGCCGCAGTTGCTGGAACAGGGTAAATCCGTACCCCCGCCGCCCAAAAATTTGGCCGTTCACATGGGCGGCTTTTTCCGATGCGAGAAACGCCACCATGGGGGCATTGCGATCCGGGTGCATTTCGTGCGGCGGCTCCTTGTTTTCCATTCCCGGCATCGTTGCCACCATTCGGGTGAGGCCAGCTGGCGCCA
The DNA here is from genome assembly GCA_026415395.1 of Candidatus Binatia bacterium. Classification (NCBI taxonomy): domain Bacteria; phylum Candidatus Binatota; class Binatia (SeqCode); species Binatia bacterium. Next base: position 771,609 of record JAOAHD010000007.1, on the reverse strand, counting down.
TTGCGTTCACGGTGATGCCGTAGCGAGCAAGCTCCAGCGCCCAACACAGGGTCAGGCCCATGATCCCAGCCTTCGCCGCCCCGTAATTGCTTTGCCCGAAATTCCCCCGCAGCCCCGCGCTCGAAGTGATATTGATGATGCGGCCGTAGTTTTGTTCGCGCATGTGCGGGATCGCGTGCCGGCCGCAATTCCACGTTCCCTTGAGATGGACGGCAATGACCGCGTCGAAATCCTCCTCCGTCATTTTCACCATCGTGCGGTCACGCAAAATACCGGCATTGTTCACAAGGATGTCGATCCTGCCAAAATTTTCGAGCGCCGTATCGATAATCCGCTTGGCCCCTTCGAACGAAGCCACGGAGTCGTAGTTGGGCACCGCCTGCCCGCCCATCGCGCGAATCTCTTCCACCACTTGCATGGCCGGGTCTTCTGCCTTCCCTTGGCCATCGACCCCACACCCGAGGTCGTTCACAACGACCTTGGCTCCGTTGCGCGCTAACTCCAAAGCAATACCGCGACCCACGCCGCGGCCCGCTCCAGTGACTACAGCAACTCGACCTTCCAGCAGCATGACCCTTCCTCCCGTGAAAATCTGGCAATTTGACTTCGGCTACCATTTCGCATATTTCGCGTCAATCGATTGATTGACTCACGCCGCCATGGATTTTGAACCCCTCGAACGCGTGGAGCAAACCCGCTGTGAGTTTCGCCGGTGGCTCATGGCGCACCAAAGTGCGTGCGCGGAGTGGAGAGGCTTGCGCCACAGCCAGGACATGGGCGCGCGGGTGGAGTTTCTCCGCGCCTGGCAGAGGGCCTTGCAACAAGAGCGTTGGGTCGCCGTCCACTTTCCAGAGGAAGTCGGCGGACGAGGGGCTTCGCTGCTCGAGCACTTGGCTGTGCAGCAAGAATTAGCGCGTGCTGATGGACCTCCACTGGTGAACGGTGCGGCCGTCAGCATTTTCGCTCCCACCTTGCTCGTGTTCGGCACTCCTGCACAGCGCCAGCGGTATCTACCGCCGCTGTTGTCCGCCGAGGAACTCTGGTGCCTCGGCTTCTCCGAACCCAATGCTGGCTCGGATTTAGCCTCCCTCCGAACACGCGCCGAGCAGCGTGGAGATGTTTTTGTGGTCAACGGTCAGAAGGTGTGGACGACTTATGCCAAGCAAGCCGATTACGGGCTCTTTCTCGTGCGTACCGGCCCGCAGGCCGCTCCACACAAGGGCATTAGCTGCCTGATTTTGCCCATGCGCAGTGCAGGAGTAACTGTGCGGCCGCTGCGTGAAATTACCGGAGACAGCGACTTTAACGAAGTGTTCCTTGAAAATGTGCAAGTGCCGGTCACCAACTTGGTCGGCGAATTGCACAATGGATGGCAAGTCATTCTCACCGCGCTCGGCCACGAGCGCGGTACGTTGTTGCTCGTCGATCACGTGCGGCGGCAAGTAGAGCTCGAAGAGTTACGCCGATGGTTGCAGTCCAGCGGTCGGGCAGGTGATCCACTCGTACGCCAGCGCTTTGCCGAGTTTTGGACCGAGGTGGCAATTATGGGCTTTCACGGCCTAGCGCTGGTCAGCGACCTACAACACGGCCGCACGCCCACCGATGTGTCGCTCCTTAAGCTTTATGGATCAGAGCTCGCCCAGCGCTTTCTCGACTTCGCCCTGACCGCACAGGGACCCTACGCCCAACTGTGGCGAGGAGACGAACGGGTGCTGCGCGACGGCGCGTGGCAGCATGCCTGGCTGATGGCCCGGGCCATGACAATCGCGTCCGGCACTTCGGAAATCCAGCGCAACATCATCGCCCAGCGCCTTTTGGGGTTACCCCGCGGGTGATCACACACCACTACGCCGCAGGGCCGCCTTTTTCGCCGTTGTTCTCGACTTTTTTCGGCTCTTCGTCTCGACCTTCAAAGCTGCGCTTGAAGTCGCGGATACCACGGCCGAGTGCTCCCCCAATCTCCGGAAGTTTACCCGGCCCAAAGATAATCAACGCCACCACCAGGATGATGATGAGTTCGGGAACCCCTAATCCAAACATGGGCGGCCTCCTTTTGTGCCCGTGTTAGCTAGCAGGACAAGCCACGAGCGGAAACAGTCCCACGCTAAAAATACCCATGGGCTTCGCCGCTACCGTGTGGCCGTGGCTTGCACGGGCTCGAGCTGTACATCGATGAGGAGTTCCGCCGCAGCCCGCTCGAGATCGGCGCGCAGCCTCGCTTCGTCTGTGCGCGCCGGCACATCCATGGCAATCGACATTTGGTAAATCGGTGTCCCGGTACCCGGCTCCGGGCGCGACGTTGTTTCCATTTTGGTGATGTTCACCCCGTGCTCGGCCAGCACACGGGCGATGCGCGCCACGATTCCTGCCTTGTCCACACCGGTCGCCTGCAACGCGTAAGGCCGGGCCCCTGTAGCCAAACGGTAGGGCACGGGTTCCCCTTCGAGCGGCCGGAAGAAGACGGTGAGGCGTTTCTCCCACTCCAAGCGCTTACATGCCGACGACAACCGCCGCTCCAAGTCTTCTCCCTCGCCCGTGAGCAACAGCAACACGGCAAATTCGCTGCCCAAAACGGTCATGCTGGAGTCTTCGAGGTTGCAGTCACACTCATAAATGAGCTCCGCTAGATCCGCGACGATTCCGGGGCGATCGGGTCCGATTGCCGATAAAGCAAACCAACGCTTCATAAACTCTGGTCTCGCCCGGTATCGGCTACCACATCGACCGCGGCACGTCGACATCGTGGCCTGACCATCTACCCAGGCGTGCCGTTGCATACGGTGCCCGACTACTGGTTGCGGGCAGTCCACCAGTGACCGCTCGACCACACCGGCGCTGCGACCTCTCCACACGGTCCCGCAACACGAGCCTTCGCGCACGCCGCTGCTGGCAACCCGTGGCTCTGCCACTCATCGCGGCACCCTTCTCGTCGGGCGCTTCCGCCCAGTGCTATCGAGCCTGACACTGGGCCGAGTCGCTCTGCAGTGCGGCGAGCATGGCTGCCATGCGTTCGTGCACGAGCTGGATCGCTTTGAGGGGCCGCAGCATCACCTTGATTTCCACGAGCTTACCGGCGTCGTCCCAGGTGAGGATGTCGACTCCGTTGACGTATACACCGTCGATCGTGGTCTCGAATTCCAACACCGCACTATGAGGGCCGACAATTTCTTTCACGTAGCGGAAGTTCTCATTGGCAATGACTTGCATGGCGCCCGCAAGGTACAGCTTCACGAGCTCTCTTCCCCGTTGCGGAGTGAAGACGATCGGCGAAAAGAACACCGCCTCGTCCTCCAACAACTCCTCAATCTCGGCCAGTGATCGCGCCTCCACACCCGTATGCCAGCGTTGCAGTGGTAATGGCTTCATTCACATTCTCCTTCCTGTGGTTCCGCACGCCGTTAATCCTGCTTGCACGCTCTCGCGCAAGGGCAGTGGATGCCGCTTGTTTGGCACAAAAAACTTTCGCACACGCAACCCAGATGAATCCAAACCAACCGTAGCCCCTCGGCGTCAGGCGACGCCCGTTGCGAAAATGTAGCCCAGCCACGCGCCGGGGCGCTCATCCACCTCGACCTTGAAGTCCGTGCGCCGCAATCTTTCTGCAATCTCCCACGGACCATGCCCCTTCACGCGATGCCATTCCAGGGCGATCCGGCCAACCCTCCTCAATACCCAGTCGGGCGCGGTTAAAACGATCTCATATTCAGACCCCTCGCAGTCCACCTTCAGGAAATCGCACCATTCGATTCCTTCGTCCCGAAAGATGGCCTCGAGCGTGGTGGTGGGCACTAGCACTGCCTGTTTGTTGGCTTCACCTGAGGCAACGATGCGATTCATAACCTGCGACTCGGTCACAGCGAACGCGCGCGTGTCACGGGATCCGGCCACGGCCATGCGGCGGATGAAAACCTTGTCCTCGAGCTTATTCGCTGCCACGTTCGCAGCTAGGTCATCGGCAGCTTGAGGGCTTGGTTCAAAGGCATAAACCCGACGCGCTCGAAGTTCCGTGGCCACGAGCACCGCAAATACGCCGACGTTGGCGCCGATGTCGATGACCGTGGCCTCCCCCGCAAGCGGCGCTTGGCGAAGGCGGTAACAATCGTGCCGCCACACTTCGTTAAAGAGCCCCATCAACGGCACATTCCCGTGGGCTTGCCATCGCACTCCGCTCCGCAGCACTAAACGTTGCACATCGCGGTTGCGGAGGTAGGCGCGAAACACATCCGGCCAATTGGCCACTTGCCGCGCGTAACGCAGGGCTCTCAGCGCCTTGAGCGGACGCAGCCTTTCTTTCACGCACTGCCTGCTACAGCACGCGACGCCAAACCGCAACCAATCCACCGGCCCGCCCGCGCTCCCGTCGCGGGCGAGGCTGCCCAGGCCATCCCGTCCGCGGCGCCCTCCGGCCGCGGCTATACGCACGCTTCCCCGCGGGGCGGGAAGGGCCGGTCGCCTTCAGCACGTTCCTTGCGGTCCGGAATGCAGGAGCTTTCTCCGCGCAGGGACTCGCTGGCTTTCGCTCGCAGCGAGGGCCGCGTGGGCGGACACAGGCGCGGCTAGCGCATCACCGGAACGGAGATAAACAGCGTAATGACCGCCAGCGCCACCAGGAGAAGCGCAACCCAAATCTGCTCCCGGTGCTCCTCGGGAACAACGTGCACTTTGGCAAAGGTGCGCTTTAAGGTTTGAGGCATGTGCATGATAGTGGCCACGGGATGCAGAATCCGTTCCGCATAGGCCATCCCCGGCAAATGCACACCAGCGCCAAGCGCCGCAGGTACGATCGCGGCAAAAATGGCATCACTAAGAGTCCGATCGGCATCAGTGTGACGCAGGGAAAGGTGTGGTTCATGCGTCGCTTGTGAGCTCAGAGGAGGTGAGTGCCTGGGAGAGCGCAAGGCGATGCAATCTTTGCGCACGAACGTGAATGACCCCATCGACGTGCTGCAAATAACCTTCTACTTCCAGCAAAGGTGCGGTGAGCAACAAGGTACGGTGCCGTTCGAAGAATGCCGGGGTCAGAACCACATTGGCCAAGCCAGTTTCGTCTTCCAGCGTGAGAAAACAAAAGCCCTTGGCTGTACCTGGGCGTTGGCGGACGATGACATGCCCCGCCACTTTCACCCACTGTCCGTGGTGGCAGTGGGGTAGAGTGCGTGCCGGTACAAAGCCTCGTGCCTCGAGCTGCGCTCGCCAATGTGCCATGAGATGCGGGCCAACGGTAACGCCACTTCCCTTTAAGTCTGCCAAAGTACGCTCCACGGGGAGCATCTCTGGCAGAGGGCTCGGCTCGACTTCATTATTGTGGTCTTGCTCGGTTGCAGCGGCAAACAGCGGGCCACGCGCAACAGCAGCGGCTTGCCACAAGGCACTCCGGCGCGTGTGTCCGAACGCTGCCAATGCCCCGATTTCCGCCAGCGTGGCAAGCTCGCTCTCGCGCAAAGCACAGCGATGAACAAAATCCTCCAGCGAGGCAAAGGGTTTTGTTTCTCGTTCCCGCACAATGCGCTCGCCTGCTTCTGCGCGCAAACCCCGCACGTACTTGAGCCCGAGCCGCAAGCAAAGCCGGCTTCCCTCCCCAGCCGCCATCCGCTCCAAGCTGCACCGCCACGTCGAGCGGGTCACATCGATCGGCAGCACCCGCACCCCGTGGCGTTGGGCATCCTTCACAATGGTAGCGGGGTGATAAAAACCCATGGGCCAATTGTTCAGCAAGGCGCAAGTAAACGCTGCGGGATGGTGTGCCTTGAGGTATGCCGAAGCATACGCCAACAAGGCAAAGCTGGCAGCATGTGATTCAGGGAACCCATAAAGAGCAAACGAGGTAATGCTGCGCACGATTTCTTCCGCCGTTTTGCCGACGATGCCGCGGGCAGCCATGCCGGCACGCAGTTTGGCTTCGATGGCGCGCATCCGTTCGAGCGAGCGCTTAAACCCCATGGCCCGCCGGAGCTCTTCGGCTTCGCCACCCGAGAAGCCGGCCACCGTCATGGCAATACGTAGCAACTGTTCTTGAAACAACGGCACCCCAAGGGTGCGCCGCAGAATAGGTTCGAGCGACGGATGGGGGTACGTAATCGGTTCGCGTCCGGCGCGGCGGCGCAGGTAAGGATGCACCATTTGACCAACAATCGGTCCGGGGCGGATCAGGGCCACCTCCACCACCAAGTCGTAAAAACACCGTGGCCGGAGACGCGGCAACGTGGCCATCTGCGCGCGGCTTTCTACTTGGAAGACGCCGACCGTGTCGGCTTGCTGCAGTTGCGCGTAAGTTTTGGGGTCGTTGGGGGGCAAGTGAGCGAGGTCGATCTCCACGCCTTCGTGCTGGCGGACCAGCGGTAACGCTTCCTCCAAAACGGCCATCATGCCGAGGCCGAGCAAGTCGACCTTGATGATTCCAAGGTCGGCACAATCGTCCTTGTCCCACTGCACGACCACACGCCCGGGCATGCGCGCGGGCTCCAAGGGCACGATTTCGTCGAGCCGCCCGGCCGCGATAATCATTCCGCCAGAATGCTGACCCAAGTGGCGCGGGAGGTGCAAAATGCGCTCGACGAGTTGCACGAGCAAACGCGATCGGGGGGCCTGTGGGTCGAGCCCAGCCGCATGCATGTGAGCCGGGAGGTCGTTGTCGTGCGCATCACGGAATTCGAAGCGGTGAAGGAACTTGGCCAAACGGTCGAGCTGCTCCAACGAAAACCCCAACGCTTTCCCCACTTCCCGCACGGCACTGCGCAAGCGGTAGGTGATCACATTGGCGGTCATGGCAGCGCCATGAGGACCGTAACGGCCATACACATACTGCAGCACGCGCTCGCGCTGGTCGCCGCTTGGAAGGTCAATGTCGATATCCGGCCATTCACCCCGTTCTTCCGAAAGGAAGCGTTCGAAGAGAAGCTCCATCCCCACCGGATCGACTGCCGTGATCCCCAAGGCGTAACATACGGCACTGTTGGCGGCAGAGCCGCGCCCTTGTGCGAGGATTCCTTGCTCGCGGCAAAAGCGAACAATGTCCCAAACGATCAAAAAATATCCTGCTAACCCGAGTTTGCCGATTACATGCAGCTCGTGTTCGAGCTGGCCCCGCACTTTTGCCGTCAGGCAACGGTAACTTTCACGCGCACCGCGGTAGACCAACTCCCGCAAATGCTCTTGCGCTGTTTGCCCTGCCGGCACGGGATATTCCGGGAAACGATAACCCAAGTTGGCGAGGGTAAATTCGCATTGCTCGGCAATCGCCCGTGTATTGCGGACGGCCGCCGGAAAATCGCTGAACAGTTGCTCCATCTCTGCTGGCGGTTTGAGGTAACGCTCGGCATTGCGCTCGAGCAGCCATCCGGCGGCATCGATCGTGGTGTGGTGGCGAATGCAGGTGAGCACGTCGCAGAGGGATTGCAGCTCGGGTACGGCGTAACGCACGTCGTTGGTGGCCACGAGGGGCACACCGAAGCGGGCTGCCACGTCGCACAGAATGCGGTTGTGGCGCTCCTCTGCCGGATCACCGTGGCGGTGGAGTTCGAGATACAAACGGCCAGGGAACAAGCGGCGAAGTGTTTGCAGGGCTTCGGGGGCAAAGCAAAACGGTTCGGGAAACAATGCGTCGCGGGCCAGACAAATGAGCCCATCGGTAAACCCCGTCAATTCTTCCCATGTGAGCACGGCTGCCCCCTTGGGAAACTTGCGCTTGTTCTGGGTGATTAAACGGCACAGATTGCTGTAACCTGTGCGAGTAGCCACCAACACATACAAGTGTGTGGGCGGGCGGCGCGTGGATTGGCCTTCCTCACCCCAGCGCCGTAGTGTCAACTCACAGCCCACTAACGGCCGGATCCCAGCCTCGCGTGCGGCCCGGTAAAAGCGCGGGGCACCGTACACGCCGTCGGCATCGCCTAGAGCACACACGTCGTACCCGAGAGCAGCCGCGCGGGCAACGAGGTCTTCCGGCAAGGAAGCGGCGGCGAGAAAGTGAAATGCCGAATGACAGCGGAGCTCGACGTAGTTCATCGTTGCTGCCCTTTCCGGCAAAGCATGTCCCGAACACGAGCGCTGTCAGTCATACACCCCATCCGCAAACCATTGTTGCCGTTGCTCATCGCGAAAGAGGCGGTAAAGCCCACCGTCGCTCAGTTGCACGTCGTAGTAATCGCGCACATACGTCGCTTCGCTCCACCACTCCGTACGGATGCGCCACGGGCCACCCCAGGACACTACGCGACCACCGAATCCAGGACCGCGCACGAACTCCGGCCGTTCACGCTCGGAAAACACTTTCACGGGAAGCGGCGGGCGAAAACGGCGCAAGGCCAGTGGTGGTAGTGCGCTCGGGGGAGGCGCGGCGCTCTGCCAGTTCCCGCGCGTGCCGAAGGGGACCATGCCGTCACCGTCGAGACGATGCGTGGCCAACACCGTTGGGCTTCCCACGCGCTCGCTGCCACACAAAGCGGAAAGTTGTGCGAGCATGGCGGCCAGGCTAGCCGAGGGTGGGCCTGGCGGGCGAAATAAGTCGAGCTGACTTGCACGCAGCATCTCGGGGCGCGCCCGCAACCGTACGGCATCGATGGCATTTTGCGGAGGCTGCTGCTCGAGATGCACACGCAACAAGGCGAGCAGGGCTTTGACCTCGTTGTTTGGGTATGCCACGGCAACTGTGCGATCCTCCCAACCTGTGCCCGACAAATGCATGCCCAGTTGCAAGGCTGCACAGGCAAACCCACGTGCTACCAGGCGCGCCGTGACTCGGTCGAGCAGCGCTCGCAGCACGAAGGTTAAAGGTTCGAGAGAGTCGATCTCGTAATCGAACTCCATGCCCTCCTCAAACACCATTGGACACGGACGCGGTTGCAATGGCTGGAGCTCTTCTCCGCGAGCGCGGCGGATCAGCGCAATCCCCTCCGGCCCCAAGCGCGTGCCTACAGCCTCCAAGGGGAGTTGCACGAGTTGGCCGATGGTGTGGATACCCCAGCGCTCCAAGGTAGCAAGCAAGGGTGGGCTCGGGCGCAAAGCCGCAATCGGTACCGGCGCAAGAAAAGTGGCTTCTTCCGCTGGGTCCAACACCGTTACGCCTTCTCGGCGCATCGCAGCCAGCAAGGCTGCCGTTTTCGTGCTGGCTACTGCTACGCGGGCCGGCACGCCGAGGCGTTCGCAACGTGCAGAGAGTTGGCTTGCCCATTGGGTCTCCGTACGACACCAGTGGCCAATGAGCCCTTCTAGACCGATGTACACCACGCCGTCCTCTGCGGGCTCGACCAAGGGAGAGCAAGAACTAGCGGCGTCCATCAGTGCGGCGCGGGCACTTTCTTGCAACAAGCGACTGCAGGGCCGAACCACCAACGTGCGGCACAGGCTCTGTGCTTGGCTGAGTCGCATGCCGGGGCCAATGCCCCAGCGCCATGCAGCGCGCGATGTTGCTAACAGGGGGCTGCGCGGATCGAGTCGCTCCACAACAACGACTGCTTGCGTGCGCAGTTCGGGTTCGGCGCGCAGCCACGCAGCCAAGGGAAATTCGGGAACATAAAGACAGGCAATCCGCACAGCCCCTGCCTCCAGGAAAACACCTCGCGTGCACGCTTACACACCCAGCCCCGCGCTACCGACAGCAGACGGCCAACGCACCTCCCAACCGAGCCGCTGGTTTTCACGCCCGATGCGGTTGCGCTCGACAACAACAAAAGCCCGCAGCCCTTCTAAAAACTCTCTCTGGCCAGCCCGCACCCACTGCCCTCCATTGGCTTGTAGGCGCAAGCGCAACGCAGCAAAACTGCCAGCCAAACTGTGCGGCGCAAGCAGCAACAACACAGCGTGCGACCGTGCTGCGGCACGTTGCAACCGCAGCCAAGCGGCACGACTGGGGAAACGCGCTGCGCGCTCACCGCAGTCGAGAACCACTAATGCAATCCCCTTCGTAGAAAGTACAACCTCGGCACTGCGGAGCGCTTCCGGGAACGAACGCGGACGCACCCAAAGCACGCGGGATAAATCCACCCCCGCAGCCACGAGCGACAACGGATGAACAGCATCGGCCGCATCGATCCATGCACCGATTTCTCTCCGGCCCGTCACTGCCGCAAGCAGGTGCAAAGCCAAAGTGGTCTTCCCACAGGAACGCGTGCCGTAAAGTTCGCTCAGCCGCCCGCGCGGCCAGCCACCTTGGAGCAGGGTATCGATGGCTGCCACACCACAGGGCAAGCGGGCAATCGGTTCCTCCACCAATCCCCGCTGTACCTTGGCAATTGCCCGAAGCAGCTCTTCTCGCGATTCCGCTGGAGCAAACTGTGGTAACGTGGGCATGTCCCAGTTTTCGCCAAATTTTCGCCCTCAGGCAAGAGGGGCTCTATGAAACACCCCACCCTACCCTCGCCCTATCCCGATCCCGCGTGGGCAGCACAGCGGGCCAGCATCTCGAGCTACCCCCTGCTCGCTCAGCCTATCTTTTTCCTCTGAATTTCAACGCCACGCGCCACCACCGGCGCGGCGCGAGTCACCACCACTCTAACCTTTCGCCCACAGTTTCCGCTGCGCCACCAAGAGCAGCGCAAGCACGCCGAGCACCAGCGCGAACAAGCTCTGCACCGGAACACGAGCAGATAACGCACGGCGGAACTCGAAGGCACCCATATCCACCACTGGAGGCAAGCCCTGCCCCGTGTCGAACGTGAGCGGATCCTCCATGAACCTAAGCCCACCCGCAAAATCGGTGGTGATACCGGCCAGTCCAGGGGCGCTATTATTTCCGGCGTCGATCGCTGGTGACCCGGATCGTAAACGCAAATCGTCGTCCAACGTGCCCGGCGTGTTGTCTGCTCCATCAGGGTCGGAAAACAGGGGGTCCGCATCCAAGTTGCCCCCACCATCTGCACCAAAGGCAGTATTCCACCCAATCCCGCTCCCACCCGAGCCCTCGACGAGACTGAACGAAATTTGCGGCATACTGCCCCCGACGTTCGACATCTCCTTGGCGCTCGCCGCAACATTCCCCCACAAAATGACATTCACGAGCACAGGCTGGCTAGCGTTCCCATTCAGCATCCCTCCACCTTGCTGGATGGACCCCGCAGCCACATTGCCCGCGATAGTGACGTTGGTCAGCACCGGACTGCTGCTGTTGTTCAACATTCCCCCGCCGCTACCGCCCCCAGAGCGAAACGCCAAGTTGCCCGAAAACACCACGTTCACCAGCTCGGCGTCGCTGCTCCCGAGGTTGTAAAGCCCACCACCGAAACTCGCCCTGTTGCCGAAAAATCCGGTATTCTCGAGCGTTGCAGCGCTGCTGTTTTGGTTGAACATACCCCCACCATTCACGAGCGTCTCGTTGCCGACAAAGTTCACGTTGGTCAACTGGGGCAGGCTGGAGTTGAGGTTGAACATCCCCCCCCACCGTTCCCCCCGCTGCCGACTTGGGCCAAATTGCCCACAAACACCGCCTGACGGAGCACTGGGCTACTCCCGTCCAAATTTGCCATCCCGCCCCCCTTGCCCGGCGCGGTTCTGAAAAAACCTCACGTTCGTTAAAACCGGGCTACTGCCATTGACATTCGCCATGTCCCCACCTGCATTGGCCGCGAAATTACCCGCAAACACGAGATTGAACAGAGTCGGACTCCCGTTGTCGTTCAGCATTCCCGCCCCGCACACGGTACCACACGGAGTGACACTCCCGTTGGCCAGTCCGCCCGTGATCGTGAAGCCATCGACTGTGGCGGACGCGTTCGTGTTGCTGCCTCTAACGACCTGATAACTGTTGTCCCCGGCAATGTCGGCATGTGACAACACGATGCCATTCGCATCGACGGTGTCGTTTTGGTCGATGTCCCCACTGAGAACAGTGATGTTCACGGCTTGGTTGCGTTGGGCGAGGCTACTTTCCCCGCCGGCGAAGCCGCCCACCCCATTTTTGAGCTGGAAGGTGGCGAGGCGGTCGTTGTTGGTTTGCCCCCCACCTTCGTCCGGGTAATACACGCCGCGGGCAACCCAAATGTCTTGCCCAGCGGAGGCCGCGGCAAGAGCATCTTGCAGCTTGGTAAATGCGTCGCTCCACGTCGATCCATTATTGGCCCCACTTGCGGCCGCGTTCACAAAAATTAGCTGACCTTCGGCTACTGCCGCCAAAACAAAAGACACAGCGAGCACGGCAACGAAGCCTCGCCAACGAGGCGCACAACGCGCTCTACTCCCCTCCTGCACCAAGAGCTGGGGAACCCACCTGCCTTCCTGGCGATCGTGTCCCAGCAGCACAAAGGACGTGTCCACACCGGCACCCCGTGCTATCTGCTCACCTCCCGCCATGCTCCTATCCTTTGCCCCTAGAAAGTATTGGCCTCCCGAGCCTCTGTGGCGGGATGCATAGGCCGGCGGCCACGCCCATGTAATGCAAGTTCGCGAAAAAATTTCGTCTAGCCCGGCGCTCCAGTGCCAACCGCATCACCAGAGGCAAGTCAGCGCCCCGAACGAAACTAAAAAACAAATTGTCAGCGGGCGCCACTTGTGCGCTGGATGTTGCCCAGCACTCGAGCGCACCATGAGGGATGGAGCAGTGACTCGTGTACGGCAGAACCGTCGGATCTCGGGTCAGAGCCCAACGCCCGGCAAAGCCCTGGGCCGGCAAATTTTTTACCTGATCGTTGCTATCGTTGCTCTCGTGTGGCTCGCGTCGGCCACATCGCTGGCTACGAACAGCGATGACGAAATCGTCGCCTTCAACACGAGCTCGCTCAAATACCACTGCTTGAAGTGCGAGTGGGCGCTGAAGTGTACGCGCAACTGCATCAAGATCAAACGCGCGCAGGCGAAAGCAAGCGGTGGCGTACCGTGTAAGGTGTGCGGTGGCACCTGCGCGGACACCGAGGTCGAACCGCCCTCATCCGGCAGCGGGGACGACCCGAGCCGTTAGCCCCAACTAGCGCTCCGAGCGACAGGCAAACGTTTGCCTCTCGCCGTCAAACGCTGGCGCGACGATTCGGGCAATGGGTCGGTGCGCCTGGCGCTGCTCTTTGCGGCAGGGAGAACAGCTGACGGAGTGCCTTCGTGGAGGCGGCGGTGTTCGGTCCCTTGCAACGCACGGCAAAATTGCGTTCTCTTGGGGTTGCAGGCAAACGGAAAACTCATGCGGTTGGCCGAGGTTTTAGACGAGCGCGCGGTGGTTGTCGGGCAATCGTGGCCGGACTTCGAGAGTACTGTCCGAGCTCTGCTGGAGCGGCTCGTTGCCACTGCGGAACTGCCGGCCGATGCGGTGGAAGAAACCCTCGCATCGATCTGTCAGCGTGAGCGCCAAAGCAGTACGGCGATGGTGGACATTGGCGTAAGCATTCCCCACGTCCGTACCCCTGCCGTGCAACGCATTACTTGCGCATTGGCGGTCGCTCCGCGAGCTGTGTACGAAGTAGCCTTTGGCCTACCGATCTCCATCGTGGCGCTCGTGCTCTCGGCGCACAGCTTGGCAACCGAACACCTGCAGTTTTTGTCGTCCTTGTCGCTGCTCCTGCAGTCGGAGCGCTGTCGGGCAGAACTGAAACGGTCGTCGTCGCCAGCCGAGGTTTTGGCCGTCGTGCGCAGCCACGATGGCCATGGAGGCAAGCTGCTTTGATTGCGTTGGCCGCTGCTATGTTCGGGAACCGAGGAGGCAAACGGTGACAAAGCTCGACTTCCTTTCCCGCGCCAATGCCGAATACATCGAGGAGATGTACCAGCGCTACCAACGTGACCCGAATTCGGTGGACTCGTCATGGGCGCTGTTTTTCGCCGGCTTCGAACTGGCTCGCCGCGAGCCGGCCAGACGGCCGGCCGAGATCGCGGTTCCGCCCGCGCAGCACATCGGCGTGTACAACCTCGTGCACTCCTACCGCGAAATTGGCCACTTAATTGCCAACCTCGACCCTTTGGGGAACAACCTGTCCTCTCATCCTTTGCTAGAACCAGCGGAGTTCGGTTTTTCTCACGGCGATCTCGACCGAGTGGTGGAAACGCCCATGCTGAAGGGCTTTCCCCGCGGGCGCCTGCGGGACGTGATCGAGCGACTGCGCGCCATTTACTGCCGCACCTTGGGTGTGGAGTACATGCACACCGACGACAAGGAACAGCGCACTTGGCTGCAAGAGCGCATGGAACCCTCGCTGAACGAACCTGAGCTGTCCAACGAGGATCGCAAATACATTCTCCAGCGCCTGACCCAAGCGGAAAGTTTCGAGCAGTTTTTGCAAGTGAAGTACCTGGGCCAAAAGCGCTTTTCCTTAGAAGGTGCCGAAGCCCTGATCCCGCTGCTGGACGAGATTGTGGAGGAATCCGGGCGGCAGGGCGTAGAGGAAATTGTCATGGGCATGCCGCATCGCGGCCGGCTCAATGTACTCGCCCACATTTTGCGCAAGCCTTACGAGATGATCTTTGCCGAATTCGAGGGTACGCGCCTGCCGGCGCACGTGCCGGGCGATGGCGACGTGAAGTATCACCTGGGCTACTCGAAGGACATCGTTACCCGCAGCGGCCACAAGATGCATCTTTCCTTGTGCTCGAACCCGAGCCACTTGGAAGCCATCGATCCGGTGGTCGAAGGCATCGTGCGCGGGAAACAGCACTACATGGGCGACACCGATGGCTCGCGCGTGCAGCCGGTCGTGCTGCACGGGGATGCCGCGTTTTGCGGCCAGGGAATCGTGGCAGAAACCCTCGCCCTTTCCGAGCTCCGCGACTACCGCACGGGCGGAACCATTCACATCATCATCAACAACCAAATTGGCTTCACGACGCCGCCCGAGTACTTCCGGCCCACCCGCTACCCCACCGACCTCGCCAAGTTCCTCCACGCACCGATTTTCCATGTGAACGCCGACGATCCTGAAGCAGCGATTCAAGCCGCCCGGTTAGCCGCAGCGTTCCGGGCACGGTTTAAGAAAGACGTGTTTATTGACCTGGTGTGTTATCGTCGACACGGTCACAACGAAACCGACGACCCCACCTTCACGCAACCCACTCTCTACCGCCAGATCGAGGCACACCCTACGGTGCGGAAATTGTACGCGCAGCGCTTGCTGGCCGCCGGAGTGGTCCAAGAGAAGGAATTGGAAGGATACGCTGCCTCGCTACGCGAGTTGTTCGAAGACGCCTTGAATTACGCGCGGGACTTCATGCCCCGGCAGCAAGTGTTTGTGTTCGGCGGCGTTTGGAAAGGCATGCGTTGGGCCGGTGATGACTGGAGCGCGCACACCGCGGTGCCGCGCGAGCGGCTCGAAGAAATTGTCCGCAAAGCGGCCCTCGCCCCGGAGGGATTTGCGGTGCATCCCAAAGTGCGCCGCCTATACGAACAACGCATCGAGATGTTGCACGGCGAAGGGCAAGTGGACTGGGCAACGGCAGAGATGCTCGCCTTCGGCTCCCTGCTGTTGGAAGGGACCCATGTGCGGCTCGCCGGGCAAGACAGCGGGCGCGGCACATTCAGTCAGCGCCACGCCGTTTGGTACGACGTGCAAAACGGCTCCCGCTACGTCCCCCTCGATCACCTGGCGGAGCGGCAAGGGCGCTTCACGGTGATCGATACGATGCTATCGGAACTCGCCGTTCTTGGGTTCGAGTACGGCTTCAGCTCTGCTGACCCGCGCAACTTGGTCCTGTGGGAAGCACAGTTTGGCGATTTCGCCAACAACGCCCAGGTGATGATCGATCAATTCATCGTGGCGGCCGAATCCAAGTGGCAAAAGATGAGCGGGCTCGTGCTCCTGCTACCGCACGGCTACGAAGGCCAAGGACCCGAACACTCCAGCGCACGGCTCGAACGTTTCCTGCAACTCTGCGCTGAGAAAAACATTCAAGTATGCAACCTCACAACGCCGGCACAGTACTTCCACGCACTGCGCCGACAAATTCATCGCAATTTCCGCAAGCCGCTCGTGCTCATGACACCGAAGAGCTTGCTCCGCCACAAACTGTGCGTCTCCCCGGTAAAGGATTTCACCGAGGGTACCTTCCAACCGGTTCTCGGCGACGTCGACCCGATCGACCCCGCCAAGGTGCGCCGAGTGATTTTGTGTTGTGGCAAAATTTTTTACGACCTGCTCGTCGCGCGCCGCGAGCGCGATATCGATGACATCGCCTTTGTTCGGATCGAACAACTCTACCCCTTTCCGGAAAAGGAGCTGCGCACGTTTCTGGACCTCTACCCCGAGCGCGCTGAGCTCATGTGGGCACAGGAAGAGCCGCAAAATATGGGTGCGTGGAACGAAATGTTTCGACATCTTTTGCGCATGGTCGGGAAAGATCGACCGATCCTCTACGCGGGTAGGAAGCCAGCGGCGAGCCCCGCAACCGGCGTCTACAAGGTGCACCAAAGCGAGGAGCAGGAGCTGATCAACGCTGCGTTGCGGAGGACCTATGCCCGTTGAGGTACGGATTCCGTCGTTAGGCGAGTCGATCACCGAAGGCGTGATCGTACGGTGGATCAAGAAGGAAGGGGAGCGCGTTCAGGTTGACGAGCCCATTTTGGAGCTCGAAACCGACAAGGCGAGCGTAGAGATTCCGGCAAACGCCGCCGGCGTGCTGCACATTGTTCAGCCGGAAGGATCCACGGTGCAGGTGGGTGCAGTGGTCGCAACCATCGACACCCAGGCGGGAGAAGGCCTTGCCACGTCACCGCCAACCGAGCTTGCGGCTCCGCCGAGGGACGTAGCGCGAGCGCCAGCCTCGGCAGAAGCAACCCAAGGCCCCCCAAGCGAGGGAAGAAGTGCGGCACACTTGCTCAGTCCAGCCGTGCGCCGGCTCATCGAAGAGCATGGGCTCGATGCCAGCCAAATTCCCGGCACTGGCAAAGGAGGCCGTCTGACAAAAGCCGACGTACTCGCCTACCTCGACCAACGACGTGAGACTGCGCCTGGGCCCAAAGTGGCGGCCGCCGCGCCAGCGGCGCCGGGCTCACCCCCTCCAAGCCCGGCGCTCTCCGGAGAGCCCTCGCGGGCGGAAGCCCCACCTCAGCCCCCACCACCATCTCCAACCATCCCGCGCCCGGCAGCCGCAGAGGAGGAGCGCGTACCCATGACCCACCTGCGCAAGCGCATTGCCGAACGATTGGTGCAAGCGCAGCACACCGCCGCCATCCTCACCACCTTCAATGAAATCGATATGAGTGCGGTCATGGCCTTGCGTTCCCAATACCGCGAGCGATTTCAAAAACGCTACGGAGTTAGCCTCGGCTTCATGTCGTTTTTCGCCAAAGCCTGCGTGGCCGCGCTGCAAGAAATTCCCGTGGTCAACGCGTTTATCGACGGCGACGACATCGTCTACCACAAGCACGTGCACCTCGGCATTGCCGTGGCCACGGAACGTGGCCTGGTCGTGCCCGTGATCCACTATGCCGACCAGCGATCGTTTGCCGAGATCGAAGCCGAAATCGAGCGGCTAGCCACACGAGCGCGCGAAGGGAAACTGAGCATCCAAGAAATCAGCGGCGGCACCTTCACCATCACCAACGGCGGCGTGTTCGGCTCGTTGTTATCTACGCCAATTCTCAACCCACCACAAAGCGGGATCCTCGGGATGCACAAAATCGAAAAACGCCCCGTGGTAGTGGACGACCAAATTGTCATTCGCCCGATGATGTATGTAGCGTTGTCCTACGACCATCGGCTCGTCGATGGAGAGCAAGCGGTGACGTTTCTCGTCCGCGTGAAGGAACGCATCGAGGATCCGGCGCGCTTGTTGCTGGGCGTGTAACCCGGAAGGCACGCCCAGGCTGCTGGCAGCGCCAACGTGAAACCTGAGTTGGCGAATGCGGGGAGAAGGACGAGGTGACAGAAATGGCGCAGAGCAACCGCAGCAAAGCGACGCAAGGGTTTGATCTTGTCGTCATCGGCGCAGGACCTGGTGGCTACATTGCCGCCATTCGAGCCGCCCAATTGGGGATGCGCGTGGCCTGCGTGGAAAAGGAAACGCCGCTCGGGGGCACCTGTTTGAACATTGGCTGCATCCCCAGTAAAGCGCTGCTCGACTCAAGCGAGATCTACTACCAGACGAAGCATCAGTTCGCAGCGCACGGTGTTCTCGTGCGTGATGTGGAACTCGACCTCCCTGCCCTGATGGCGCGCAAGGAGCGCGTAGTCAAGGTGCTCACTCAAGGGATTGCGGGCTTGTTCAAGAAGCACGGGATCGAACGAGTTCATGGCGTCGCCCGCATCGCGGCCCCTGGGAGAGTGGTCGTAAACAGCAACGGCAGTGAGCGGGAACTGACTGCATCGCGGATCCTCATCGCCACCGGCAGTGTGCCAGCCGCGTTGCCTGGTCTCCCATTCGACGGGGAACGGATTGTATCGTCCACCGAAGCCCTGGCCTTTACCCAAGTGCCGCGCAAACTCCTTGTCGTCGGTGCCGGCGCGGTGGGCCTCGAGCTCGGCTCGGTGTGGTCGCGTCTCGGAGCCGAAGTGTTGGTTGTGGAATTCCTCGATCGCATCCTTCCCGGGATGGACCGAAAGCTGGCCGAGCTATTGCACAAGAGCTTGCAACGGCAAGGATTGCGGATCCAGTTGCAAACCACCGCGCGCTCGGCCGAGCCAGTGGAAAACGGGGTGCGCGTCACGTTGGATCAGCGCGGGCAAACCAGCGTGGTCGAGGTGGACCGCGTGCTCGTGGCTGTGGGCCGGCGACCGTACACTGACGGCTTGGGGCTAGAAGCGCTCGGCGTTGAGCGCGATCGGCGTGGGTTTATCACGGTCGACGAGAACTACCAAACGAGCGTGCCCGGAATTTACGCCATTGGCGATGTCATTCCGGGGCCCATGTTGGCCCACAAGGCCGAGGAAGAGGGCGTCGCCGCGGTGGAACGGATGAATGGAATCGCCGGCCACGTGAATTACGACGCGGTGCCGAATGTGGTGTACACGGCGCCCGAGCTAGCCGGCGTGGGGCTCACGGAGGAGGCGGCGCAAGAACGAGGGCTCGACGTGCGCGTAGGCACCTTTCCCTTTCTTGCCAACGGGCGCGCGCGCTGTTTGGGCGAGACCGATGGTCAGGTCAAAGTGATTGCCGATGCGAAAACGGATCGCATTCTCGGCGTCCACATCCTCGGCCCCCGCGCTTCCGACCTAATTGCCGAGGCTGCGTTAGCCATAGAGTTTGGCGCCAGCGCCGAAGATCTCGCACGCACGTGCCACGCGCACCCAACCTTGCCGGAGGCCCTGCGAGAAGCGGCGCTGGCCGTTGATGGCCGTCCGTTGAACATCTGATTTCCGACGCCCGCTGAGCTTCGATCGCGGTTGCCCCGTCGAGGCGCGCTGCCAGGGCCTCGCCGTGCTCCCTGGAAACGAGTTGTTGCCCTGCAAATATGGGGACCGTACGTGGCAGCGGTAGCGCATGGAGGAAGAGCCCGATGGAAAAGAAGATGGGAATCTTGGTTGGTGGTGGTCCTGCCCCGGGAATTAACAGTGTCATTGGCGCTGCCACCATCCGTGCTGTTCTCGAGGGCGTGCCTGTGCTCGGCATCCGCGACGGCTTCGAACACATCATGCAGGGGCGCACGGATCAGGTGGAGCCCCTAACAATCGACAAAGTCAGCCGCATGCACTTCCGCGGCGGCTCGATGATCGGAATCTCACGCGCGAACCCGACGAAGAGCACCGAGCAGCTCGAGCATTGCGTACACGCGCTCGACGCCCTGGGCATCGACCGGCTCATTACCATCGGCGGCGACGACACTGCCTATTCCGCAATGCGCCTCGCGCAGCAAGCGGCCGGTCGATTGCGCATCGTGCACGTTCCGAAAACCATCGACAACGACTTGGACTTACCACCGCACGTCGACACCTTTGGCTTCCAAACCGCGCGCCACGTCGGCGTCGAGTTGGTAAAAAACCTCATGGTCGACGCCTACACCACCTCTCGCTGGTACATCGTGGTCACAATGGGGCGAAAAGCCGGCCATTTAGCACTTGGCATTGGGAAGGCGGCCGGGGCAACGCTGACGCTGATCTTAGAAGAGTTCCTGGGCCGACCCATTCGCCTGCAACACATCGCGGACATTTTGGCGGGCGCCATAATCAAACGTCTGGCCGACGGCCGGCGGGATGGTGTGGCCGTCATTGCTGAAGGGGTGGTGCTGGATATGGATCCAAGGGACGTAGCAGGTCTCGAACACGTGGAGCGCGATGAGCACGGCCATGTGCGCCTTTCGGAAATCGACCTTGGAGACACCGTCAAGCGCGCGGTTGCTCAGCGCCTCGCCCAGCTTGGCATCAAAATTACGCTGACCGCCAAAAACATTGGCTACGAACTGCGATGCGCAGACCCCATTCCTTACGATTTGGAGTACACGCGGGATCTTGGTTACTGCGCCGCTAAGTACTTGCTCGAGGGCGGGGACCAAGTGATGGTGTCGCTGCAGGCAGGGCAGTTCGTGCCAATTCCGTTTGGACACTTGCTCGATCCGCAAACCGGTCGCACTCGTGTTCGCCTCGTCGACGTGTACTCGACTCGCTACGCGATTGCTCGACGCTACATGATCCGCCTGCGGCGTGACGACTTTGAGCGCGACGAGGAAATTGCGCGCTTCGCACGTGTGGCGCACCTCACGCCCGAGGAGTTCCGCCGGCAGTTCGAGTATCTGGTGGAACTCGAACCCCCACCTTTGGTGCTACCTCGGCCGACCTGGGGCGGCGGAGCAATCTCGGCGGCAGCCCGCTAGCGGCTAAGCTTCAGCCAAGTCTGAAACCCAGGACAAATCCGGCTGCAAAGGCACTGCCGAACGGCAGATTCCCAGTCACGATCCCCCAAGCTTGCTCTAGCCAGCCTTGGTGTTGCGCCTCGCGCCACACTTCATCGGCGGTGCGTTGCACCTCTTGCCAATGGATGGTGATCCAACCCTGATAGGCGAGAATCTGCAAAGTGAAAAATAGCACGCCCAAAAGCAGCGCGATCAGCTTGGCAACTTTCTTAGCTGCATAACCGGCAACCAAACCGGCCAAGCCACCGAATCCGAGTTGACCTGCAGGCAGTTCGGCAAGCAACCGATACACATCGAAGTTTGCAGCCGGCTCACCCATGGCCGGTTTGCCGCCTCACGGGGTGGTCGCACCTGAGGTAGGCGGAGCTGATGATGCCGGGGCTGAGGAGGCGTCGCCCCCTGGTCCGGCGGGGGCGACCGTCGAGCCCACGGCCCATTCTTCCGTGCGACCCACCGACAAAGCCGCTGCTAGCAGGGCAACACCCAAAGCGGTCTCGATAATCACTCCAATCCAGCCCCAGAGCCCGGGGCTTCCCGCCACATACGCACCCCCGAGTCGACCGGCCGCAGCGCCGAGAAAAAGCGTGGCGGCAAACAGTAGGAGCTGGCGTGATTGCATGAAGGCGGCGTACATGATCCACATCGCCAACACGACAAACAGCCCCCCGTAAATGGCCCGCGTCTCGGCCGTGGCCTGCGCAAGACTGGCAGTGGAGGCCACCGCAAAGCCCGCGTAGTGCATGACCCGCTCCGGGTATAGCAATCCTGCGAGACCGAAGGCGAAAACAACCAATCCGACTACACCCGCAACCAAGCGTCCGTTCACTCCCCTACTCCTTGCAACTCTTCTCGATCGGGCTCAGCCACCGATCACCGCCTGGAGCGCGGGGCGGTAGCCGCTTTCCACTAAAGCTCGGTCGAACTTCCCGGATTCCCGTAAAGCGCAGTGCAACGCCGGCAAATTATAATGAGGCACCCCCGGGTAGAGATGATGCTCCAAATGGTAGGCAACGTGATGGGGGTTCAAAAAGAACTTCGCAATCGGATTCCGAGTGACAATCGTGCGGGCGTTGCGCAACGGGTCGCCGCGGTCGGGCACCGCCGCGTGCTCCAACACGCCGCGCACCCGCAAAATGACTTGGTACACGGTCATCAGCGGAAGCCACCACAACACGACAAACGCGAGCCCGTATCCCAGCCAAAACAGCAACCCCACACTCGCAGCAACGAGCGCACGTTGGGTCCCCGTCGACCAACTCCAGCGACGCAACAAGTTTCCGGGGCCAAGGCGCAGCTTGCCCGTGGTGCGGTCCACCACCAGATAGCCGCGCATGGTCAGAGCAGAAATCCCTGTGGCGTCGCGGAGGAGCTTCCGCCACCAACTCGCGCGGCCGCAGGGAAACGGAAGCGACAGGGATAAGTCAGGATCGCGCTCCGTGAGCAAGTATTTGTGATGCCGCAAGTGAACCGTTCGGTACGCCAACAGATGGCTGGCGATGGGGCGGGCACAAAGCCAATGCCCGATAAAGTCGTTCCACCAGCGATGCTGGAACAAGCGGTGATGCGCTGCATCGTGCATCAGCACCGCAAGCGCATGTTGGCAGCGGCCGACAATCAAGCATGCCAAGATCCAGGTCACTGGATGCGGGATCACCAACGCGGCTCCCACGCTCGCGGCGATGAGTCCCCACGTCGAGGCGAGTGCCGCGCAGGCACGGAACGGACGCACCTGCTGCAACGGCCGCAACACTGCCGCCGGCAGACGCACGGCAACGGGGGACTCCGCTATGCCAGCCAGAGCTCCTACGCCGATCGTTTCCGCAGTTTCTCCCTCGCCTGCGGCCATGGTGGCTTATTCCCTAGCACCGCGCACCAACCTAAGGGAAGCATACGCGCAATGCTCGATTCAGCATTCGGAGCAAACCGAACGTGCTTCCTGGCACAGCGCACTCGGGCAATCGACGTTGTCCCCGCACGGCGACTATTGAGGGTCGCACGGCGTGTGATCCGGCGCCAACAGGAACAAGGCAAAGTAACGGTCGTTCGAATCTTTCTGCTGATCGACGATTCGCCCTAAGTCCACAACGATGGGCTCATTGGACTTCCGGTCGCCCACAGCACCAATGATAATGCGAAACTGGCCGTCGGGCCGCGTAGCGGTGCGATGCCCCCACCCATTTTGCACGAAGAGCTTGACGAAGCGGTCCTTCACCGGTGCGCCCTGGCTATCCACTAGCGTGCCGACGAAGTGCACGTCGTAGGGCACCGGCACGAGCTTCCCGTAATTTTTGTCGACGAAGCACTTGCCGCACGGCCGGCCGTTCAGCCAGCCGCTTTCCGCACCATCAAAGCAGTTCGCCTCGCCAGGATTTTTGCAGTCGTTGCACACCACCACTTCAGCCCACACCTTGCCGCTTTTGTCCCGCACCGGAACCGGGTCCCGCGCTGCGACTCGTCCCGCGAGAGTACCCACTGCAACCAGAACGACAGCAAAACTCCACCAACGCTGACCCATAAGGCTCCTCCACGTCCAAAAAACAACACAAGCTTGCAGCGGCTTGCCCGTATAAACGACATGAATTAAGCGCTCAATGCACGGCTTGTTGAAGGACTTCCTATGCACAACGACGAAATCCAACGCGCGGCTCAAGCGATTCACAAAGCAAAGTACGTCGTGGCCCTCACCGGAGCGGGGCTCTCTGTGGAAAGCGGCATCCCGCCGTTTCGGGGGCCAGGCGGGTTGTGGACCAAATATGGCGAGCCACCCATGAACGGCTTTCAGCGGTTTTTGGCGGATCCGAAAAGAGCCTGGGAGGAGCGCCTGAACCCGAGCGGGCCCATGCGCGAGCTCTGGGAAACGTTGGCGCGCGCCGAGCCCAATTCCGGGCATTACGGTTTGGTCGAGCTCGAGCGCATGGGAATCCTGCGCTGCACGATCACGCAAAATGTGGACAATTTGCATCGCCGCGCCGGCAGTGAACGTCTGGCCGAAATTCACGGCAATGCCACGTTAGTGCGCTGCTTGTCGTGCTTGCATCGCATGCCCTTCGAGGCAGTGGATTTGACTGAGCTCCCGCCGCTGTGTCGGGAGTGCGGTGGGCTGTTGAAAAGCGACACGGTGTCGTTTGGGGAACCGATTCCGAGCGATGTGCTAGGCCGCTGCCAAGCGGAGACCGCTCGGGCAGACTGTATGCTCGTCGTCGGCACCTCAGCCACCGTGTACCCGGCCGCGGGCCTTCCCTTGGACGTTCACCAACGCGGCGGTGTGCTGGTGGAGATCAATCCGTACGAAACTGACCTCACGCCGTTTTGCAGCGTGGTTATCCGCACTCCGGCTGGAGAGGCGCTCCCCGCGTTAGTCGAGGCAGTGCGCGCGTTGCGCGCGCGGGGCTGAGTCTGCAGCCGCGCCACCGCGCACTTCTCAGTCTCCGTTGCGGAGTGGTCAGTCCGGGAAGTAGGCCCGAGCATTGGGGGTTCGAGGCACCGCCCCCGACGCGCTCGGTGTCGGGCGATTTGGCAAACGCGCTCATTCTCGCTAAACGGCGCGGTTCAGTTTGCACATCGCTATGGCACAGGTGCACCCACCGAACAGGCCGGCCATCGCCCCTCGGGCAATGGCCGAGACGAGAGACCAAGGATCGAGGCTGGCCGTGGCCGTCGCGGTGTTGATCCTCGTCGTGACTGCCTGGGCCTTCACGCATCGGCTCGGGAGCTTCCCACTGCTCGACGACCCGAACGAGGCCCAGTACGCAGAGGTCGCACGGGAAATGATCGAAAGCGGCGACTGGCTGAGCCCGCAGCTCAATTACGTAATCTTCTTGAACAAGCCGCCGCTCGCCTATTGGGGGATCGCCTGGGTGTACGAGCTCTGGGGAATCCACGAAGCTGCCGCCCGCTTGCCCGGGGCGGTTGCCGCGTGGCTAACCATTCTGATTGTCCTGGTGTGGGGCTGGCGCGCATTCAACCCGTTTGTCGGCTGCCTGGCCGCCGGGATCTTGGCTTCGATGGGCGGCTTTTTCGTGGAAACGCACCTGGTGCGCCCCGACCTTTGGCTCGTGCTTGGTCTCACGCTGGCGATTTCCGCGCTGTGGGAGCTTTTGGAACGACCTGAGGAGCGCTTGTGGCGCTGGTCGACACCGCTCGCTCTATGGCAGGTGGGGCTCGCCATCGGGCTCCTCGCCAAAGGCATGCTCGCGCTCCTACTGCCCGCCTTCGCGTTACTTGCAGCCGTCGTGGCGGAGCGCCGTTGGCGGCTTCTCCTTCCTTTCTTTCATCCGCGCGCTTGGTGGTTGTGGCTTGCCATCGTCGGACCGTGGCACGCGGCAATGAGCTTTGTGCACTCGGGCTTTCTTTGGGACTATGTGATCAACCAGCACCTGTTGTTTTTCTTCGACAAAAAGTTTCCGCGCGACTCGATCCCGATCTCGTTACCCATGTTTTGGGCAGCTTTCGCCATGCGTCTCTTTCCGTGGAGCGTGTTCGTTCCCGCAGCCGTTGGCGTGGCGGTGGGCAAACTCCCGACACGCGAGGAGCGGACAATTGCCGTTCTCCTCCTCGCCTGGAGCCTCGCGGTGCTTGCCCTGTTCTCGGCTGCATCGTCGCGCTTGGAACACTACTCTTTGCCGGCGCTGCCACCCCTGGCGCTGCTTGTGGCAGCATACCTCGGGCGTGCCGAAACGCTTTCTCCGCGCTGGGCGGCCGCAACCTGGGTTCATTGGGTTTTCGCTGCATTCGTTTTCGTGAACGGGCTCTGGGTCGTGCCGCGTTTACTGCGGGAAGAGGAGTGGCTGGGGCCTACGCACGAGTTTATCGGCATTGCAATTCAGGCGTTTGGCGGTTTGAGCTTGGCTGGCGTGGTCGCCCTCTTGCTCTGGTGGATCGGGGCACGACGCTTGGCACCGGTGGCTGTTGCCGTGACCTTTGCCGCGGTGGTCCCCTTGTTTTGCCGGGGGCTTGCCCTCGTGGCCCCCAACAATTCTACGTTCCCGTTAGCTCAGCAAATCAGCCCACACTTGGAAGGGGCAAACGTGACGGTCGTTTACCAAGCTCCCGAGGAGTACCAAACGTGTGCCGGGCTCAACTACTACTTGCGCCGGCGCATTGAAATTTTGCCGCCGCGTGATTTCGTGCTGCCGACATACCTCGAGCCTCACGGCGACCGTTTGTTCATCGACGCCGCCACGCTCCAGCGCTGGTGGGAAGAGCGGCCGCTCATCTGGATATCGGATCCACTCCGGCCGGGACAAAATCTCGACGCAGTACTACCAGGACACTACGAGGTCATCGCTCGGGATGCTACACGCGTGGCGGTACGTAACCAACTTCTCCCACCAGCCCAGGTTGCACGCCTAGAGCCGGCTCCACCCTCTAACTGCGCGCCGCTGATGGCGAGGCCGGGCTACGCACCTAACGTGAAGTAGAAGCAAGCCCCCTGGCCGACTTCTCCTTCGGCCCAGATCTCCCCGCCGTGCCGTTCGACAATCCGCTTGGCTAACGCCAGCCCTAGCCCGACGCCCTCGAATTCGGCGCTGGAGTGCAAGCGGCGCAGGGGCTTGAACAGCTCTTGGGCCTGCTCCTGCGGAAAACCTACTCCGAAATCGCGCACGTAATACACGCGGTGACTTCCGCAAAGCCGCTCCCCAACTTCGAGCGTCGTAGTTGGCCGGGGTTGCGCGTACTTCCATGCATTGTCGAGAAGCGCGTGGAGGAGGAGATACGTCAAGTCTGGGTCCGCAGAGGCTTCGAGATCGCCGCGGAACGTGACTTGGGTTACGCGCTGTGGGAAGCGGCGTTGGAATCTGGCCAGGATGGTCAGCACCATCTGCTTGAGGTCCACGCGCCGGCGCGCCAACGGGGCATGGCCCGCGCGGCAGAGGCGCAATAAGGCCTCGAGCAATTCCCGCATGTCGGCCACCGCATTTCTCAGGCTTACCAAGTACGACTGCGCAACCGCGCTCGCGTCGGGAACCTCCTTTTGGATCAAGTGAGCGAACGCTTCGATGTGACGCAGCGGTGTACGCAAGTCATGGGCCACAGCGCATGCAAAGTGGTCAAACGCGCGGCGGGTCTCCTCGAGCTCTGCACGCAGCCTCTCAATCTCGGCTTCTCGGGGCGTGAGGTCCGGTTGTGCTGCTCCCCGCTCCTCGTCCGCGTGGGTTTCCCGGAGATTCGTCTCAGCATTGTTTTGCCAGCGATTTTGCGGGTCCGCTTGTTTGCCGTTCGACATTTTCCTCTGCTTCGTTCCGCGCTGATTTCAATCACTTCTTTGGCTTGGCAGACGTCGGCCTTGGCGGGGGCAACAGGGCTGCGAGCTGGCTGAGGTCGACCGGCTTCCACAGAACATGCTGCGCGCCAAGTGATCGTGCCATTCGCTCCACTTCGGCATCCCGCAGGGCCGTCACCACCACGGCAAGTGGCGGCTTCCGCACCTTGCCGCCGCGGAGATAACGGAGAACCTCCGCCCCCTCCGCTCCGTCCGGCGTTAGCGACCAATCCAACAGAACCGCTGCATAAGACCTCCGAGCGATATGCCGCAGCGCCTCCGCCAAGCTGCTCGCTTCGTCGACCGTATAGCCACGGTTCTGAAAGAACTCTCGCATCGCAAAGCGAAGCGCGTCCGAGTCTTCAACCACCAGCAGGCGGCTCATGAATTCGCCGCCTTGAACTCATCTGAACAAGGCTCATGCGGCGACGAACATCCCGCTGCTGACACCGCACGCTGGATGAGTTCCAGCACGGACTGAACCAACAAGGAGTTGGCTCCGCGGCAAGCCAGAGAGCGCGCGCGAAACGGTGCCGCCTCGCAACACTCGTCGCCCGGCCCGCTTGTGCAGCCGGAGATCTCGATCAAGCCTGCTTGTGGGCGGCGACGGCGAACGAAGCGGGCCAGCTCTGCCAGCATTTCGCGTCGGCTCCGGTCGATGCGCTGGTGGCCAACGACGATATCGTACCGGACCAGATCAACCCGGGCGAACGCCTGTTGCGGGGTTGGTGCGACATCCACCACAAATCCCTCGCTACGCAAGCGCCGAACAATTGCCTGCGTAGCCGAGCACCGTGGCGCAATGACCAGAATCCTTGTTCTTTCGTCCCAAATATCTTTCATGGTGAAACTTGGACCTCTGTCCACCGACAAGAGCGACCAACATGCCAACCAGCCCGTGCGCTGCGGGCCCGCGTCTTCTGGCGGCGATTTGCGCGAACGCTTCTCACTTCTGGAATCTGGAATCTGGGAGAGACCGGCAGGGAGGTGCCGTAGCAGCGGGCGATACCGGAACATGGCTGCGACCCTCCGATTCCCCGTTGCCCAGTTCCAGCCCCGCCGCAGCCGCGGCAGGATTGCGGTTAGGAACGCCGGGCCTTGCGCGGACGCCGCGGCTGCACTCCGTAGCTTTGCAACCGCTGATACAGCGTGCTGCGCGGCACCCCTAAGCGCTCGGCAGCTCGGGCCACATCCCCCCCCACTGCATCGAAGACCCGCAGAATGTGGCGCTTTTCCACTTCGGCCAATGGCAGGTCCGCGTTCTCCTCTACAGCCATTACGTTCGGGGCGGCCACGAAGCCAGCCACCCCAACGGCTAAGTGTTCCGCGCCAATGGTGGGCCCATTGGCGAGTAACGTCGCTCGTTCGAGCACGTTTCGCAGCTCCCGAATATTTCCCGGCCAGGAATACCTCACCAGAGCCTGAATCGCTTCCGGCGAAAGTCTCCAAGGACCATCCCTTCCTGCTGGCGCGAACTGCCGAAGCATTTCCTCGGCCAACAAAGGAACGTCTTCCTTGCGCTCGCGGAGGGGCGGCAGCTCGAGTGTGACCACGGCGATGCGGTAGTATAGGTCCGAGCGAAAACTGCCACGCACCACGGCCTGTGTCAGGTCATGGTGCGTGGCACTGATCAAGCGAATGTCGACTTGGACATCGGCAACGGCGCCCAAGCGCCGAAAGCGACGCTCTTCCAGCACCTTGAGCAATTTCGCCTGCACGGCCAGGTCCATGTCGCCAATCTCGTCGAGAAACAGTGTGCCACGGTGGGCAAGCTCCACCAGGCCAAGCTTACGTTCCACCGCCCCTGTGAAGGCACCCTTTTCGTACCCAAACAGTTCAGCGTGGAGCAACTCGCCACCCAGTCCAGCGCAGTTAATGTCGACAAATGGGTTCCCTCGGCGCGGGCCTTGAGCATGTAGCCAACGCGCAAGCACGCCTTTGCCCGTACCCGTCTCGCCAGTGAGTAACACCGCCGCATCGGACCGAGCAATTTTCTTTGCCAACTGTTCCACACGACGGATGGCCTGGCTGGTCCCGACAAACGGATTGGCCTCGCGGCGCACCTGCGACTCGCGGCTAACAAGATACAACGCCTCCGCTCGCCGCTCGCTATCCACCCGCTCAATGAGCGTAGCCAAGGTCGGCAAATCGAGCGGCTTGGTCAGAAACTGTTTTGCCCCCAATTGCATGGCCTTAACCGCAAGTTCGATCGAACCAAATCCGGTGAGGATGATCACCGGTACCGTCGGGATTCTTTCCCGTAGCGCCGCAAGAATGTCGAGCGCAGTAGCATCCGGGAGCTGGTAATCGAGCAGGACGACATCTGGCAGTCCCTGTTCGATTGCCCGCCAGAGTTCTGCCGCGCTCCGTGCCTCTGTGACCTGCCAGCCTCGCGATCCTAAATATTCTCGCAAGGCAAACAGCACTGTATCTTCGTCGTCAGCAACGAGCACCCGCAAACTCATTCGCTTGGGCCTGAGCTTCTTCTTTCTCGCGCCACCGGAATTTCTATGCGCACCCACGCCCCGCCACGCGGGCGGTTGCCCACGCGGATGGTTCCCCCGTGATCGCTCACGATCCGCGCAGCGATGGCCAGGCCAAGACCGGTACCCCCAGAGCGCCGCGAAAAGAACGGTTCGAACACGTGCGGGAGGTCCTCGGGGCGAAAACCTGGGCCGGCGTCCCACACCTCGCACACCGCCATGCCTCCGCCTTTTCGCTTCAACACCGACGTAAATGCCGCCACTTCGCTCCCTGGACGCGAATGCTGGACGGCGTTTTGCACGATGTTCTGCACCGCCTGCACCAAATGTTCCTCATCCGCATTCACGCGGGCGCTCGCGGCACGGTGCACGATTTTTAAGGTAACACCTCGTTCCTTGGCCAGTTGCTCACACTGCCGCATCGCCTCCCCAACGACGCCGCCGAGCTCCACAATCTCGCGGCGCCGGGCCCTCCCCCCGCGTCCGAACGCGAGCAGCTCCTCTAGCAACCGGTTCAAGCGGTGCCCCTCGCTCCGCAAGACGTTGAAATACTCTTGCACATCAGGCGCGCCAATCTTGGCTTCCAGGGCATCGATCGTGGCCAGCATTCCAAACAGGGGGTTGCGAATGTCATGAGCCACCCGCCCCACCAACGTACCCAGTGCGGACCAGAGGCTTTGATCCCGAAGCTCCGACTCGGCCTTTTCTCGGGCGGCCCGCTCCTTCTGTAATTCCAGGGTGACCTTTTCCGAGAGTTGCCGAGCGCATGCCACAACCAGAATGGCTCGTGGTCGAGCCGGCAGGAGGGAGGCGAACATGACCAAGAACAGGGGCCGCCCGTCTACATGCCGCGCTTCCACTTCCAAGGGTCCCTCCGCCGAGGTCCCCATCGCGTCCCCTCGCAGTGGCAACTTGCGGTCAAGGCAAGGGTGAACCCGTCTCCAAGCCTGTTGCAACTCCTCGAGGGAGCGCGCTCCAAATGCGGCGATCGCCGCCTGATTCGCGTGCAGCAATTTGCTCTGGGACTCAACCCAAGCCGGAATCGGCAACCACTCGAACCAGGTTTTCCACTGGCGCTGCTTGGGCTTAGCCCGGCCAGTTCCCTTTGCACGGCTCCTCGCTCGCAACCGACCGACCCCCAGTTCGGAAGACTGCCGCGAAGCTTAAGCCACCAGCCGCCACCTAGTCAAAGCAAATTTTTCTGCTTGCGGTCGACGAGGGCGGATCCGTCGCCAACTGACGGTATCAGCATTCCGTCGTTCAACGACGTGGGGTGCGTTCCTTAGCAGCGCGAGCAGCGCGCACGAGCCGGTCGGGCGTGACGATTAGGGACTCCTTCGCCCTCTCCGCTTCCGCGAGCTCGCGCTCATAAAGCTCAATAAAAATCAAGGTTTCTACTGCCGCCCGACAAAACGCTACCTGTTTTGGATCGATCCCTGGCTTCTCCAACGCAAAGGCCGTCGCCGCAAGCTCACGGGCAACGGAGCTCTTGCCCATGAGGTGCACGTAGTAGCCCACTTCTCGTAGACGATGGACCCACGACGGGCGCTCCGCAGGCGCAAAAACGGTGTCGATGGCCTGCGCAACGATTTGCGCTTGCCGTTCCTGCTTTTGAACGTCGGTTAACACCAGTGGGCTTGCCTGCACCTCGCGAATACGCTCGACGAACTCCCTCAACCGGTCCAGCAGGCCAGCGGCAAGCGAGAGAACGGCCTTCTCGTTCAAGAGTCTCTCACCGATTTGCCTCGCGGCGATCGGGACCTCTGCGAGTTCTGCCTCTGGATAAATCTGGGTGAGAGGGTGGGAAGCGGTCGCGAGGGGCGGGCCCTGAAAGAATTCGCTGCGAACGGCGGCATAGTCCACGCTGATTGGCTGCCCTACAGAAGACACGTTCTCATACGCGCGCCACAGCAGGGCGTCGCAGTGGGCAGCATCTCCTTTCGCGAGCGGGTAACCGCCGCGGGCGCTGTCTTCGAGAGACGCTCGCCACTGTTTTCTGGATAGCTCAACCCGCCTGAGCTCCCGCAAGGAGTGATCGTAGTCGCGCGTTATGGCAAATAAGACGAGCAAACGCGCCGATCCCTTGCGCACAAAGAACAGTTCACGTTCACCCGTGCTGAAATATTGGGAGAAATATGCCTCGGTTACCGCTGGTTCTGCCTCCAGAAACGGCCGCGCCACAACCTCCTGGGGCGCAGCTCGCGAAACCAGGCCACGTTGCTCGAGCCGGTACAAAGCACGGCGCGCTTCGCGACGTACCGTTTTATCCTCGGCCGCAGCGAGCTTTTCTAGGAGCGCCACCGCTTCAGCCTCCGGGCGGCTTCCGAGCCAATGCGCAAGAGCCGCATCCGCGGCTGCATCACGCCCCATTCTCGCGGCCAAGTCGCTCAACGGCGAGGATGGGTGTAACCCCCACGAGCGCAACAGCCCTTCTCCTTTTTCCAACACCCGTTCATGTGCTTGCTTGCTCATGGACTCCCTTGCCCTTCACTCACAGAGGCGCGAGGAAACGCTTCGATTTTTGCCAGCAGATGCTTGCGAATCCAACTCCCGTCCCACCACTCGACGGGATCGACATGCACGCCCCACAGCATCACGGAAAAGTGCAAGTGATCGCCCGCGGCGAGGCCGGTCTCTCCCGTGAGGCCAAGCTGATGGCCCCGTTCCACCAAATCCCCTGGCTTCACATCGATGGCTCGCAAGTGCCCGTACAACGTAAAAACGCCGAGCCCATGATCGACGACGACCGTGTTGCCGTAAATTCCCAAGTTGCCAGCAAACACCACGGTGCCCTTCTGGGCCGCCTCGACCGGGCTGGCCTTGATCGAAGCTAGATCGAACCCCAAATGCACCTGGCGGTCGATCTGCTCACCCCGATACACGTACGTTCGCCGATCGGCAAAGGAACTCAGCGGCGCAGTGTTCGATTGCCGGTGAAAGGTGCCAAACCAGTGGGGCGTCGCCTGACTCTTGCTTGCAAGTTGCCGGAGGGTCGTTTCGTTTTGTCGCCGCAGGTCACGGTTGATGCGCAGGTAGCGCTCGACCAGCGTGCCTGTGGCCGGCAACTGATTGGCGGCCTCGATTTCCGGAACCTTACGGGCAAGGAAGTCGTCGTCTAGGTTCAACATCCTCTCGGCAAAGCGGCGCATCTGAATGACCACTGGAATCGCAACTTGGCTGCGATTGCCGGCGTGATCCCATGCAACCACGCGCGGTTGCGCAGTGCCATCGAGATCCTGCGGAATCGCAAATAGTCCCATTGTCAACTGTGCGTCAGCAAAGAAGCCACGGACTGCAGGGAAGAAATATTCTCCCACCTCCACGCCACTTTGCACGGCGTCCGCCGACTGGCGCCAAATGGCCAGTTCCACCCCGCCCAAACGGACATTGTGCTGGCTGGTCAAAAGCTCCAACCGGGGCGGCGTGGTGTCCAAAACAATTTTGCGCTGCCACACCAGTACCTGTTCCGCTCTCCACAAGTGCCACCCGTACGTGGAAGCCCACAACTCCACTTCCAGCTCGCCGTCTCCCACGCCCAGCCCGGCCCAATTCGGTACCGTGTCGATCACGCATTCGTTGACTCCGCTTCCGCGCCACGTGCTCCGAACAAACAGCCGCTCGTACAGTGGCCAAGTGTGCTCTCCCCGCCGCGCAGTGAGCCGCACGGCCTCCAGTCCCGGTCCCGGGCTCCGCACACTCAGGCGAACAGGAGCGGCAGCACCGATTACCGGACTCGTTTCGTCGGCGATCACCGTGGGCGCGCGGTCCCACTGCATCCAAACCAGCCCGGCGCCCATGGCGATCAAACCAACAACAACAATCGTAACAAATCGGCGCATGACTCGAGGCGGGACGCCCAATGCAATGAAGGGCGCCTTTTGGAGTTCACAGGGAACAAAGTCAAGTTGATGCCGCAGCGAGTTGGCTTTGTTTTTGGCTCTCGCTAGCAAACATGTTCGATCATGGATTTGGAACGAGCCGCGAGCGAGACCCTAGCAGCATTTCAGGAGCGAGGATTGTTGCGCGCGCTGCGGCCCGTCGGCAGCGCTGTCGCTCCGTGGGTGGATCTGGCCGGCCGGCGCACTTTGCTCATGTGTTCGAACAACTACCTCGGGCTCGCAAATCACCCGGAGCTCGTGGCTGCGGCCGCCGATGCTGCAGCCCGCTGGGGGGTGGGAGCGGGGGCGTCGCGGCTGATCTCCGGCTCGCTCGCGCTACACGAGGAACTCGAATCCGAACTTGCCCGCTGGAAGGGTACGGAAGCGGCCGTGCTGTTCAATTCCGGCTACCACGCCAACGTCGGCACGATTGCCGCCCTCGTTGGCGAGGGCGATGCCGTGTTCAGCGATGCGTTGAATCATGCCAGCATCATCGACGGCTGCCGGCTCTCCCGTGCACGCGTGGTGGTCTACCCGCACAATGATGTCGACCGATTAGGGTACGAACTTGCGCACACGCCTGCTCGCCACCGCTTGATCGTCACGGATTCGGTGTTCAGCATGGATGGCGATCGCGCCCCATTGGTCGAGATTTGCGAAGTGGCCCAGCGCTTTGGAGCGTGGGTCATGGTCGACGAAGCGCATGCCACTGGGGTTCTCGGTCCCACCGGCGCGGGTCTGGTCGAAGAGCTTGGACTGCACGGCCGGGTTGCGGTCCAAATGGGAACCTTGGGAAAAGCCTTAGGTTGTTTCGGTGCGTATGTCGCTGGTGCGAGATCTTTGATCCAACTGTTGATCAACCGCGCACGCTCTTTGGTGTACACCACGGCCTTGCCCCCACCGGTAGTCGGTGCAGCGCTGGCGGCCGTGCGCCTGGTGCGCAGCCGGCCCGATTTGCGGCAGCAACTCTCTGCCAATGCTGCCTCCCTTCAGCGTGCTCTTCGCGCCGCCGGCATCCCTACCATCCCGTACGCGAGCCATATCCTCCCGGTGCTGATCGGTGACCCGGCACGCACCATGCGGATCTCTGCGCGCTTGCTCGAGGAGGGTGTGTGGGTGCAAGGAATTCGTCCGCCCACCGTACCCGAGGGCACATCACGGCTGCGCATCACCGTGATGGCAACGCACTCGCCACGCGATCTCGAGTTTGCCGCACGCGCGTTCACCAAGGTTTTCAGCGAGGAAGAGCAAAATGGCCCGGATCGCTCCTGACACGTTAGCCGAATGGGACCACCGTTTTCTTTGGCACCCGTTCACCCAAATGGCGGAGTGGCTGAACGAATCGCCGCTCATCATCGAGCGCGGCGAAGGACCCTACCTCTTCGACGTGCACGGCAACCGCTATCTCGACGGCGTCGCCTCGCTCTGGTGCAACGTGCACGGGCACCGGCATCCGGTGCTCGACGCTGCGTTGCAGGAGCAGGCCAACTTGGTGGCCCACTCGACCATGCTCGGTCTCAGCAACGTGCCCGCTATTGCGCTTGCCAAGGAACTTGTCCAACGCACACCTGCATCGCTCACGCGGGTTTTCTATTCCGACTCGGGGGCGACCGCCGTTGAGGTAGCGCTGAAAATTGCGGCGCAATACTGGCAGTTGGTCGGCGAGCCGCAGCGAACAGACTTTGTGTCGCTTACCGAGGCGTATCACGGCGACACCATTGGGGCGATGAGCCTCGGCTACTCCGAGGCGTTTCACCGTTTCCACAAGCCACTCTTATTCCCCTGCCACAAGCTGGACCCTCCCCATGTATTCCGGTGGCAGCGGGGGCTCGATGCCGCAGCAGCGCTCGACGCAGCCATTGCTGAGGCGGAGGCATTGTTTCGCCGTCACGGGGCTCGGCTGGCAGCATTGATCGTCGAGCCACTGGTACAAGGCGCAGCAGGAATGTGGACGCACGATCCCGCCTATTTGCGCGCGCTCCGCGAGCTAACCGCGCACCATGGCGTGCTGCTCATTTGCGACGAAGTGGCCACGGGCTTCGGACGCACCGGGCGCTTGTTCGCGGTGGAACACGCCGCCGTCGAGCCTGACCTGATGTGCCTAGGCAAGGGCATTTCGGGCGGCTACTTGCCGCTCGCGGCCACGCTCGTGCGGGAGGAGATTTTCACCGCGTTTCTGGGGCCATACGATGCTTTTCGGGCGTTCTTCCACGGGCACACCTACACCGGGAATCCACTTGGCTGTGCAGTGGGGATCGCGAGTCTTGCCGTGTTCGAGCAAGAAAACGTGCTGGATCGCGTGAGGACTCGGGCCGCGGAGTTGGAACGGCTCCTCGCCGAAGAGATTGCGCCGCTACCGCACGTGGGCGACGTCCGGCAGTGCGGGCTCATGGTCGGAATTGAACTCGTGGCCGATCGGGAAACCCGCGCGCCCTATCCCGCAGGGCTGCGCATCGGCCATCGAGTGATTCTCGCGGCACGGCGGCGTGGCGTTATTTTGCGCCCGCTTGGTAACGTGATCGTACTTATGCCTCCGCTTTGCATCTCCGCCGATCAATTGGCAGAGCTGTGCACAGTCGCGCGGGAGAGCATCCAGGAGGTTACAGAGCAGAGCCGCCCATGAGGCGTTTTCGCCCTACTACGTTTTAACGAGCGAGACTCCATGAGCACACGTATTGTCTTTGTTACGGGCACAGACACCGGCGTCGGCAAAACAACCGTGAGCTGCGGGTTGGTGGCTGCGCTGCATGCGCGGGGTTTGCGGGTCGGTGTGTTCAAGCCAGCCGAAACTGGCTGCAGCACGGGCACCGATGGCAAGCTGGTGCCGGCGGATGCCGTCCGTCTGCGCGGATTTGCCGGTGCCGTGCAACCACTGGAAGAGGTCTGTCCCTACGTTTTCGCCGAGCCGCTGGCTCCGGCAATTGCTGCTCAGCGGGAGGGACGATCGATCGACTTTCGCTGGCTTTGCCAGCACATTACATCGCATGCTGGAAGTTACGATCTTGCGCTAGTCGAAGGCGCAGGTGGTTGGCTGGTACCGCTCACCGAGCAACTGACCTTTGCCGATCTCGCCCTTGCTCTTGGAGCGCATGCGCTCGTCGTGGTGGCCAATCGGTTGGGCGCTCTAAATCACGCGTTGCTCACAGTACAAAACATTCGCATGCATGGGGCGCGTTGGCTCGGCTACGTTTGGAACCACCCCATCCCAGTTACGGAGGTGGCTCAAAGAACCAATGTTGACGCGTTGCGGGCGTGGCTTGGGGAGCCACTCGGCGCGGTGCCTTACTCGGAAAACGCGTTGCTCGACCCGCAGGAGGCGGCGCAGGTGACGGAAACCAGCATCGACGTCGACCGCTTGCTCGCGACCATCAGCGGCCTCGCGACGAAGTGACATCGCGGGGTGCTTTTGGCATAGAGAGCGCCGATGACCGCCCTTACCTCGACTTCTTCTGTGAAAATCGGCGTCGCACTCAGTGGTGGCGGCGCGGCCGGAATGGCTCACGT
This sequence comes from Candidatus Binatia bacterium, assembly GCA_026415395.1. Classification (NCBI taxonomy): domain Bacteria; phylum Candidatus Binatota; class Binatia (SeqCode); species Binatia bacterium. The sequence goes on along the minus strand of JAOAHD010000007.1, from coordinate 734,796 downwards.
GGGTGTGCTCGAAGAGCTCGTCGCCGCCGGGCTACCGATTCGCTGTGTGGCTGGTACCAGTGCCGGAGCAATGGTCGGGGCGGCATTTGCCAATGGGCAACTGGAGGCATTCCGCAATACCATGTGCGAACTGACCCGCGCCCGTGTGTTGCGTTTGTTCGACCCCATTTGGCCGCAAGCCGGATTGCTCGAAGGGCGGCGCTCATTAGAGCTCGTTCGCCCGCACCTGGGCACGACGATCGAAGCATTGCCGATCGCGTTTGCTGCAGTGGCGACGGACCTCGACACGGGCGAGGAGGTCGTGTTGCAATCTGGTTCGGTCCTGGAGGCTGTGCGGGCCAGCATTGCCATTCCAGGCTTGTTTACCCCGCAGCGCTTGGGGCCGCGGATTCTGGTGGATGGTGGCCTCGTGAACCCCATCCCCGCAGACGTGGCCCGCGCTCTGGGGGCGGACTTTGTGATTGCCGTGAGTGTGCTGCAAGTTCACCCAGCGGTTTTGCCACGCCGGGTGACACGCTCGAGCCTAACCGAGCAATGGAGCGAGCGCTTGCGCCGGCGCTGGAAGAAACCGCCGCTTTCGACCAGCCGGTTGCTACCCGAAACCAACGGCACCCCCGCCACCGAGCTTGGCCTCGTTGAAATCCTCTCGCGCGCCAGCACTATCGTGCAGGCGCGGATTGCCGCTGCCCGCCTGCGTGATGACCCACCGGACTTCCTGATTCACGTTCCTGTTCGTCTCGGCCTGTTCGACTTTCACTTGAGCCGTGAAGCGATCCACGCCGGACGTTTGACCGCTCGGCAGGCACTCCCTGAACTCAAACGAGCGTTGATGAGCGCCTTGCCTTGGGCCGAACGGCTGCAGCGTTGGCTTGACACGGCGGCCACAAGGTGGTCAGCGAGTCGTCGCTAGCTCTCGCGAGCAATCGAACGGTCGCCAACGCACGTGTCCACCGTGCCGCAGTGCGCCAACCCCTCTGGCTAGACTTGCGTGCGCCCCCGCCGTACACTGCCAAGAACACAGGAGGCGGCTATGGACCAGCAACAGTGCAGTGCTTGCGGCGGCGAGCTTCAGCTCCGCTTCGTACAAATCAAGCGGCCCTATGTTTGGGCTCTGTACGCGCTCGGGCTCTTCCTCGCTTGGTGGCTGGGAGGGAATCTGTTGCACGATCTCGTCGAAGGCGTGCAGCGAAGTTTGCTGCCCTGGTGGCATCTCGCCATCCCGTTGGTGTGCTTCTCTGCGGCAATGGCCTTGCAGTTTTTCGCTTGGCGGGTGCCTGTGTGTCTGCCCTGCGGCTTGGGCGGAAGAGAACGCTGGATCGAAATCGCTCGCTCCCTCGACACTGCCGAAGCGCACCAGCTCGGCCGGCGTCAAGCGCTCCGCGTGGTCGCAGCCGCAGGAACGGAGATGGCCGCAATCATCGGCGGGGTCGGGGTGGCTGTCGCCCGCAATCGCGGCTGGATTGCCGTTGGGCGTGACTTCTTCAGCGCCAAGGTCGAAACCATTGCCCCGCAGGCGCGACCGGAGTGGAGCGAAGCCCGCGTGCGCAGTTATCGCCGCCTCGGACGCACCGGCGCCATGGTGTCCGATATTTCTCTCGGCTCATCGCGCATCAACAACGCCAACGTGGCGCGGTATGCGATCGAGCGCGGAATCAACTACTTCGACACAGCACCCGACTACGCCGACACCAACTCCGAGCGTGTACTTGGCGAGGCCATGAAAGGGCATCGAGACAAGCTGTTCGTGGCCACCAAGTTTTGCGTGGCTGACGGCCACCTACCGAACGATACGCCGGTTCCCAAAATTATCGAGGCAGTCGAGGGAAGTTTGCGGCGTCTGCAAACCGACTACGTCGACCTCATTCATATCCATTCGTGCGACCGCCTCGACCGGCTGTTTGCACCTAACATCCACGAAGCGTTCGATCGCCTCAAGGAACAAGGCAAGGTCCGGTTTTTGGGAGTCAGCACGCATACGCCGAACTTGGAGGAGATTGCCAACGCCGCGATCGACTCGGGCCGTTTCGACGTGCTCATGTTGGCCTATCACTTTGGCATGTGGCCGAACTTCGATCACATCCTCGCGAAAGCCAAATCGCGAGACGTCGGGGTGGTGGCCATGAAGACACTCAAGGGGGCTAAGCACACCAACCTTGCCGAGTTTCGCCGCGAGGCTGACTCGTACGCTCAAGCAGCCTTTCGCTGGGTGTTGTCGAACCCGAACGTCTCTTGTTTGGTGATTTCCATTTACGAGCAGCGGCAGGTCGACGAATACTTGTACGCCTCGGGCACACAGTTGCGGCCCGAAGATGTGGCCTTGCTGCGCCGGTATGACCAACTCGTTTCGGGCGATTATTGCCAGCCGCACTGCGGGGTTTGCCTGGATTCCTGCGAGCACGAACTGCCGATTCACGACATCTTGCGTTACCGCATGTATGCCAAAGACTACCACTGGGAGTACGAGGGACGTCGCCTTTACGCTCAACTCGAGCGGAATGCCTCGCTTTGCGTTTCGTGCGCTGCGCCTTGCGCTGGCAAGTGCCCACTCGGGGTACCGATTCAAGAAAAGATGATCGACGCCCACCGGTGGCTAGGCTGAACTCTTGACGCTACGGTTCCGTGGCAACCGCGCAGCGAAGCGGCCGCGCGGGCAAGAGATCGCAACTACGGTCAGCCAAGGTGTCCGAAAAGCATTGTCGCGAGGAAGGCAGCATCCCTCTGGACGACTTACCCGTCGGCCGTTGGGCTCGTTTGAGTGACAACTTGGCACGAAACGTTTCGCATCGTTTGCTCGACCTCGGCTTCGTGCCCGGCACACGGCTCAAAATCGTGCGCCGCGCACCGCTGGGCGACCCAGTGGAAATCGAAATCCGCGGAACCAGGCTCTGCTTCCGCCGCCGACAACTCTGGGGGTTCCGTGTGATTTTGGAGGACGATCCACCCGCACCATGACGGCCACAGCACCTGCTGCCCAACCCTTACGCCCGGTCCGAGTCGCGCTCGTGGGTTCTCCGAACGCGGGCAAAACCACGCTGTTCAATGCACTCACTGGCTCGAGTGCGCGGGTCGGCAACTACGCTGGAGTAACCGTGGAGCGTCGCGAGGGCACACTGCGCGGCAGCAATGGCCAGGTGATCATTTTGGATTTGCCGGGCACGTACGCCCTGCGCGGTGAGTCGCCAGACGAACGCATTGTGGAAAAGGTGCTCGACGGCAAGCTGGCAGGAGAGCCCGAGCTGGACGGCGTGGTTGCAGTGGCCGATGCGACCACACTGCGGCGCGGTTTGGGATTGGTGCGGCAGCTTCTTGCACATCGGCGTCCGATGGTCCTGGTGTTGACCATGATCGACGAGGTTCGCGCTCGCGGCGGCCGGCTCGACATCGCTGGCTTATCGCGTCAACTGGGCATCCCGGTTGTCGGCGTGGTCGGCCACCGAGGAGTGGGGATCGATCAAGTGATCCGGCTGGTGCGCGAGCCCTGGAAATGGCCACGGCCAAAAGTACGCCCTCCGCTCGACGAAGACCCAGTTCGCCGCTTCGCCTGGGTAGACGCGGTGTGCAAGGCTGTCGGCGCCGATCGCCTCGCACCGGACCGCCGCACGGACCGGATCGATCGTTGGTTGCTCCATCCGGTGTACGGGCTTCTTACGCTTGCCGTGGTGCTGCTGATTTTCTTCCAAAGCATCTTCACGTGGGCGGCACCGGCCATGGATGCCATCGACGCACTGTTTACGGAGCTCGCTGCACTGTGCCGTGATGTACTGCCACCGGGTTGGCTCACAGAGCTCTGGGCTGGCGGCGTAGTTACTGGCGTCGGGTCGGTGCTGGTCTTTCTCCCGCAAATCGTGATCCTGTTCACGTTTATCCATTTGCTCAATGACCTTGGTTACATGGCGCGCGCGGCCTTTGTCGTCGACCGGGTGATGGGTTGGGTCGGACTGCAAGGTCGGAGCTTCGTGCCCCTACTTTCATGTTTTGCTTGTGCGGTGCCCGGAATCATGGCTACCCGCACGATTGCATCCCCACGAGAGCGGCTGGCTACCATCTTGGTGGCTCCCTTCATGACCTGTTCCGCAAGGTTGCCAGTTTACACTTTGTTGATCGCAGCATTCGTGCCCGCGCGCGCGATCTGGGGTCCGATTGGGCTCCAGGGGCTGGTGATGTTCGGCCTCTATCTTTTAGGCGCGTGCACTGCGCTGGCGTCGGCAGCTCTGCTGAGTTCGACGCTCTTACGAGGCACGCCCTCGGTATTTTACATGGAATTGCCCCCCTACCGGTGGCCCACCCTTCGTTTATTGCTCCGGCAGGTTTGGGGCAGCACATCGGCATTTCTCAAGCGAGCAGGAACCATCATCTTGGCGGTCAGCATCGTGATGTGGGCACTGCTCTCCTTTCCGCGGGCGCAGCAAATCCCTGGCGCGTCTACCGCTGAGCAAGCGCGTGCGAATTTGGAAGAGAGCGTGGCAGGCCGTATCGGCCATGCCATTGAACCCATGATCCAGCCGCTTGGCTTCGACTGGAAAATCGGCGTGGGGCTCGTGGCGAGTTTAGCCGCGCGTGAGGTGATTGTGTCGACCTTGGCGCAGATCCACGCCGTCGGCAATCCTGATGACTATGACGGACTCCGCGAGGCACTGCGCCGCGATGTGGATCCAGTAACCGGGCGCCGACACTTTAGTTTACCTACGGCACTGAGCCTCATGGTGTTCTTTGTCTTCGCCCTGCAGTGTACCTCCACGATGGTCGTCATGGCTCGGGAAACAGGCAGTTGGCGCTGGCCGGCCTTTGCCTTCAGCTACATGCTCGCGCTGGCGTGGGCCGCCAGTTTCCTCACCTACCGCGCAGCCACCGCCCTCGGTCTGAGCTAGCGCAGCTTTCCGCTCCCCGCGTGGGCAACGCCCGGTGCGGACCATCCCCAAACTGCCGCACCACGCAAGGGCACTGCTGCCGGGGAAAATTCGAGCGGGAGTCCGTAGCTGGGTCATACGCCGCGGGGCAAAATCATCGCCCCTTACGCTAGAGCGCGGGAATCCGCCCGCTCGGCTGTGGCAAAGGTGTCTGCGCGGGGAGAGTGCCGCTCGCTCAATCTACGGGCGCTTATACATCGCAACCACGCAGGCCCCGCCGAGACCGAGGTTGTGCTGCAAGCCAATGCGGGCGTTCTCCACTTGCCGGCGGTCCGCTTGCCCGCGCAACTGCCATACCAACTCTGCACACTGCGCCAAGCCAGTCGCACCGAGCGGGTGTCCTTTCGACAACAAGCCACCCGAGGGGTTCACCACCCACTTGCCCCCGTACGTCGTTGCCTCGTCTTCAACCAGCTTCTCTCCTTCCCCTTCCTTGCACATGCCGAGGCCTTCGTACGTGATCAGTTCATTTGTGCTGAAGCAGTCGTGGAGCTCCACGACCTGCACGTCTTCGATCCCGATGCCGCTTTGCTCGTACACAGCACGTGCAGCCCGTTCCGTCATACCCATCCCCACCATGCCGATGCGACCGCGCGACCAATCCTCCATGCGATCCGTGGCCATCGCCATCGCGCAAATTTCTATCGCACCTGGATGCGGATGACGGCGGAGAAACTCCTCAGACACGACCACTGCTGCAGCGGCGCCGTCGCTGGTCGGACAGCATTGCAGCAAGGTCAGCGGGTCATAGACCATGCGAGAGGCGAGAATTTCCTCGAGGGAGAATGCCTGCTGGTACTGCGCCCGCGGATTGTTCACCGAGTGGCGGTGATTTTTTACGGCAATCTTGGCGAAAGTTTCAGGTTTCGTGCCGTACTTTTCCATGTGATCGCGCCCCGCATCGCCAAACATCCGCGCGGCAATTGGAGGTTTATTTTCTTTCTCCGCTTCTTCTTTGAGCTGTTCGAGGCCTTTGAGCTGGTTTTCGAGGGGTCCCTTTTGCATCTTCTCAAAGCCGAGAGCCAACACGGCCTGGTTCATTCCCGAGCGCACCGCGTTATACGCCAAGTACAAGGCGGTGGACCCGGTGGCGCAGTTATTGTTGACGTTGTAAACGGGGATCCCGGTCATGCCGATGCCGTACAAACTGATCTGGCCGAGGCAACTCATCCCGTTGATGTAGCCGCAAAACGCTTGCTCGATTTTGTCATAATCGATGCTTGCGTCTTTTAGAGCCTCAAGCACGGCCTCCTGGGCCAACTCACGGGCATCGCGCTCGCAGCGTTCGAACTTGGTCATCCCGACTCCGATGACGAACACACGATTGCCGGCTGCCATGACACTGCCTCCGTTTGCGTGCTGGTGGTGCAGCTTTTCTACTGTGGGAACACCGACCAGTAAAGTAGGCCCAGCCCGACCCGGCGGCCGCCAGGCTTGAGGTTGCTCTTAGGTCGACGTGCCTGCCGACAGCATGCGCCGCAGCTCTATCGGGAGGCGCACCGGGCGACCCTGCTCGTTGACTACTGCGTGCCGCGTAAAACCCGTAGCAACAAGCTCGCCCCCTGGCTTGCGAATCTCGTAATCGATGCGCAGCCTCACTCCGCTCACATCTACGATGCCGGCAAGAACTTCCAACTCGTCGTCGTACACTGCCGGTCGCACGTAACGGCAATGGGTTTCGATCACGGCTAGATAAAGACCGCTCGCAATGTACTTCGGGAAGGGATGGCCAAGCGTTCGAAACAGCTCCGCGCGGCCGAGCTCGAACAGTCGAAAATAGCTCCCGTAGTACATGATTCGCATCGGGTCGCAATCGGCAAACAGCACCCGATACCTCGCCACGCGCTGCAATTTGCCCACGGGTTCTCTCGTCAAAGCTGAGGCCAATCTTTTGCCCACGGCAAAATTTGCTCGAATTCGGCCGCCACTTGCAAAAGCAAATCCTCGCGAAACCGTGGCGCCACGAACTGAATCCCAATGGGCAGGCCGGCTGGACTAAGTCCGGCACGCAAGGAGATTGCCGGGTGACCCGAGAAATTGAACGGATACGTGTAGGCGATCGCACCGCCCGGCGTGCTGACGGGTTCGCCGTCGACCTCCAAGGGAATGGGGCCCTCCGCCGCGAACGGTTCAACAGCCGTCGTCGGCGTGGCCAGAAGATCGTAGCGCGCCAAAATTTCCTCCAAGGTGGACACCAGGCGCGCACGCTGCCGCAACACATCGCCCAAGTCCGCCGGCCGCAAGTGCTTGGCCAACTCGACACCCATGCGGTAGCCAGGGTCGAGGAGTTCTTCGTCATGAAAGTGCGCGCCGTGAAACGCGTAGTCTTCCACCGACATGAGGCGTGCCCAGTCGAGCACGATATCCTCAAGCTTCACCTCCACGGGCTCCACCACGTGGCCCGCCTTCTCGAGCGCGCGCAGCGCCGCCTCCACAGCGTTCTCGACCGCCCGCGCCGGACGGGCATACCCAAGCGTGAGCGAGTAGCCGATGCGCAGCCGCGGCGGCTCCCGACGAATCACCTCTTGGTACGAGATACCTGGGTGCGGCAGCGAGAAGGGGTCCTCGGGGTGAGGGCCGACAGTAACGTCGAGCCACAAGGCAGCATCCTCCACCGTCCGTGTGAGCGGCCCGCTGACAATGCAGTGCGAGAACCGCAACGCCTCTTCCGGCCCCCATGGAATCCTCCCTTGCGACGGCTTGAGCCCGACCAAGCCAGTAAAGGCCGCCGGGATACGCACCGAACCGCCACCGTCGGAGGCAGTCGCGAGGGGCACCAGGCCACCAGCAACGGCTGCAGATGATCCCCCGCTGGAGCCACCGGGTGTTCGTTCTAAATCCCATGGATTGCGCGTGGCTCCGAAGACGCGATTACTAGAAAACGCGGTGTACCCAAACTCTGGCGTATTGGTTTTGCCCACCACGATTGCGCCCGCTTGTTTCAGGCGCGCCACTTGGATCGTATCCCGCGTGGCCACACGATCACGAAACAGGAGTGAGCCGTGCGTCGTGGGTAAGCCGACAGTGTCTTCCAAATCTTTGACGCCAAGCGGCAGTCCCGCCAAAGGGCCCACTTCTTCTTTGCGTGCAAGGCGCGTCTCCACCGCGCGCGCGGCCTCTAGCAGACGCTCCGCAGGATGCTGCGCCACGAAGGCATTGAGCTTCGGGTTCACTTGTTCCAGGCGCTCGAGGGTGAACTGCATCAGTTCTACTGGCGAGAGATCCCCACGGCGAATCATGCGCGCCAGGTCAGCAGCGGAGGCAAAGCGTAAGTCCATATCGGCGAAATCCTTTCCTCAGTCGTGCGTGGGCAAAAGCGATAGTCTCCGCCCTACGGACCATGCAAGGTGTGGTCATGAATCGGCGTTGACAGTAGCGTTGAGGGAGGCCGCCGCGCGTGCTTGATGCTCCGCATGGTTGTGTTCGTGCACGGCTACGACGGATCTGCCCCCGGCCACTGGCAACGCTGGCTCTTCGCGGAGCTCCAGCGCCGCGGCATTCTTGCGACGTTTCCGGAGCTTCCCGACCCGCAGTGGCCAGAATGCAACAAATGGGTCGAGCAGTTACAGGCCATTGTTGCCGAGGCACCGACCCCAGTGCTGTTTGTCGCTCATTCTCTCGGCTGCTGGGCAATCGATCACTTATTCGCGCAGCACGGCAGTCGTGGAGTTCGCGCGGCACTCCTAGCGGCGCCGCCCTCGCCGTATCTCCTCTTTGAGCCGGTGCAGAGCTTTTTTCCAGCACCGCAAGTGCGCAGCGCCTGGGAGGCAGTTGCCGCGCGCAGCCTCCTGGTGACGTCGGACGACGATCCGTACATTGAGGTCGGAGAAGCGTACGAAATTGCCCAGAGGCTCGGCGTGCCGATTCAGATCCTTCCCAACGCGGGGCATATCAATATCGAGTCCGGCTTCGGCGCCTGGCCGTTTGCCCTTGAGTGGGTAATGCATACTCTGGCGCAGGCCTCGGGTGCGTGAGATCGCCAAACACATTCCCACCTCTTGTGGCGCTGATGTCCAGGCACCGGCAACAAGGATCGGGTGGAGGAACAACGGTTGGGCGACACGTCGGCGGGACGCGCACGTTGCGCAAGCCGTCGGGCGGGACGGCAAAGCACGTAGCACTGGCTGCGGCGCGCGCAGCGGTAGTGCTCACGGCAAGCCGAGGCCCCTGCGAAAGGCATGAAAGGTAGCTAAGAAGAGCACACTCTTTCGGCGCGCGGCGGAACACGGCATGGAACACCATTGGATTCTCTGGGTCGGCTTCAACTGTTTCGTGCTCGCGATGTTGGCGCTTGACCTTGGTGTCTTCCACCGCCGGGCACACGCAGTGAGCCTCCGTGAAGCAGCCATCTGGAGCGTGGTTTGGGTGGTGTTGGCATTGGCTTTCAATGGCCTCGTTTATTGGGCCTGGGGATATGAGCGAGCACTGGAGTTTCTAACCGGATACCTCATCGAAAAGTCCTTGAGCGTCGACAATCTCTTCGTCTTTCTCATGATTTTCAGTTACTTTGCAGTCCCCGCCATATATCAGCACCGGGTACTGTACTGGGGAATTCTCGGTGCCTTGGTGATGCGGGGCATCTTCATTGCGACGGGTGTGGCGTTGATGAACCGCTTTCATTGGATGATCTATGTCTTCGGCGGCTTCTTGGTGGTTACGGGCATTCGCCTCTTGTTTTCTGGGGACAAAGAGGTCGAGCCCGCGCGCAACCCGGTCGTTAAGCTCGTGCGCCGCGTGATTCCCGTGACTGAGGACTACCGAGGGCAGTCGTTTTTTGTCCGAGACCAGAGGCGGCTGTGGGCAACGCCTTTGCTCCTCGTCCTCATCGTCGTAGAAACCACGGATTTGGTATTCGCTCTCGACTCGATTCCAGCCATTTTTGCCGTCACTAAAGACCCTTTCATTGTGTACACCTCGAACGTCTTTGCGATTCTCGGGCTCAGGGCGCTGTACTTTCTGCTGGCCGGAGTGATGGACATGTTTCGTTTCCTACAAATCGGGCTTGCCGTGGTTCTCACCTTTGTGGGAACAAAGATGCTCGTGTCGGAGTTTTACAAGATCCCTATCGGTTGGTCACTGGCCGTCGTCGCGGGAGTCTTGTCGGTAGCCGTCCTGGCATCGCTGCTGTTTCCCAAACGCGAGGGTGGAGCCGAGGTCGAGCGGGTCGCCGGCACAAAGCCTGGCGGGGAACGCGTCGGGGCTCCGGAAGCCACTCCGTCGGCAAAAACGGGGTCACTCACATAAGGGCGGCAAGATGAGAATTGTCATTGGGTACGACGGTTCAGACAGTGCGCGCCACGCGGTGGACGATCTTGCCTATGCCGGGTTGCCGGCAGGATCGGTTGCCAAAGTCATCACGGTCGCCGACGTCTGGCTCCCACCGGAGCCGGAGAAAAACGAGATTCCGCTGCCCGATCCGGTTTCCAAAGGTCGAGCCCTCGCCAAGCAAGCACTGGCCGAAGCTGCGGCGCTTGCAGAAGACGGGGCGAGGCTCGTGCGGGCAAAGTTCCCGAGCTGGGAGGTTCAGTGGGAGGCGCGGGCCGACTCACCCGGATGGGGCCTGATCAAAGCGGCAGAGGAATGGAATGCGGATTTGCTGGTGGTGGGCTCCCACGGCAAGGGCGCTGCCAGCCGGCTGTTCTTGGGCAGCGTTTCCCTGAAGGTGGCTACCGAAGCGCACTGCTCCGTGCGCATTGGCCGGCCTCGCCCACAGCCAGTAGCAAACGAGCTCCGCCTTCTCCTGGCGTACGATGGCTCGCCGTACGCGGAAGCCGCCCTCGCTGCGATCGCCCAGCGGCATTGGCCGTTGGGCACCACGGTGCTCGTCGTGGCGGTGATCGAGCCGCGGACGATGAGCGATCTCGCATCCGAGGACTCTCCCCTGCGGCAGTGGCTCGACCCGCGCGATCGAGATGCCCGCGCCCCTTTCGAACGCATGATGCAAAGCGTGCAGCAACGCCTCCGGGAGGCCAACATCACGGCCTCATCCCACCTCATTGAGGGAGATCCCAAACGGGAGCTAATTGCAGAGCAGGAGCGCATCGGAGCAGACTGTATGTTCGTCGGAGCGCGCGGCCTGAACTTTCTCCAACGCTTTTTGCTCGGCAGCGTTTCTGCCGCGATGGCAATTCGAGCACGCTGCTCGGTGGAAATTACCCGCCCGCGGAACTGACCTGGGTGCGACGAGCCAAGGTGCCCTCAGGGCGATCCATCAAGCAGCCATCGCGCACGAGACAATCCGGCAAGCGGTTCCCATTGGCTGTTCCTCTCATAATCGGCCTGTTGTTCCTTTATTATGCTTTGCCCCTCTTGTGGCCTCCTCCAGCACAGTTCACCGAGTGGAATCCGCAGGCGCACGTACTCGGCAGGCTGTTCCCAGGCGTGCCGACGTGGTGGATCGCAACCCGGCTCAGTGCACTACTGCTCTGCACCTGCTTGTTTGCCCGCTTCTATCTTCGCCCTTTTGAAGACGCGGCCGAGTTCCACCCAACCCCGAGCGTGGCGGCTTGGCAAGAACGCGTGGCACTAGGTCTCGCGGTTGCCTTGTTCGTCGCTGCCCCTTGGGTCAAGCACGCGGGGCTACCCGGTCAGCTCGCGTTCCTGGCCGGCCTCTTTGTGCCGGCGCTCTGTCTTTGGTCGCCGTCGCCACGCCCACAACAGTCTGCGCCAACCGCAGTCGCTCTCCTGCGGCCTCAACTTCCGGTCGTCCTCGTCACCGTCGCTTGGGTCGGGTTCTTTGTCGGCGTGGAACTCGGCAGCCTAGAGGCGACGCGCGCGGTCGACCAATGGCGCGCTTTCGTCGATGCTTTGCAGTTCGCGGCCCGCAACGGCAAACTGTTCGGAGAGCGATACGATGCGGAGCTTCCCAATCTCGGTGCACTACCGTTTCTCTTTCAGGGGGTTCCCCTGTGGCAACTCGGGCTTGTGGAGCCGAGCCTCGCGAGCATGCAGCTGGCACAGATGAGTTGGCTTGCGGTAGCTGCCGCTGGCCTCGCTTTGCTCGCGACGAGGATCGGAGGCGCACTGCCGGCCCTGATTGGGACCACAGGATTTCTATTTTCGCCGTTCACTCATTATCTTGCAGTTCTACCTGCGCCGTTTGTTTTCGCCCCCGTGGTTACGGTGGCCCTGCTTCTTGCCGTATGGCGATTTCGTCTCAACGGATCGCGGGCTAGCCTAGTGTGCACTGGTCCCCTCGCAGCCTTTGGCCTTACCTTTCCAAGCGTTGTTCCCATTGTTGGCGTCGCCGGCCTTGCCGTACTCGCGCGCTGGCCCTCCACATGGCGAACGCATCGGCTCACTTGGGTTGCCGGTGCACTGATTTTTTCTGCTGCGCTGTTGCCTGCAATACCTGAGGTATTTTCCCTGCGGGAAGGTACACATCACTTCTCGTTCCACGGGATTGCGGCCTCGCTCGATCGGGCACTGCTCGGTCAAGGCTCGGTGCTGCTAATGGAGCGAAGTCGCAGCGTCGATATCCGTCGCCCCCTCGATATTGTTCTCGGCGCGCTGCTCGCGCCCTTTGCTCATCCCCGGTTACACATCCGTTTGTGGACCGATGCAATCTTCGACCCCTTCACAGCCACCCTCTTTGCCCTTGGCTTGCTGGCCTGCGTGCACAACTTCAAACGCAGTGCCACAGCCCGCGAACTGTTGATCTTGTTCCTCGCAGCGTTGAGCCCCGCATTCGTGTCGCCCGTAGATTTGGTCGATATGGTGCACGCTGTAAGCTTGGGGGTTCCGGTCGCGTTGATTGCAGCTCTCGGCGCGGGGCAAATACTGGCGCACATCCCTGATGCCACGCGCCCCCTCGTCGCGGCCCTTACCTCGCTCGGCTGCTGCACCGCCGGCGCGCTGCTCAGTCATGAAATTCCGCAGCGGTGGTTGTGCGCCTCTTCTACGGGGATTGCATTCGAAAGCTTGGCTCCCAGGGATGCACCGCGCGCGGTGGTGATCGACTACCCCGCGGGCTTCCACCACGATGTCCGTTGGTTGTACGTGGGCCCGATGACGGCGTACGGCTGGGCCTTGCCGGTCGGCTACTTGCGCCTCGAACAGCCGCATCTGCCCGTGGATCAACTCGTTGCCGATGGCAAGGACTTGGTGTTTTGGAGCCCAGGCCTGGAGGAAGATTTCAATGTGCGCAAGTCCCTGTGCAGGTTTTATCCGGGGGTGGTGTTGTTCCAAGTTTGGGATCGGGCTGGACTCGGTCACGTGTGGGCAGCGCGGCTAAGCGAGGCACCTTGGGAGCCGCGTGTCCATGCGCGGCGCTGGCGGCTCGTAGCGTGCGGCTAAAAGAGTTTACGCCCACTCATTTTGGCGGATCCGGCGTAGCCGTTTGAACAGCAGCGAAGCACGTGCGGCAAGCGCCACACCGTAACCGCCCCACCAAAAGTTGAGCGAGACGGCATCGTTCAACAGCCGCGTGTGATGCCACCACCCGCGGGGAATAAACAAGGTTTCGCCGGGCTCTACGATGGCCTCGAAAGCTTGCACCGAACGAAACCGAGGGAAACGGCGAAGATCGGGCTGTTCTGGATCAACCCGAGAAAAGTTCGCCATTCCGGAGAGCAACCCGCGAGGATACAGCGCCAACCAAGCTGACCGAGGAAAAAGCAGCCAGCGTTTGCGACCCACTAATTGCACGATCAGATTGTGCGGCACGTCCCAATGCAGCGGTGTCACCGTATGCGCGCGTCCGAGCCACAGTTTTGCTCGCAAGTACGGCGCACTCTGGCAATAGACCGGGATCCGGTAGTGGCGCTTAAGCTCGACGGGAAAATTCCACACGGGCGCCATCACGTAGTGTGACTCCCGGCGGGTTGCCACGTTGCTCATGAAATCCCGCAAGAGGATACGTTCGAAGATGACACCGGATCGGGGATCCTCCTTGAGGGTGCCGCCCGAAAGCAACGCCGCCACCACGAGGGCATCGCCGTAACGCTCCGCCAGGGAATCGAAAGTCCAGAACGCTGGCGGGGACCAGTCTACCGTGAGCCCGCGCAAAACCACCGGCTTGCGTTGCCGTAGGTAAAGTCGCCGGAAGTCCTCCGCACTGACCGCGTCGACCCGCGGTACCTCTGTATGCCGGGGCATGCCCACCGTATCTGGCGGTTGTAACTGAACTGTCAATGTTGTCCCTTCATGAGCAAGCATGGCTGGTTGCAGCAAGGCCATCCCCGCTTTCGCGGCATTTCGGCCGCAGTGCATCCTCGGGACACTGCATGGCTCGGCACATGCGCACCCTGCATGGGGAGTGGCAAAAGGTCAAGGCGACTCTTGATTACTTATCTTGTCAAGGCATAGCATGGCTGTCCGATGGCCTCGGTGCTCGAGTCGGCGACGAAAAGTGGCGCCCAGCGCGAAGGCGCCAGCGATGCGGAACTTCTTGGGGCAGCTCGTGCCGCGTTCGCAATCCTCGGTTCGCTCGCGGAGCGGATCAAACGCTTCGAGGGGGCATTGCTCGCGATCAACTTATCCCTCCTGGCAGTGGCCAGTGGAACCTTGGCGGCGAAGGCCCAGTTGGCAGCCCTTTCGGTACTGACCCTGGCTGCGCTTTACGGCTTCAACGACTTCTGGGACGCGAAAGCCGACATCCACAATCCCCGCAAGCAGCGTTGGCTCGTCGAGTTGTATCTAGCGCAGCGTACGGCCACTGCGGCCGCACTGGTCGGGTTACACTTGCTCTGTGCCTTGCTCGCTCTCACGGCAGGAGGCACGTCACTGCTGCTGGCGGTGGTCGCGCTGTTCGCTGTCAACGTGTCGTACTCCCTGGTCCTCAAGGGCGTACCCGTCGTCGACGTGATTTGGTGCGGCATTTGGGGCGCCACCTACACCGCCATGATCGGCACAGGCAGCGAGATCCTTGTGCTCGTCGGCATTATGACTGCGGTGTGCCACGTGTATCAAACCCTCGTCGATCGCAGCGTGGACGCGCGTAACGGCATCGGCACGATTGCCGCCCGCACCGCGACGGCTGTACCGATCACACTCCTCGTACTCTGTGGGTTTTTGGCAGTCGTGCTCTCCGGCTACTTCCAGTTGCCGTGGGGAGGGGCATTGTCGGCCTTCACACCGGTGGCCCCCTATTATCTCGTCGCCAGCCGCAACGCAGCGTGGCTACTCACCAAAGTTTACTTTGGTGGGTTGTGGCTCGTCATTTTGAGTCGTTTGGATGTCGGTGTTTAACACAGTTGCGCTCGCCTCTGCCTACGCACGGAGCCTGTTGGCGTTTTACATCGACGGTTCCCCCCGCCCGTTCTCTGCCACCTTCGCGGTCACGAATCGCTGCAACTTGCGCTGCAGTTACTGTAACTCCCCATTTCTCGATCCAACCGAGCTCGATCTCGGGCAAATTCGCCTGCTCTTTCAGCGGTTACGCCGCATGGGCATCCGACGCCTAGGGTTGGCGGGAGGCGAGCCCTTGCTCAGAGCCGATTTTCCACAAATCGTGCGTACGGCCCGTGAAGTCGGCTTCTGGATCAGCGTGAATTCGAACCTATCGCTATTCGAGCGGCGAGGAAGTTGCCTGTACGATGCCAACCTCGTGTATACGAGTTTGGATGGCCCACCGGCGGTGCACGCAGCAACACGGGGCGACCCGAACGCCGGCCGTGTCGTCAACGCTGCCCGCACCTTAGTTCGCGCTGGCGTGCCGGTGGTGGCGATTTGCGTCGTAACGGAACGGAATCTCACGGCGGTCGAGCCGCTGCTCCAAATTGCCGAGGATGCCGGTTTTCGAGTGCATTTTCAGCCGCAGTGTGTCGATACCGAGCTGGTGCGCGGCAAGCCGACAGGATCGGTGTCACCGGCGGAGTGGCAACAATTTTGGCGCCTGCTGGCCGACGAAAAACGCCGCGGCCGCCCGATCGCAAGTTCGACCCCGTACCTGGAGGCATTGAGTGCCTGGCCCGACTTCGCAGTCTCGGCAGTCTATCAGGCTCACGTCCGTTGCGCGGCAGGACGCGGCTACCTGTACATCGACCCGCAGGGTGTCGCTTACCCTTGCGCGTACACCAAGGGCAAGACCAAAGGCATCGATTTACTCACGGAGGAGTGGACGCAGAGCTGGGACCGAGATACGCCGTGCACGCAGTGTGTGGTTGGCCCGATGCTGGAATTCAATCTGTTGTTTCGCAAACCGCTGCGCACTGCCTGGGAGCACGCACGCACGACTTTAAGCTTCTCTGGCCGACTGATCGCCAAGCACGGCAGCCTTCCGACCGCCGTGTTACCGAGCCGCAAACAACAGGGACGGTAAGGGGAGGGCAGTCGGGCCGTCGTCCAGCGCAGCTCTTGGCTTCGCACCGCGATCGCCGGCGCACCATGCCCGGGCCCGACGAACTCGCCTGACACTCCTCGCCTCCATTTGACTGAGCTCACCTGGTACGGCAACGCGCCGTCGGTGACAGGCGTGTGCACCGTGGGTTCCATGACTCGCCGCCCCATTTGTTGGCAATCTAAGGCCCAGCTTCAGGCGGTGGATTCACTCAGCGAGGCGAAACACGCGACAAGCGTTTTCGCCCAGAAACAGTCGGCGCGCTTGCTCGTCGAGTTCCAGAGAATCGATCTCGGTGAGGCAGTCGGCAGGGAAAATCATTGGGTAGTTGCTCCCAAAGAGAACCTTGGAGCGGCCGTGCCCGCGCAAAAACTCGCGCAATGCCGGTGGATACCGTTTTGGTTTGTAAGCCGAAGTATCGATAAAAACATTCGGGTACTTGGTCGCGAGCGCGATCATCTCCTCCGTCCAGGGGTAGCCAATATGGCCGGCGACGATGACAAGCTCAGGAAAATCCAGCGCCACCTCGTCCAGATATGGAATGGGCCGTCCAGGGTCTGATGGTCCCAAGGGCCCGGTGTGCCCCACCTGAAGGCAAAAGGGGATGCCCAGCTCAATGCACTCCACATAAAGGGGGTAGTACCAGCGGTGATTCGGCGGGCGTTCCCACAGCCAGGGCAGAACGCGAAGGCCGCGCATCCCCAGCTCGCGCACGCAACGACGCAACTCGCGCACCGCAGCCATCGGGGAGCGCAAGTCCACGGACGCAATGCCGACGAGACGCCCGGGCGCACGGCGCACGAGCTCGGCAACTTCATCGTTGCTGATGGCCGGCCCTTCCGGCCCCCACCATGCAGTGATCAGCGCACGGTCCACACCAGCGGCATCGAGCGCTGCGAGCGTAAATTCCAGCGGGATTTCGTCCGGCAGCTCAGTGGCACCCACCCAGCGCCGCAGCGAGGCAAAGCGCGGGTGCCGTAGGAACTCGGGGCTCGGGTGCTGGATCCATGCGTCAACAATCATCGGCCCTACCTGCCTACGGCTGCGCCGCAACCAATGTCAATGGCCGGCCGAGGCAACTCCACCGTGCGGCACACCTCGCCAGCGCTGACAAACTGCTGCCGGGATTCTACCTCGAGCGTGATGCGCTCGAGGAAACATGCCGTGACGCGCATCTGCTGCTGTTCGTTCTCAAAGCCCTCGCTCGCAAATTTCAGCGGATTAGCGTCCCCGAGGTTCCACCACATTGGTCGCCTTTACTCGAGCAGGCCCTTGGCCCATGGGACCTGCCCAGCACGACCTCGGGTGCGCGTGGCGCGAGGGCCTCACCGTCGGGGACTCGGCCTGAATCCGCTCGGCGAAATTGTCCGGCGCAAGATCGGGCCGGCCCGAGAGTATTGAACCGGGGCGTACGAACGTGGTCTTGTCCGCCCGAAGAGCGCGGGCACGCATTGCTCGCAGCATCACGCGTCCGGGCGCGTCAAGCGCGTGACAGCACGGGGACGGAGCGCAGCCGAAGGAGGCGATTCCGTAGCCCGCAGCAGGATGCAGGATGATTGTCGTGCTGCGGGCAGGACGACTGCACTCCTACCGAGGCAAGACCTTCGCTGAACAGCACACAAAAAACCGCGTCCCAGCTAGCTCCCCGGGCCTTGTTGCGGGCGGCTCGCCTGCCGCTCGCTAACCGGTTTTTCGACCGGAAATGGAGGCGGGGGGAATCGAACCCCCGTCCGGAGGCGGTCGGCGGCGGGGTCTACGTGCGTAGCCGCGTGTTTTGCTCTCGCCGGCAGGGCTCCCACGGGCAGGATCCCTGTCGGCCAGCTCTGGGGTTTTCGTCGGCAGCGGATGAGCAACCGCTGCCGCTTAGCCCGAATTCTGTCGCCTCAGCCAGCCCTACGGGCGCGGGCTTGGTGAGACGTGACTGCGCTTAGGCAGCCAAAGCAAGTGGTTCGTCTGCGTTTAAGCAGCCCTGGGGTTGTTGACCGGTACCCAGGATCCCGAGCACGCAACCGCAACCTTCCTGACCCCCGTCGAACCCAAATCGCCCCCATGTCAAAGAACAATCTACCGGCACTTCCGAATTGCCAGCAGGAAACACTTTTTCACTATATCCCTCGCATCCCAATCCGCAATCCCCAGCGCGCGCGGGCTTCTGAGTCCCACAACCTAGCGGCGGGTGGGGAGAGGATTCTCATTGCCAGCAACGTCCTGCACCGTCGGTCCTACGGCCTCGCGAAGCAATTCATTGCTTCGAAACGTATCCGTGAAAAAGAGTTCAGCGCAGGAATCCCTTTGCAGCCAAACGAGTCAAGCCATGGCAGCACGGCCCGGAACAATCAACATACGCACACCCCGCGTTCCCACCCCGATTTCCGAACGCGGCGACTCCAATGGCTACGCAACGGAGGCAAATGCGGCCCCGCTGTTCCGAGATCTCCCCACGGCACACAGGGGAGGGGCTCGCCGTCAACGTACTCGGGCGTTAGGCGACCTGATCCAAGTACTCCGACCACCCGTACCCGATTTGGTTGCCAACCTGCCAACGGGTTAACCCTTCGGCGATGCGGGTGACCTTCCCGTCACGCCGGTTACGCAGGGGGAGCATGGTGATCACCTCACCCGTGACCTCCACCGCACCGCGGCCGGTGTGTAATCGCGCGCGCAGCTTGCGGTGGTAACCCGTGGCCGGATCGCTCTCGGTCTCGATGTCGACACGGTCGACGAGCTCATTGCGGCCGTTGCGGAACAAGAAGCCCGACTGTAAGTCCGCGCCGCTTTGTAAATGAATGAAAGAGCCCATGAAACCGAAGGACTCGTCGAACTCCGCCGTCAGCCACCGATAGTACGCCGGCGATTGCCACGAGCGTGGCCCCCAAGAGTGATCGCGCAAGCCAAGGGCGTTGATCGGTACCGTTTCGCCATCGACGGTAACCACCCCCACGGCACGAACGTGCTGCTCGGTGTGGCCGCGCGCGAACACAAGCTCGGTATTCTTCGCGTCGCTCGGACTCTCTCCACCATACATTGGGCTCAACCCGTAATAGTCGAGCTGCAATTCGACTTGCCGCCAGGGATTGGAAGTAAAGGCCTGCCGAGGATTTTCGAGATCCAACGGCCGCTGCAAATACACCGCCGCCCCCGCGTAACTCACTCGCAAATGCCGGGCTGGCTCCAGCACCTCGAACCGCATCCCGCCCGCGTCCAAAGCCTCGTGGCCGGTAATCGCGGGGCGTTGATACTGAAACAGCGCTGTACCGTCGGGGCGATAAAGCGCGAGCGTGACCTCAGCATAGCCCTCGTTAGGGCGATTCCCGATGCGGAGGAACCCGCCCCAGCCACAGCCGCGGTCGTAAAAGTTGAAATACATGCTCTCGTTAAAGTTGGGCTCTCCGGTGTTCGTGTGCAAAAAATCGTGGTGCGACTGGATTTCCATCGCTGTCCTCCTCCCCGACGAGCTCTAAGTCGCTGACTCCTCTTGCTTCCGACTGTCCTTAGGCGCAAGCACTAGCCAGAGCCTTGCCTACTGCGCGGTTTGCGCATTCCCAAGTGCTCTCGAAGCTACGTGCGCCCACTGCCCGTTCAGCTTGAGCGGAAACTCGGCCACAGCCCGGCGAGGCCGCCAGGAATTTAGGCCTCACAATCAGGCTCAACGCCGGGATGATCGTCACCGCCCCCAGAGCGCTTACAGCTACAATCGTCGCGGTCAGCGCCCCCAGCCGGATCCACAAGCTAAACCCGGAAAACGGAAGCACCATGTAGCCCAGCGCCACGGCCGAGGACACGAAAAAGATTGCCTTCCCCGAGGTGCGCAAGCTCGCCCGCACAGCCTCGTGCAAGTCGCCCAATTTGCGCAATTCCTCGCGAATCCGAAAAATCAGGTAAATCGCGAAGTCGGCACCAATGCTCACGCCCATCGCAGTGATTGCCGCAGTGGTCATGTCGAGCCAAATCCCGCACCACCCCATCAATCCAAGATTGAAGGCCACCGCTAGGGAAAGCGGCAGAAGCACGAACAATCCTCCGACGGCAGAGCGCAACACTAAGCTTGCCAAGACAAAGATGATCGTGGCAATTTGCGCGACGTTTACGATCTTGTCGTGCACCACCGTGTCGTTCATCGCGGTCTGCACGCCGAGAGTGCCACCAACCAATCCGACTTTCACGGGTAAGCCACGGAAGCGCTGCTCGATGAAATCACGCAGGCGGGCGATTAAGGCATGGGAGTACGCGGCGGTGTCCGTCTTGCTTAAGGAACGAATCACCGCACGCTGATAGCCCGCGTCTACGAATGCGCTCAAGCTGTCTGGACCAGCGGACATGCCGTACAGCAACAAGTACTGGCTAATGAGACGAGGGTTGTCGGGAATGCGGTAAAACGCCGGATCGTCATGGTTCATCGCTTGATGCATTCGCTTCACGTGGCCCGCAATGGAGCTGATCCCGCCGAGGGTCGGATCGGCAGCGAGGAAATCCTCCAAATCGCTAATGGCCTGCAACACCGCCGGCTGCTTGAGCACGCCCTCTTGCTCTCCCTCGATCAGGATTCGCAACGACGCTGTGCCCGGAAGCTTCTCGTTCAGAAAAGCATCGTCGAGGCGAACTTGCGTAGCCGGAGAGAACCAGTAGCGGAAGCTGTTATCCACTTGGACACGCAATGCTCCGAGTATGGCAACGATGAACAAGGCGAGAGCAATGGCCAGCACGGTGCGAGGGCGCTGAGAGACAAAATTGGATAAACGCTCAAGCAGCTGATCTAACCAACCGTGGGTCTTCTCCCGCGTTGTTTCCCGCAGCTTGGGTGCGGGCAACAGCGCACGACATGCTGGCGTAAACGTCAGTTCTACAACTAAAGCACTGAGAATTCCGCTGGCCATGAGCATGCCGAAGACGCGCACGCTCGTGATGCCAAAGGTTGTCAGCGAGGCGAACCCGGCGGCAGCAATCACGCTGGCAATGACCATCACTGGGCCTACGGCCACGATCGAACGGACAATAGCCTCATGGCTGTTGCGCACGAGGTCGAATTCTTCGTAGTAACGCTTGAGAATTTGCACTGCGTGCCCGGCGGCTACTGCCAAAATGACCACCGGTGTCAGCGCACTCCACGTATCCATCGGATATCCCGCCAGGCCCATGAGCCCGAGGGACCAAACAACTGCCAGTACGGCGGTGACGAGCGGCAGCACCATGCCTTGAATGGTGCGAAAGGCCTCAAAGTGCACCAACCCGATGACAACAACAGCCAGCGGTAGCAAGACTCCGATCAGCGCGGTATACTTTGCCAGCCAGGCTCGCAGTACGGGAGCTCCCGCCAAGGCGAAGCGCACCGAATCGTCACGCTCAGGGGCAAGAATTTGCTCGATCAAGGCGAAGATTTGCTTGTCATTCAGCCGGTCGTCGAACTCGACGACAATGACCGTCGCGGTTCCGTCGTGCGACACGAGGTTATCTCGAAGAAAGCGATCTGCCTCCACGCGGCGACGAATTTCTTCGGCTTCCTCCGATGTTGTCGGAACCCCTTCCATCAAGGGTTGCACATCCATGGAGTCATCGGCCCCAGCCCGCACGGTTTTCACGTATGGCGCTCCCATGCAAAACAGGCTCGTTTGCAGCACCCCGGGCGTATCGCGAAGCTGCTGACAAACGCGAAACACTTTGCCGAGAAATTCCGGTGTGTAAATCGTGCCGCGCGTAGCGGCCGCTCCGATCACAACCACCGCTTCGCCACCGAACAAGTCGGTAATGCGATTTTGCACCTGCACATACGGGTGTGCTTCCGGCAAATTCGCTCGTCGGCGAATCTCCAAGTGCAGTTTGCCTAACTGTGCGGCAAAAAAGGCGGTAACCGCCACAGTGGTCAGGATCACCCAATAACGCCGAGCAACGATAAAGCGGATGTATCTTTCCACCGATGCAAACTCTCCCCAGAGGTCACTGGAAGTATCTGAAAGTTGCTCAGCTTTTCGTCCGGATAAGTGATCATTGTCAAGTACACGTCTCATGGGGCCTTTCGGGTACCTGAAGACACTGTTCTGCTCCCAAGGCGGCAACTACGGCACAGCGCGGGCAAGCTAGTTGGATTGTTCTGCGCGTGCTTTCAGGGAACGAAGCGCGAGCGGAAGTACTGAGCGTCGTTGCGGCGCGCCCCTGTGAATGTGCTCTCCCAGCAAGCTCCGCCGTTCTTGAGTAACTGGACAACCACTTGCGGATCGGCAGCAAAATATTGCGAGGGGCTTTGCGGGGGAGACAAAGTAAGCAACGGACCCGACGCGCGCACAACAAGTTTGCCCTTGCTGATCCCCTTGCCTTGGAGAACAACGCGGCGAAGTCCAGAGACTGCTCCACTACGGTCGCCGTATCGATACGTGTGGCCACGGTACAGCCGCCACGACGAACCCGTGGGCAGAGCGAGTTGCCACGCTAAGGTGGGAGATCCTGCGGAATAGTCGTAAACGCACATCGCGTACGTCGCGCTGCCATCAGTCGGGTCGGAGAAGTCCGCCACAAAGGCATCACCAGTCCACCATTGCCACACGATGCTTCGCCGATTCGGGTTCGTTGCGCTCCGAAAAATGGAAAGTGAACCGCGGGGCGCTGTGGCACAACCTGTTGCTGGTATCGCTCCGCACGTGGGGGGCGGCGGGGAACTGAAGGGAGTGGAGGTCACGTATACAGGTCCGGCGGGAGCGCTGCCCCCATACTTACATTCTCCATTACTCGGTCCACCGGAGGCACCCGACGAATCCAAGACCGTTCCTGTACATGGGCCAGCGGGACCTTCGTCGAAGTGGTACAAAGCAGCCGTATCCCCGTCACTTACAAATGGTGTCGACGGCGGCGAAAAATTGGTCGTATAACGTAAAACGTTCGACACGCGGACCTCGTCGACGTAGCCACTGAAAGACGGGTACGACGCTCCTGCATCGTGTTTCTCCGCACCGATCACTAGGTACGGATCGCTATTGGTACATGGTCCTCCACAGTAATTTCCCGGCACGCCGTCGTCCGGGTACGAAATGTCACCGTCCGGGCCATCGGCACTTGCTTGCAAGCTACCATCCACAAAAATCCACAAGTACCCATCACTGCGACGGCGCTGCACAGCGATGTGATGCCAACTATTGTCGAGCACGTTACTCGTCCCGCACAAAGTAAAATCGCCGGTTCCGTCGCCGCTGACTCCGAATACCACCCGCCCGTTTCCAAAGGAGAGGCCGAACTTGCGGTCTTGGTTAAAGCGATCGCGGTCGAACAAAATGTTGCCGTAAATCCAGTTCACGTTGTTCCCGCAGGTGATAGCCGGCGCGGAATTTTCTGAGGTCGATCCCCTCACCCAGAATTCAAGGGTGAAATCCGTGTCGCCCACATCCACTGGTGGTCCAGGGCTGTTGTTGTTCGGGTCGTCAACTGGAATCTTCACGCGATCGAGATCAGGAGCTTGTACCCCGTGTCCGTAAAACCGAAGCGCGAAGTCCGTAGCCGACGCACCGTGCGCGCCCACCACCACCCCGACGATTAACAACACGAAAGCTCGGAAGAGCACCATAACAAGATCCCTCGAACACAGGCACTATCCGAAGTCGATCGAACCGAAGCAAGCTGATTTTCACTTAGAGGTGCAATAGTCATCGGCGCTGCTCCTTGCCGCCCGGCTCCACAAGAGAGCTCTACAGCGGCCGAGCCGCTAACGCTTGGGTCACCTTCCCGCGGCCTGCAGTTCGCCTTCCAACAGGCTTTGGTTCCGCGGCTTACCGCTCGTCCTCTCTACAAATGCTCAAGCTGGTTAGGAGCGACGACTCCGCAAATACTCGCGGCCAGCTTCCGTGATCTCCCATACGCCGGTAGGTGATGTTGCGGAAAGGAGCCCTGCTTGCA
Organism: Candidatus Binatia bacterium; assembly: GCA_026415395.1. NCBI lineage: Bacteria > Candidatus Binatota > Binatia (SeqCode) > Binatia bacterium. The sequence goes on along the minus strand of JAOAHD010000007.1, from coordinate 710,736 downwards.
CCATTTTAAAGCGTGCCCAATTTGCTGCCTTGCGCCAACGAATATCCCCGCTGGGTAGGACAATCGTGTCCTCAGGCCCCAGTTCATCCGAAAGCAGAATCTCAAGCTCGTCTAAAACCTCCCCAGCTCGAGCGCGGCCCCCCTTCCTCTCAAGTACCTCAAGGATTGCGACGAAGTAAAATTCTTGAGGATGGAAGCCACCGCCTGGGTCGTGATCGGACTGAGCCCACTCCGAGGCCACGGCGTAGCCTTTCTCGGAGCGCACGGGCCCCGGATTCACAACCAGCCGCCGCTTCGACGAGCGCTCGAGGATTTCGACCTCTTTCATCACCTGAGACAAACGCTCCGCCAGCCTGGAGAGCGAGCCAAGGCAAAGTCTTGTCGATGCAAAGCCTCCTGATTCTGACTCGCCACAGCCGCGAACATTTGCTCCAACTGGTCTCTCCAGCGCTCAAGCTCCTCGTGCAAGTCCGCCATACTCGTGAAAATCTCCAAGTCCCCAACTTTCACGGCTGGAGGATCGGGTCAAGAGAGGCATACCTGACAATGCCCACACGAGTCCCGAAATCCGCGTCGCGGCCTGGGGCCTCGGAGGAAAAAGCACGCACCGGAGCTGTTGCGTAAAAGCCACACGTGCCGTAACACCTTGATCGCCAACAGACCGACCGCTTGCAAACTCAAGCACGCTGTCGGTAGCGTGAGGTCCACAAGAGCCAGATTGCGCATCGGCAGCAATTGAACGAAGGCACGGAGCAACCCGAACAGACCACAGGTGAACGCCAAGCAGGCCGTCATTCGTCGACGGGTGCACGCTCAACCCGGGGCTTCCCGAACAGCGGTGGCGGGCAGGTATGAGGATGCCATGAAAGTGCGCATTAACGCAAAGGACCATGGCAGAGAAGCGAACAAAGAACTCCTCCGTTTTCTGGCAAGGCTGTTGCAGGTGCCGCCCTCCGCACTGGAAATCGTCTCCGGGCTCCACAGTCGAGAGAAGGTAATCGCCGCGCACAAAGTAAATCCCAGTTTGCTTCAGGAGCGCCTCCAACACCTCATCGAACGAGAGTCACCGGCCTAGTGACCTAGGCCGACGGGAGTTCCCTTGCCTACACTTTTCCGATCCGGCCCCGGGAACCCTCACCCTTGCAAACGTGCAAGGCAAAAACGGCAAGTGCTTTGTTTGGCACCGCTCAGAAGAATCAGACCGCCGTTCGCGCCCTAAAGAAGGCCCGCCATCCGGGTGGGAAAATCGCCCGTTTCCGGCAATTAATTTAAGGTAAGCTTGCGAAATAGCGAGTTTTCCGATATTTATGGCGAACACGCCTGCAAGCGGATCCCTAAAACTTCAAGGGGCCAGGGAGGAACCGATGACGTTCAAGGTTGGCGAAAAGGTGGTCTACCCGGCTCACGGAGTGGGAGTCATTCAGAGCATCCAAACTAAGGTAATCCAAGGGAAAGAGCGCACGTTTTACATGCTCCGCATCCTGGACAACGAGATGACAATCATGATTCCCACCGATAACGTGGAAGCGGTTGGCCTGCGCCGGGTCATTGGTAAGGACATGGTCAACAAAGTGTATCAAATCCTGCGCGACCGGAAGAAGAAAAAGCCCGTCGACCAGCAGACCTGGAATCGGCGTTACCGAGAATACACGGAGAAGATCAAAACAGGCTCGGTGCTGGAAATTGCGACCGTTTTGCGAGACTTGAGCGTCCTCAAATCCGACAAAGAGCTTTCCTTTGGCGAACGGAAAATGTTGGACCTAGCCCGGAACCTTCTGGTCAAAGAACTCTCGATTGCAAAGTCCCATCCAGAGGAAAAAATCAAGGCCGAGCTGGAGGAAATTTTTTCGCAGTAACTATTGAGTGGTTGCGCCGGATCCGCCGGCCAAAGCCCTGCCGCGCCCCGCGGCGGCGGTTTGGCTCTCCAGTAAGAACGGATCTTGAATGGTTGCCGTTGTTATCGCCGCGGCGGGGCAGGGTGTTCGTCTCGGCGCCGGAAGCCCCAAGGCTTTAAAGCCGCTAGCCGGGCGCCCGCTCTACCTGTATAGCCTAGCTACCTTGCGAGCAGTGAGCGGCGTCGGCGGGGTTTGGCTGGTCGTTCCTTCGGCTGCGCAAGAGACAGTCTCAGCTGAGCTATCCAAGCCAGGGGAGTACCCTTTCCCGGTGCAGGTGGTCGCTGGAGGCGCCGAACGACAGGAATCGGTTGCCAAAGCACTAACCGCGCTGCCCCCTGAAACAGCTATCGTGGCTGTGCACGATGCTGCTCGGCCCTTCGCCTCAGCACAGCTGTTTCAGTCGTGTATCGCCGCAGCCCGTTTCCATGGTGCGGCCATTGCTGCGTTGCCAGCTTCGGACACAGTCAAGCTTGTCGAAGCTGGCGTTGTCCGCGAAACACTCGATCGAAGCCGCACGTGGCTTGCGCAAACCCCTCAGGTGGCGCGCGCAGATTGGCTCCGCATAGCCCTGGAGCGAGCCGTCGCCGCAAAGCTCCTCTTCACTGATGAAGCGGGCGCGCTGGAACATTGTGGCTATCCCGTGCACATCGTCCGTGGTGAAGAGTGGAACCGAAAGCTCACCACTCCCGAAGACTGGAAGTGGGCCGAATGGTTCGCCCTGGAGCGGTCATTCCTCGCGTAGCGCGGGTGTGCCCCCTCACGCCGGGACGGGTCAGCGAGGGCAGTGCTGAAACAATGCGGGCCGAGCCTCGCCTCCTGGCCGCTACACTCTGTGAGGCTCAGGCACAAGCTAGCCGAGCGTGGCCTGTTTCGTCCTCGCACGTACCCTGCTAATCGCTGATCGCATGTCGAGTTCCGAAGTTGAGGCGTTAAGCCCCATCGGCGAGGACATATGGGTCGCAAAGCGAGACTTGCCTCTCCTCGTCGGGAACCTTGGCGCGCGCATGACGGTGATTCGCCTGCCCTCAGGTGGCCTCTTCGTACACTCACCAGTGCTTCCCGACGAGAATACTCGCGCTGCGCTGGTGGCACTGGCACCGGTCACCGCGGTGGTGGCGCCGAATAAGACGCACCATTTTTTCATTCGCCGTTTTCGCGAGGCGTTTCCCTCGGCGGAGTACTGGGCCGCACCTGGATTGCGGCAAAAACGGGCAGATTTGCAGTTCGATGGGGTTCTCACCGACAATCCTCCGACAACGTGGGCAGAGGATCTAGACCAAATCCACATCCGTGGGGTTCCCACCTTGGAAGAAATCGTATTTTACCACCGGCGCTCGCGCACGTTGATTCTGACCGATCTCGCATTCAACTTCCGGCGCAATTCTGCACAAGATTGGCGAGCACGGATCTTCCTGCGGCTTACCGGGGTCGACGGTCGTTTAGGCCCGCATCGGCTGGTGCGTGCGTTGGTGCGCGACCACGAGGCCTTCACTGCATCGCTGCGACGAATGTTCGACTGGGACTTCGAGACAGTGGTCGTGAGCCACGGCGACGTGCTGCACACAGGTGGTAAGGCTGCCCTCGAGCGAGCGTTCGCCCGCTGGCTCCGCCGCTCTGCCTAACTGGCCACGGTGCGTGACTCGCAAGAGTCACTGCTTTTTCGCGACCAACCCCAAGACCTCATTCAGGCTTCCGCTGCGGAAACCCTCTAGGTCCACGGTAACATGCTCAAAGCCAGCGGCACGGAATCCTTCAACGACGCAAGCACGAATTTCAGGTTCCAGCAGCCGCGGTAAGTCAGCCAGCGGCACTTCAATGCGGGCCAGCTTTTGGTGGTAGCGGACACGACAAACCCGAAAACCCAAATCGTGTAGCACTTGCTCTGCCCTTGCCACGCGCTGCAAAGCTTCGTGAGTAATGCGCGTTCCGTACGGAAAACGGGAGGACAAGCAGGGGCTCGCCGGTTTACTCCAGGTGGGCAGTCCCAAACGCCTACTCAACTCGCGCACGTCGGCTTTGCGCAAGCCAGCCTCCACCAACGGATGGCGCACACCCCGTTCCGCGGCGGCCTTGAGACCGGGGCGGTAGTCACCCAAATCATCGAGATTAGCCCCATCGACAATGATAGGGATTCCCCGCCGACTGGCCTCGGCAGAACAGATTTCGAACAGGTGCTGCTTGCAGAAGTAACAACGGTTAGTGGGGTTTGCCGCATATTCCGGAATCTCGAGTTCGTCGGCATCAACGACGATGTGTTCCACCCCCAAGGCCTGGGCAAGCTCAACCGCTGCGCGGTGGTCGTATTCCGGGACAGTAGGCGACCGCACCGTGAGTGCAACAACCTTGGCGTCCAAAACATCGTGGGCCACACGGAGCACAAACGACGAGTCAACGCCTCCCGAAAACGCCACGAGCACCTGCCCATACTCGGCGAAGAGGTGTCGCAGCGTTTGGAATTTCGTTTCGAGCTCCGTCATAAGCCCTCTCCCGGATCGAACAAGTCGGTACTCAGATACCGCTGCCCCGTATCGCAAAGCACGGTCACAACCACCTTGGCCGGACCCAACTCCCGCGCCACTCGCAAGGCGGCAGCCACATTCGCTCCAGAGGAGATGCCGACCAAAATTCCTTCCTCGCGCGCCAGACGACGCGTGTAGTGAGCTGCCTCGGCGTCAGACACTCGCAGCACTCCGTCGTACACGGAGCTATCGAGGATTTGCGGGATAAAGCCAGCTCCGATGCCCTGAATCCCGTGGTAGCCTGGTTCTCCGCCCGACAGCACCGGAGAGGCTTCCGGCTCCACAGCGTAAATTTTGATTTCCGGCATCTTTTCCCGCAAAACTTGCCCCACTCCCGTAATTGTACCGCCGGTTCCCACGCCCGCTACAAATGCATCGATGCGTTCAAAAGCTTCTAACAATTCCAGTGCAGTGGTTCGCCGATGTGCCTCAGGGTTGGCCGGGTTCTGAAACTGCTGGGGCATAAAATAGTTCGGGTTCGACCGCGCGATCGCCTCCGCACGGTCCACCGCCGCGTGCATTCCTTTTGTGTCCGGTGTCAGCTCCAAATACGCCCCAAAAGCCGTCAGCAAGCTGCGGCGCTCCTCGCTCATCGTGTCTGGCATGGTCAAGATGCACCGGTAGCCCTTGACCGCCGCCACCAATGCCAAGCCGATCCCCGTGTTCCCACTGGTCGGCTCCACGATGGTTCCACCCGCCTGGAGGCGGCCGTCGCGTTCGGCCGCCTCCACCATGGCAAGGCAAATCCGGTCCTTCACGCTGCCGCCGGGGTTCATCGACTCAAGCTTGCCCCAAATTTCGGCACAACCCGGTTCCACAATCCGGCGCAAACGCACAACGGGTGTATCCCCGATCAAATCCAGCACTGTACGAGCAGGAGCAGTTTCCATGATCTCGGCGGCGTCGGTTGCTTTGCGAGAGTAGAAGGGCGCAACGAATGAGTCAATCAAACAGCTCCGCACTCGTTCTCTTTCCCGGCGCTCTGGGCGATTTCTTGGTGTTCTTGCCCACACTGGTGGCGCTGGCGGAGCGTCACGAGCAAGTCGTTCTTGCCGCGCGCCGAGACTGGACCGCGCTGCTCGCGCATCCCCGCATTGAATGTTGGTCGATCGAGCACCCGGTCATAGCCGCGTTGTTCCGCGAAGACCCTCCAGACGAGCATGTGGGCGACGTGCTCATGCGCTTCGCGGTGGTATATTCGTGGACCGGCCATGGAGCGGACCACTTCCCTACAAACCTCGCGAGGTTGGTGGAAAGACCGCCAAGAATCTATCCCTTCCGTCGATTCGCACCCGGCGAACACGCGGTGGAGTACTATGCACGGTGCGCTCGGGTGACGCCCGCACAGCCCGCGCACATCCGGCCGCATCTGCGGGTTGAGCCCTCACCACTGTGTCGCCAACTGCGTTCTTTTCACGAGCCACTTTTGGCCATTCATCCGGGGAGCGGAGCACCGCGCAAAAACTGGCAAGGATTTCCAAGGCTCGTTGCGCTATGGAAACGAGCGACGGGGGGCCGGGTGGTGGCAATCCTTGGTCCTGCGGAACTAGAGCGGAACACCTGCGCTGGCGAAGTCGACTTTGTCTTGGAATCTCCTCCGCTCACAGAAGTGGCTGCTCTCCTCGAGCTCGCGCCGATGTACGTGGGAAACGATTCGGGAGTGAGCCACCTGGCTGCTTTGCTCGCCACACCTGGAATTGTCCTCATGGGTCCAACGAGCTCGCCCGAGCACTGGCGCCCATGGAGCGACCAGATGTCTGTCATCTCTGCCTCCTCCCCCTGCGGGCGTTGTGGCCCTGAGGTGTTTTGCGAGCACCTCGTAAGCGCCGAGCTGCTCCTGGAGCTCATCGAGCAACGGCGCAAGAGTCGAGGCTCAAAGCAAGCTTAGTTGTCGATCTCGCTGGGGACGCCGAAACGCCCCGGTATTCAACGGAGGCAGGGGTCGATCTAAGCCCAGGCGGCGGGCCGTCACGCGAAAAAGTTCGGCAACATGGTCAGCGTATGGTCCCGTTCCCGTCTTCCGCTGGTCAAACTCCGAGCTGTAGAGTTTCCCCTGACGGCACTCGCGCACACGTCCCAGCACCCGCCGGACGCGCTCGGGAAAGTGCTCACGGAGCCAATCCGCAAACAAGCGATCGACGGGCCGCGGCAAGCGCAACAGTACGTAGCTAGCCCCCATCGCGCCCACCTCGCGGGCCGCCGCTAGAATCCGCGGGATTTCTTCATCGTTCAGGCCCGGAATCACTGGGGCCGCCATGACGGCCACTTGCACTCCCGCCGATGCCAGTGCGGCAACCGCTTCGAGGCGCTTCTGCGGTTGGGCGGCCCGCGGTTCTAGCCGGCGCGCAAGGTTGCCGTCCAACGTGGTGATCGAAATCGCCACGCGCACCAAATTGTCTCGGGCCAAGTCCTGAAGCAGGTCGAGATCGCGCAACACGAGCGTGCTTTTGGTCACCACCCCAACGGGGTTCCGAAATTCGGCAAATACCTCCAAGCAACGCCGAGTGATCCGCAAGTGGCGCTCAATGGGTTGGTAACAATCCGTGTTTCCCGACAAGGCCACAACTTCCGGTTGCCAGCGGGGCGAACTGAACGTTGCCCGGAGCAATGCCGGTGCATCCTCCTTCACCATGATGCGCTGTTCAAAGTCGAGCCCAGCACTAAACCCTAGGTACTCATGTGTCGGCCGGGCATAGCAGTAAACGCATCCATGCTCGCAGCCGCGGTACGGGTTGAGGCTAAAGCGAAAGGGCACATCCGGACTAGAGTTCTCGGCGAGCACGCTTCGGCTAGCGTCTCGAAAGTATTCCGTGGGCCGTAGCCGCTCGCCCTCGGCGTACTCATCCTCCCAGGCAACCGCCAATTTTTCGTAACGATTGACTGGATTCGAGGCAGCACCTCTGCTCGGAAGCTTTTTGTTCGCCATATTTTCGCTGAGCAGTCCCCCCATGCCTCATGGACTCAGCTAACGCAAGAGCCGTCTAACAGGTTGACCGAGACGTTGAGCCTCCAGTATCACCTTCTACATGCCTTCTAAGCGCACTTCAGCGATTGCGGTCCGCCGCCTTCCTTTCGTACTGCTCTGGCCCATCTTCGTCTTCATCACCGCTGGCTGTGGTTCGGACGGCGAGGCGCCGGAAGCGCTAATTCGGCCGGCAACAACCGAAGAACTGCTCCGGCCGGGGCCCTATGGGGTCGGCTTTGTCGAAACCGTACTCGAGGATCGAAGCCGGCCCACGATGGCAAATAGGAGCTTTCCCGGATCCGACCGCAGGGTTCTACCGGCCACGGTCTGGTATCCGACGACGGACAGCAGCCGCGGACTGGGAGAGCAGCGCGCGGCACCTTTTGCGGCTACGGCAGCGCCTGCTCCGGTGGTGGTGTACAGTCACGGCTTCCTCAGTAATCGACGCGGAGGAGCGTACATTGCCCAGCATCTGGTCACACACGGCTTTGTGGTCGCGGCAGTGGACTTCCCCTTAAGTTCCTTCAGTGCTCCCGGCGGTGCAACGTTGGGGGATCTCGCCAATCAACCCGGAGATGTGAGTTTCCTCCTAAACGCACTCTTGCACGGCACTGAAGCGGCCTTTGCATTCCTCGCAGGGCGACTCGACCCGCAGAGGGTCGGCCTTACCGGGCTCTCGCTTGGCGGTGCAACCACTCTGCTGACCACCTTCCACCCCACGCTCCGCGATCCGCGAGTGCGCGCTGCTGTGGCCTATGCCCCGCCCGCTTGTTTCCTTGGGCCCCGCTTTTACGCCACAGCGAGTGTACCGCTTGCCCTGGTCCACGGCGATCTCGACGCCATCGTTCCGTACGCAGAGCACGCTCTCTTTGCGTTCCAGCAGGCCGGACCGCCGAAATACCTTTTCACACTCAAACGAGGAAACCACACTGCGTTTACTGACGGTGCGGATGTACTATTTGGGCAAATGCAAAATGCCGACGACTTAGGTTGCTCCGCTCTGGGTTCGGCGCTGGCAAACGACCCGGCTGCAGTGAACTTCGCCCAGAACCTTGGCGGAGCCGAAGCAGGGATCGTTTCGGGAAACTGCCCCATTCCCTGTGCACGTGGACCTAGCAATCCGCCGGCCATGGCACCGCAGCGCCAACTCGCACTCGCCAAAGCCATCGCGCTAGCCCATTTCGAGGCCTGGCTTCGCGGCTCTGTGGCGGCGCGCCTGTGGGAAGAGCAGCAAGCGCAGGCGGAAAACAGCGACCTCGAAGTGTTCTGGACGCGTTAGCGAGCTTAGGTCGTAAAACAATGGGCACCGAAGAGGATTGTCAAGCCGTAGAACCGCTGCAGGAGCAGCGTCTCGTCGAGCGCGCTCGGGCTGGAGACCGCGCAGCTCTCGAAGCTCTTTTGCTCCGGTACCAAAATACGGTTTACCGCTTCGGGGCGCGCATGTGCGGTCACCCAAGCGACGCGGAAGAAGTTGTCCAGGAAACCTTGCTCACGGCGGCGAAGGCTATTGGCCAATATCGTGGCGAAGGTGCGTTCTCCACGTGGCTCTACCGGATCGCCCGGAGCCTTTGCCGCAAAAAGCGTAGGCGCAGCAAGTTTGCACCCGCTGCCGACGAGCAGTTGGACGTCAGCTCTGCCCGTGCTGTTCCTGACCCCAGTTCAGCCCCTGAGGAGCTTCTGGCTCGCCGAGAGATTGCAGCAGCATTGAAACACGCGGTTACCGCGCTTCCCGGACCCTTTCGCGAAGTGTTCCTGCTGCGCGATCTTGAGGGTTTATCCACGGAAGAGACAGCGAAAGTGCTGGGGTTGCGACCCGCCACGGTCAAAACCCGCCTCCACCGGGCCCGACTCGCCATCCGCAATGCGCTGGCACCGCTGCTACTCACCGAATCGCCGGCAAGCAGCCCGTCGCCCGGTTGCCCCGACGCGGCCCTTCTGCTCTCCCGTTACCTTGAGGGCGATCTCTCCCCACGGGTGTGCGCACGCATGGAAAAACACTTGGAAACTTGCGCGCAATGCCGCGGTGCCTGCGATGTGTTGCGACAGGTTTTGTCTTTATGCCGGTCGCATCCTGGTCCCGAAGTACCGAGCGAGCTCCGCGAGCGGCTTCGGCAAGCCCTGCGTGAAGCGCTTGCGGCTGCACACCGTTGATTGGGGAGAGCGGGGCTTTGACTTTTGCATCGGTCGAAGCGACAGGACGACGCGTGATTCGCACGGTAGAATGGCGTAACGGCGCCGTAGTTTTGCTCGACCAGCGGCTTCTTCCTTGGCGTGAAACCTATCGCGTTTACCGGAGTTACCGCCGGCTCGCAGAGGCAATCCGCGACATGGTGGTACGAGGCGCTCCTGCCATCGGCGTTACCGCCGCTTATGGTGTCGCGATGGGGATGCAGAACGTACGACGCCAGCCAGACGCCGCCTTCGAGGCAATCTGCTCCACACTAGCAGCAAGCCGCCCCACTGCAGTGAACTTGTTTTGGGCTCTAGAGCGGATGCGCAGTGCTTATGCTGAGGTTCGGAACGCACCACTGAACGACATCAAAGATCGCTTGCTTGCCGAAGCACACGCCATTTACCGAGAAGACATTGAAACCAACCGGGCCTTGGGGATGCAGGGAGCACGTCTGCTCCCAAATCGCGCCCGTATCTTGACCCACTGCAATGCTGGGGCCCTCGCTACGGCAGGATACGGCACGGCATTAGGGGTCGTACGCGCCGCGGTCGAAGCAGGCAAAACCGTGCACGTATTCGCAACCGAAACTCGCCCGTTCTTACAAGGTGCTCGCCTCACCTGTTGGGAGCTTCTGCACGACGGCATTCCCACGACACTGCTCACCGACAACATGGCTGGTGATCTTATGAGCCGCGGGGAGGTAGATTGTGTGATTGTCGGCGCCGACCGCATCGCCGCTAATGGCGACGTCGCGAACAAGATCGGCACGTACGCACTCGCCGTCCTAGCGAAGGCACATGGCATCCCCTTTTACGTGGCCGCCCCTTTTTCCACGGTTGACCTCGAGTGCGCCACCGGTTCCGCCATCCCAATCGAGCAGCGCGCGGCTGAAGAGGTTACCCACATCGCGGGCAAGCGCATCGCGCCCAAGGACGTCGGTGTTATCAATCCCGCCTTCGATGTCACGCCGCACCGCTACGTGACAGCCCTGATCACCGAGCGCGGGGTGCTGCGTCGGCCGTTCCGTCACGCGCTCCAACAAGCCGCCAACCAAAGCACGGCACACGTGGACGTTCGGCGAGCAGCCGCGAATCCGGCCTCAAAGCGCCATTAACTAGCAAACGACCCAGGCTTCCTCTCACAAACCTCCCGAAGTCGTTTTCAAAATTGTCCCGCGAAAGCCGACCGCCCAACCTGTGGTCCCATTGGCGAAGAACACGCCGTTCAACAAATCCGTCGTTGGGCTGACTTGCGGTTCCCACCGGGTGCCGTCGCGGGTGGCCAAAATGGTCCCCAAGTCTCCCACTGCCCACGCAGTGCGGGCATCGCGTGCGGCAACCCCGAAAAGAGGATCCGGACATCCAGAATTATCTGGAACCTGCGGGTTGCTGCCACAAAAGACAGGCTGCGGCACCCAGCTTTGGCCACCGTCAGTTGTTTTCAACAACACTTGTACGGGCGCACTCGCAGTGGTTTCCACTGCACCACCCACTGCCCAGCAAGTCGTTTGGTCGACGCAAGCAATCCCGAAAAGGTCCTCACTCGTCCCGCTGGTTTGCCTCGTCCACGTTCGCCCGCCATTCGTGGTATGCAGGATCACGCCCGCGCTGCCGACGATCCAGCCGGTGTTGATGTCGAGGAAGGCCACAGCATTTAAGTCCTCCGTCGTCCCACTTGCCTGCGCAGACCAGGTCAGGCCACCATCCGTCGTGGCACGAATCGTGCCATCCGTCCCCACAACCCAACCGACAGTGCCAGTCACGAAGCGAATCCCGAAGAACGTCACCGTCGTTCCCGTATTCTGAGCAACCCAACTGTTGCCGCGATCCCGCGAGGCCAAAACCGTGCCGTCTCCACCGGCCGCCCATACCAGTTGGGGGTCGACCGTGGTGACCGCAAACAGTCCGGCCGTTGTGCCCGCATCCCGTGCATACCACGTGTTTCCCCCGTCCTCAGTCACGGCAATTGCCCCCCAATCCCCCACCGCGAATCCGACGTTCGTCTCTCCGGGAGGGAAGGCCACAGCATAAAGGTCATTCGTCGGTGCCGGATTGCGGAGTGCCCACTGACTGCCATCCTCTGTACCGAGCAGCGTCCCAGCACCACCGACAGCGTGGGCGGTAAGCCCGTCGCTGGCGCGCACAGCGTACAAGGGATTTGTGTTTGCACTGCTTTGCTGGGTCCAAGTTTGTCCACCATCGCTCGACTTGAGGATCAGCGCTTCGAAGTCGTCCGTGAGATCGCCGACCACCCACAGCGTTTGTGCGTCGGCCCAGGCAACTCCGTACAGCGGAACAACGACTGGACTCACCGAGGCGAACCACTGCTGCCCGCCGTTTTCCGTACGCAAGATCGTGCCGTTGTCCCCCACAGCGATGCCACGGTTGGCGTCGAAAAAGGCAATCGCGTACAAGGCACTACCCGTGTTGCTCGCTTGCGGCGACCAGGTCGCCCCCCCATCGCGGGTGCGAAGGATTGTTCCTGCATCGCCAACGATCCAGCCGTTTTGACTATCCACGAAAGTCACAGCGAACAGGTCCCGCGTTGTCCCGACTCCTTGCACCGTCCAGGAATCGCCGCCGTTGTCGGTGCGCAGAACGACTCCCCCCGCTCCAACTGCCCATCCGTGAGCGATGTCAGTAAACGCCACCCCATTGAGATCGGCCTCAGTTCCACTGGCTTGTGGGTTCCAGTTCTCTCCCCCGTCGAGAGTCACGTAGATCTTCCCGGACTCACCCACCGCCCAGCCTCGGTCAGCGTTGATAAAGAACACCCCGTAAAGGTTCACGAAATCATCGATGAACAGCGATTCCCAGGTGCTCCCCCCATCCTGCGTGCGCAGTGCTTCCGCGTAACTTCCGACCGCGTACCCGCGGTCGCGCGTGGGGAAGGAGACGGCAAACAGATCCTCACCCGTCGGAGCGGGGTTTTGGAAAAACCATGCATCCGTGCCCGGGGTCGGTGTGGGGGTGGCATTGCAGCTTCCCAAAGCGTTGTTCACCGCGCGTACGATCTCATCGACCGTTACCTCCCCGTCCCCATTGCCATCGAACACCGGGCAATTCGTCACCGTGCTCGTGCCGAGCGCGATGTTCACCCCGAGGATGATTTCATCGATGGTAACCTCGCCATCGTTATTGCAGTCACCCACGCAGCTTTGTGCGCGCACCATTCCAGCCCCAAGGCAAACGACCGCCACCAACGCAGCGGCAATCCCTCTACGCAAAGCGCTCAACGTCACGAATCCTCCTTACGCCGACGGCTACAATCCCCAGGCAAACGACTTTTCCGGGGTCACCGCAATGATCACCGACTCCCCTTCCTCGATCGGCTCCATTTTTCGGTACTGGCGGTATTTCCGATACAGAGCGAGGCGCGCCCGGTGAAAGGTTGCACCTTTCTCGATCACCGTGGCTTTTCCGACAAGCATGAGGCCGCGCAGTTTCGTCCAATCCTCGTCATACTCGTCGAACACCAACGCCACTCGTGGGTTCCTGCGGATGTTTCTTACCTTACGCGCACTCGCCTCCGACGCAAAGTAAAGTTTGCCACCAATGGCTGCGGTGCACACCGGAACGTTGTGTGGCTCGCCCCCTTCACCCACAGTTGCCACTCTGGCCACCCGTTGGGCGCGAATGAACGCGAGTTCCTTTCCCCTCAGTGAGTAGGCCATACCCGCACCCTTCTTCTACTGTCGCCTCGCGAGCTCGATCCCATGCCCCGCTACGACTTCTTCCCGAGGACCTGTCGCAGTGTCCACAACAGGGCGACGCTATCCTACGCCTTCAAATCACTCAAGCACTATAGGTTTCCAACTCCGTAAGGATCGTTACTCGGAGTCGCGGTGCGTTTCTCCTCACTTGTCGCTCCCCCGACCGGGGGCTGGCCCGCGAACCCGGCGCGCCGTTACCACCACTGGGGAGCGGGGTGCCCCACCAAGATCGCTAGCGAGCAGGGCACGACATGTTATGGCTGGGGCATGCGCGTGCTATTCGTGCTCGATCCCCTCGAGCAGTTGCAACTCGAAACCGAAACTTCATTGCTTTTGGCCGCGGAGTTTCGCCGGCGCGGACACGAAACCTGGTTCGCCATCGAAGACGACGTAGTCCTGGCCGGAGAAGGAGTCTTCGCGTTCGTGCGCACGTTGGAGGTGGATGCTCTTGGAAGACCGCAAGCCGGTGCTCCACAACGAGCCCGGCTGACGGACTTCCAGCTTATCCTCATGCGGCAGGACCCGCCGGTCGACGCCCGCTATCGTTTCACGGCCCAGGCGTTGAATGCCGTGGCGTCACAAGTCCTAGTGGTGAACAACCCTGCCAGTGTCCTCACTTGGAACGAGAAGCTCTTGCCCCTTCGATTCCCGCAATATGCCCCGCCTACCTTGGCGAGCCACCGCGAGGAGGAACTGCTGCGATTTGTGCAACAGCACGAACGGGTGGTTGTAAAGCCCCTTTCCGAGTGCAGCGGACGGGGCATTCGCATTGTGGATCCCACAACAGCTGGCGAAGCGATCCAGGCCACCAAATCTGCTTACCCAGGCGAACCCGTGGTCGTGCAGCGCTACCTACCCGAGGTCATGCAGGGAGACAAACGCATCTTTCTTGCAAACGGCCTCGTTGTCGGCGCCGTGAACCGCATTCCGACGGCACCCGATCGTTTGGCCAACATCCACCAAGGGGCGAGAGTTGCAGCCACAACCCTGACGAAGCGCGAGCAAGAAATTGCCTGCGTGGTCGGCCGATTCTTGCAGGAAGAAGGAATCTGGCTCGCCGGACTCGATGTCATCGGCGGTTATCTTACCGAGGTGAATATCACCAGCCCTTCGGCCCTACGCCAAATCAACGACGTCAACGGCAAGCGGCATGAGACTGATGTGGTCGACACGTTAGAGCAGCTTGTTTCGAACCGTTTGCCCAAAGCCCAAACGATGCCTACTTGACCGTCCTCCCCTTTCGCACGGGGAGAGCGTTCTAGCAATCGTCCGACCCTCACAGCATGCGTGCGCCGGCCTTTCGCTGCGCGCACCAGACAATGGTGGTCTCGCCGGGCACCTGCCCTCGCGCTCGTAGCAAAGAGTCTGACAGCGAAATGAGCCCTCGCGTGAGTCTTCGCATCGCGGAACTCAAACCTCGCCTGCCCGGTACCAACAAGGTATGGATTTTCGTGCGTGATGTTCAGCTCGTCGGAAACACCCCCCGCGCCCGGCCAACAGCAGCGGACACTCTCTTCGTGCCAACGTGCGTTGTACGCCACGGGCGACTTTACGGTGAATGCGGCACTCAATGCACTGGCGTTCGTGTTTACGGCCTACTTTCTCATTCACGTTGCCAACCTGCGCCCCGCCCTTGCGGGGCTGGTACCGCTCATTGGCAGAGCCGTCGACGCGTTTACCGACCCCTTGATGGGTCGGATCTCGGATCAGACTCGTTGGCGCTGGGGCCGTCGTCGCCCTTACTTTTTGATTGGCGCTCTTCCATTTGGGCTTTGCTTTGCGTCCTTGTGGACCTCGCCGCCCTTTGAGCAGGAACTCTTTCGCTTTGCTTACTACGCGGCGATGTACTCGCTGCTCACCACAGCAATGACGGTACTCTCCATCCCGTACTTGGCTCTGCAGCCGGAGATGGCTCTCACCTACGACGATCGGACGTCCCTCAACACCTACCGCGCTGCGGGGGCAATCCTCGGTGTCTTCGCAGCCATTTCCGTCCGCCCTTTGGCGGAACTCCTGGGAGGCGGCCAAGAAGGATTTGAACGGACCGGAATCATTCTCGGCGTCGTGTTCGCCGCGCCGTGGGTCGTGGTGTATTTGGTTAGCTTCGAGCGCCCTGAGTTCCACGCTCGCTCGGGGACTGAATCCTTCTTCGCCGGCCTCGCGAGCGTATGGCGACATCCCAACTTCCGCCGTTTGCTTGCCCTGTTCCTCTTCAGCCGGATGGCTATCGACGTCATCAGCACACTGCTCATTCTCTACTTCACGCATTGGCTGGGGCGGTCATACGACTTCGAGCGTGGCATGCTGCTCTTCTTACTCGCTGTCGTGCTAGCTTTGCCCTTTTGGCTTTCGGTGGCGCGCCGAACAGAGAAAACCACACTCTTTATGGCTGGTGCGAGCATCTGGGCGGCGGTGCAATTTACCCTGCTCTGGGTCGAACCGGCGTCGCCCCGGTGGTTGTTATTTGGGCTGATGATGATCGCCGGTGCAGGCTATGCGGCGGTAGATGTCATGCCCTGGTCCATGCTCGGCGAAGTCATCGACGAAGACGAACTTCGCACCGGGCAGCGCCGCGAGGGACTTTACAATGGCGTGTTTACCTTCGTACGCAAGTTAGCCGGCGCCACCGGGGTTTTTCTGGTTCTTGCTGCTTTGGACCTTCTTGGCTTCCACAGCGGCGACGCATCCGACAGGGCACCACGCAACGCGATTCGGTGGCTTGCCGGCTTGGTCCCCCTTGCTTTTCTCACCTTCGGGATCGTCAGCGCGCGCTGCTACCCCCTTACCCGTGCAGCACACCGCGAAATCCTCGGAGAGCTTTGGACTCGCCGAGGGATAAGGAACAGCGGCGAATCTGGGTAAGGTTCGCCCCGCGCCGCTACGCTCAGAAATAGCCTGGCGGAGTTTCCGTGGTCTTCGGTCCCTTATCCCGGCTCGGGATGAACTTGCCGGTGATCATGTCCTTGTAGCCCATGCCGGGCCCCACCATCGGGTAAACATGCGCGTTGGGATCGACCATGACTTCGAGAAGCGCTGGCCCCGGATAGTTCACGAATTCCTCCAAGGCTGGGCGCACCTCGGGGATTTCCGTAATCCGCTTGGCAAAGGCAAAGCCGTCCGCTTCCGCTGCACGGACGAAGTCCTTCTTGTGAAGGCTCTTGTCGGAACCCGAGTAGCGATTGGCGTAAAACAGGTCTTGCCACTGCCGCACCATTCCATCTCCCAAGTTGTTCAGCAGCAAAACCTTCACCGGGATATCGTATGTGGTCAACGTTTCCAGTTCTCCGAGGTTCATGCGCAAGCTGCCATCGCCGTCCACATCGATGACCAGCACTCCCGGATTGGCAAGTTGCGCACCCACGGCCGCTGGCAGCCCAAAACCCATGGTCCCCATGCTGCCCGAAGTCAGCCAGGTTCGCGGGCGATGGAAGTCGAGGTACTGCGCTGCCCACATCTGATGTTGACCGACTCCCGTGGTCACGATGGCTTCGCCGCGGGTAATTTCGTTCAGCGTTGAAAGCACGTACTCAGCCTGGATCCGGGGCGATTCCCGGTTCCAGTTCAGTGGATACTTCCGCTTCAGTTCCAGCACATAGGCGCGCCAACGGCTGAAATCCTTCTCGAAGTCGCGCCCAGCTTCCAGGAGCTGCTGGAGCCCACGCTTCGCATCGGCAACGTGAGCCCAGTCGACAGCTTTGACCTTGCCGATCTCGGAAGCATCGATGTCGAGGTGAGCGATTTTCGCGTGCGGGGCAAACTCCTTGACCTTACCGGCCACGCGGTCGTCGAAGCGAGAGCCAATGGCGAAGAGAAAATCGCAATCTTCAACCGCGTAGTTCGCGTACGCGGTGCCGTGCATTCCCAGCATGCGCAAGGAGAGTTCGGCGCTGGTGTCGTACGCCCCGATGCCCATTAAAGTCGTCACCACTGGGATGCCGAAACGATCCGCAAACGCGCGCAGCTCTTCGGCCGCATTCGCATTGATGACTCCGCCCCCCACGTACAGGAGCGGGCGCTCGCAACTCTCCAGCAACCGGAAGAACGCCTCGGCATCGCGGGGGGACAACGTCGACCGTTCGAGCGCGGCAAGCCGTTCGTCGTATCCCCGCAAGCGCAAGACACCGCTGCCACGAAACGTGCATTTCGCCAATTGCACATCGCGCGGGATGTCCACCACCACAGGCCCAGGCCGGCCACTGCGGGCAATACGAAACGCAGTGCGAATCGTTGCCTCCACTTTGGTTTCGTCGGTCACGAGAAACACGTGCTTGGCACACGCGGACATGATGTTAAAGACCGGTGCCTCTTGAAAAGCATCTGTTCCCATCGCCACGCGCGGAACTTGCCCCGTAATCAGCACGACCGGTACGGAATCAGCCTGGCAGTCGCGAATCGGCGTCACCGAATTGGTCGCCCCTGGACCTGAGGTCACAATGAACACCCCCACGCGACCGCTTGAGCGCGCGTATCCTGCTGCCATGAAGCCCGCCCCCTGCTCCGTGGCGGGCACGATTAAGCGCATCTCGTTGTCCCGGTGTTCTTCGTTGTAACGAAAAATCGCGTCGTAGGTGGGCAAAATCGCCCCGCCGCTGTAACCAAATACAGTGTCCACCCCCTCGTCGGCGAGTACCTGCACAATGGCGTCGGCATTCGTCATCTCCACACCCGCGCGGGGGTGCGGAGCTTGCGCGACCTCGCTCAAGTGTGCCGCTTCGCCACGAGCACGCTGCATCGATCGAGAGGGTTTCGCTGTTGCCATAGCTTCTGTCTCCTCGCTTCCGAAAAAACGAGCAGCAACGTAGCGTACATTTTCACTCTTTGCGAATGCAAACTGCCAGCAAAAAACGACGGGTCCGTTGGCCCGAAGACCAACGGACCCGTCGCGGGGGTCGGGGGGAGGGAACGGTCAGGCAAGGCCGATCGCACGGTCCGCAGCTTCGGGATCCATGTCTTCGAACTGCAGAATGCCGAGTTCGTCGAAGTGGCGGCGCACGTACGGAGTCAGCAACCCGAGCTTCTTCAAGTTTGGCACGATGCGGGAGAACAGCGATTCGCGGAACATCCGCATCACTGGCGACTGCAAAACAATTTCGCGCACTTCATGCTTGTTGAACCCAATGTACTCAGAGACCTCTTCCGCCAGCAAACGATCGCGCATCAGCCGACAGGCTTCGATAACGAAGTCCTCCCGATCGCGTAACTCGTTTGCGGCCATATCGAGGTAATAACCCCTCAAGGACAACACCCCAAACGCGACATGGCGGGATTCGTCACGCATGACGTAGTGTACGAGGTCCTTAATCAGCGGCTCTTGCGCAAGCTGATACATATTCGAAAACGCTGCCATGGCGAGCCCCTCGACCAAGATCTGCATGCCCAGGTACTTCATGTCCCAGCGGCGGTCGCAAATAATCAAGTCCAAGAGGTGCTTGAGATTCGGGTTAATTGGCCACTGCCATTCCAATTTTTCTTGCAGGTAGCGACTAAACACCTCGACGTGGCGAGCTTCGTCCATCGTCTGCGTGGCCGCATACAACTTTGCATCCATCCAGGGAGCCGCTCCGGCCAACTCCGACGCCACAATCAGCGCCCCCTGCTCCCCATGCATGAATTGCGAGAGCTGCCATGCAAGCTGGGCATGACGCAGATGCGCAACTTGCCGCGGCGTTAGCTTCTTGTACGGACCGTAATCTTCCAGCGGGTTGTACGCCTGCGGGATGATTTCCGCCTCCGGATCGACCGGAGTATCCCACTTCAACTGTGTCGTCCCGTTCCACTGTTCGCGCTTGGCCTTTTCGTAAAGGTCACGCAAGCCTTCCTTGACGCTGCCATAGTTCCAGACGTATGTGATGTCGTATGCAGCAAGCAGCGTATCGTTCGGCATCTCCGCGCTTTGCGGCCGGTTACCCACTTTTTCTGCGGCAAGCCCCATGATCTTCCTCCCTGGACGGTGCTTCTGTAGCGAGCGTGCTTCGCAAATTACGGCAAGACGACTCTAAAGTCAATAGGAATGTGAACTCGATTTCGCTTCACATACAGGACTGAATGGCCATGGCCCGCAAGCCAAAGTTACGCCGCACCCCGATTCGCACCCCCCAGCAAGCGCGAAGCCGACGTACGCGCGAGGAGATCCTCAAGGCGGCGGTTGCCTGCTTTGAAACCAAAGGATACGACGAAACCACGACGGCCGCGATCGCCCGCAAGGCCCGCATTGCGGTCGGCACGTTGTACGGGTATTTTCCCGATAAGCGGGCCATCTTGCTCGAGCTGCTCGACGGCACCACGGAGGAAATCACCGACTACGTGGTGCAGAGCCTCGACCCGTCGCGCTGGCAGGCAGGAGACTTGCGGGAAAGTGTGCGGACACTCATCGACACCTTGTTCCATACGCGCCGGATTCAACCCGGTATTCAACGCATTTTGTGGGAACGGTACTTCAAAGATTCAGAGTTCCGTAAAGCCGTCGAAGCGATTGAAGAGCGCATCAAGGGGGCAATGATCCAGTTGTTCGAAGCGCTCGCTGCACAGGGAAAGCTGCGCGTCCAGGATTTGTCTACGGCAGCGTTTGTGATCCACGCGGCGGTGGAATGGACGACGTCGCGCGTGGTGCTCAGCGGCTTAGAGGAGCAAATCAACCCCACAGTGGAGGCGGTCACCGACATGGTGTGCCGCTTCTTGTTCCGCGACGACAGGGAGACCACGGCCGGCAGAGTCGGCGTTCCTCTCGATGAGCCCGCTGACGGAAGCGTGGCTGCTGAAGCAACCAACACCAGCGCAATCCCCGGCGGAGTCACTTCAAGCCAAGACGAGAGCGTGTCATGATCGATGGGCTGGTCCAGCGCTGCCGGATTCCGGAAGACCTGAACACCGTCACGCAAATCGGCGAAGAGGTTGCGCCACACGAGGTCGGGCTCACCACGCGCAGCGTGGATGCCATTTGGCAAGCGGTCACGGCGTTCTTCGCCACCGGCATGCACCCAGCTTTCCAAATTTGCTTGCGCCGCAACGGGCAAATCTTTTTACACCGTGCGCTCGGATACGCCCGAGGGAACGCACCACAGGATCCGCCGAGCGTCCCCAAAGCGACCTGCACCATTGACACCCCGTTCACCATCTTTTCTGCATCCAAGGCTGTGACCGCCATGGTCATCCACCTCCTCGACCAGAGACGGCTCATCCATCTCGACGACCCGGTAGCGGAATACATCCCGGAGTTCGCTCGCCACGGCAAAGAATGGATCACGATCCGCCACGTGCTCGCCCACCGAGCAGGCATTCCGAACCTTCCGCCAGAGGCGATGGACCTCGGACATCTGGAGCACCCGGAAACAATCGTTGAGTTACTGTGCGAGCTGAAACCGGTTTGGCCACCCGGGCGGGTGGTGGCGTATCACGCCATTACGGGAGGCTTCGTGCTCGGCGAGGTGGTGCAACGGGTCACCGGTACGGGCATCCGCACCTTCCTAACCCACACGATCCGCGAGCCCTTGCATTTCCGCTGGATGAATTACGGTGTGGAAGAACGAGACCTCTCCCGAGTCGCGCACAATGCGTTCACCGGCCCGCCACCTCTGCCGCCCTTCTCGACCCTGCTGCACAAAGCGCTCGGAACCGACGTCCGTACCGCCACCGCAATGTCGAACGACCCGCGCTTCTTGCGCGCGATTATTCCCGCCGGAAACATCGTCACGACTGCCGAAGAGCTGAGCCGCTTCTACCAACTCTTGCTCAACGGCGGTGAGCTCGATGGTGTTCGCATTTTCGACCGCCGCACAGTGCGCCGGGCGACCTTGGAACAAACCAGTTGGGAGATCGATCTCAGCTTCGGTTTGCCGCTGCGGTACTCGTTGGGGTTCATGCTTGGGGCCGATTATGTGAGCTTGTACGGCCCTGACACCCGACACGCGTTCGGGCACCTAGGGTTCACCAATATGATCGGTTGGGCTGACCCAGAGCGACAGATTGCCGGCGCGATCCTGAACAGTGGGAAGCCCCTACTCTATCCCGAAATCTACTACGCGTGGAATGTGATGCGGGTGATCGCCTCGGAGTGTCCTAAAATATCCGGGCACTCCCAACCGTTCGGCGCGCAACCACCGTCCCGCCCGCAGCGGCAATGCACCAGGCAGGCTGCGAAGCGGCGTAAGAAGCCGCGCGCCCAAACACCACAACGATCGTAGAGACGACCCTGCATTTTTCTTCGTGACCAAGGTCGGCGCGTGGGCGAAAATAGGCATCGTGAAGGAAGCTCCGCACACCTCCCCAAGAAATCATTCCTCCAAGTTTTTATCAGTCTCGATTCTCTGCCCGCTGTTGCCTCCGGGAGAGGTTCCACGCGATCTCGCCCGCCTTTTGGATGTTCTGAGCCCGTGGACAGAGAAGCGTGGCCATTTTGTCGAGCTCATCGTCGTCGACGAGGGAAGCCGCACCACCGAGCAAAGCAAGACGAAAACCCTTGGACCAGTCAAATTGATTCGCCGCGGCCTCCGTGAACACTGGGGCGAGTTTTTAGCTCGAACCGTGAGCTCGGCCAAAGGTGATTGGATCGTAGTGGCGGGAACCCCCGCGCTCGAACACGCACACTACCTCGACAGCATCTTACATACCCTCGATTTTGCCCGGCAGCCCATTGTCGGAGTCGTCAGCGACCGCCTGGGCACAGCGTGCCAATTCGGTGGCGATCAACTCAACCCGCGGGACCGCACCATCGCCGCCTTTGCGGCACCGAAGGCTGTCGCGTACCGCGCCGCAAAACAGTTGCCCGGCATGGCCCCGCAAGTTCTGCTGGCATCGTGGTGGAACGCAATCGTGGCGGCACAGCGGAACCCCGATGGCGAAAACCAAGTTATTCTCGTGGCGTTACCGGAATGGGTACCCATCGTGGAGCCGCGCCAAACTACCAATTCTGGCGCAAACCTGACAGTTCCGTCCACGGGATCGCTGAACCCAGCAGGGCACCGCGCCGTGCGCGATATCCGCATCCTCACCGCAGTCACGTTGCTTGCTGCTCTCACGTCACTGCTCGTCTCTGGGCGCTTTGCCTACGCAGCCAGCTGGCTTGGCGGCTGCTCCGGCTTCTCCGCTTTCTCGCTCTGGGCTTTGCAAAAACTCGTTCTGCCCATTCTCGCTCGGGTGTCCGTAGCGCTGAAGTTTTCCGCTTCGGCCCTTGCCCCGCCTCTTCGCGTCGCCGCCTGGCTCTACCTTTCCGGCGCCGTCGTTCTCGCGCTCGTCACCTTTGGATCTGGGCTCGACCTAAGAGCGCTCGGTATCGAAGCGCTGGTGCTGGCACTTGCAAGCGCGGTCATGGTGATCGGCATCCACCTGCTGAGTTGGTCGGGCATCCTGGAAGCCCTCACAGATTCTCGGAACGGGACCTGAGCAGCCGCGGTTTTCTTGAGGGGCTACTCAAGCTCCGTTTCGGGGCGCCCACAAGCCATGCTGCAAAAACTCGCCCCCGCAACACCAGGCGTGCTTGCGGTTCAGGGCCCGGTGTGTCAGCTCAGCACACGATGTCCGACGTTGTTCTGCGCACCATTGACCCCAATGAACGCGACGCAGTCCTCGACCTGCTCGCCGAGTGGTACAACGATCGCGAGTTTTTCGCCCGCTATCTCCTTCACGATCCAACATTTACCCCTGACTTGTGTTTCGTTGCCGAAGTCGAGGGCAAGCTCATCAGCACCTTTCAAGTGTTCCGCAAACAGATCCGTTTGGACAGCGCCGTGCTGGACGTTGCCGGGGTCGGGAACGTGTTTACGACGCCCGCCTATCGCGGCCGCAGCATTGCATCGCGACTACTCGAATTCGGCATCGCCCAACTTCCCCGGCACGGCTTCGACGTCTCCCTGCTGTTTGCGGTGCGGATCGCGTTTTACGCTCGGCTCGGGTATCGGAGTCACCTGCGGTACTTGTTCTACTTTCCCCCGAGTGGCCCCTGCCGAGAAATCCCCCGCTACAACCTGCGGCCGTTTACCGCGTCGGACCTACCCGCCGTGCAGCAGATCTACGATGGCTACAGCTCGCGCTTTCGCGGCCCCACTCTCCGCAACCCCGCGTATTGGGCGGGTCAGTTGCGCTACGCAGGCAATCCCAGCGAGCGCTTCCTCGTCGCCGAGCAAAACGGCGAAGTTGTCGCCTACGCTCGCGCAACCAATCTGTGGGATTTCTACGTGGTCAGTGAATACGGCTGCCGTGCCGGACACCTCGAATCCCTAGTCGCCTTGCTTCTGCAGCACCAGGCCGAGGGCAGCCAAAACTACCCGGGCATGCTCGTTCAGCTCGCACACGATCCCGCGCTGCTCCAACAACTGGAGCAACACGGCTTGGTAGGGAGCCGCATCGACGATGTCTTCTGGATGTGGCGCGTGGTCTCGCCCGAGCAGTTCGCTGCCAAACTGGGAGTTACGACTGCCGCGCTACAACGAATGGAGTTGTGGCAAGAGTTGTTTCCGCCCGAGTCTACCGTATATTGGATCTCCGACCGGTTTTAGGCTGCTGCGGTCGCCTTCCACTTGATATTGCAGCCTAAGCTGGGCTTCTGGTTGGTCGGCACCGGGCGGCCCTCCAAAACCGCATCGACCGCTTCTCGCAGATCTGCACCAGTCGGTGGCAGCGCCGTGCCGGGGCGGCTGTCGTCGAACTGCCCTCGATACACGAGCTTCCGTTCGCGATCGAACAGGAAAAAATCCGGCGTGCATGCTGCGCCGTACGCTTTCGCCACTTCCTGGGTTTCATCAAACAAGTAGGGAAAGATATACCCCGCCTCTCTGGCTTCTTCGGCCATCTTTTCCGGGCTGTCCTCTGGGTACTGCGAAATGTCGTTCGAATTGATGGCCACAATGGCGAGTCCCTTAGGGATGTACTCGCGCGCGAATTGCGCCAGCGCCGAACGGATATGCTTCACGTAAGGGCAGTGGTTACAAATGAACATGACCAGCAACGCTGGCTTGTCCGCAAAATCGTCGAGCGAGTAGTACTTCCCGCTCGGGTCCGGCAAGCGGAAGTAGGGAGCCTTCGTACCCAGGGGAACCATTTTCGACGGTGTCGCTGCCATGGTGACCTACCTCCTTTCAACACGACCCCATCCATTGCTGAAAGGGGCCGTTTGGTGCAAGGGGCGTGGGACTGCGCCTTTCTCCATTGACTCTTTCGGAATCCCGCACGATGGTGCGGGTCGCAGAAGGAAGCCCCCATGAAAAGCCGCCGTTCTTTAGGTTTGCTCCTCGCTGCCGCGCTTCTTCAGCAGCCCTACCCCGCGCACTCGCAAAACCTTTGCTCCGCCGGTTCCCGCGATGGTGAAGCTTGCGTCCAGGCCGCCGATTGCCCGGGCGGGGCATGCGTCAACGTCCAGGGCATCTGCGACGGTGGCACCGACGACGGCCTCGACTGCGACTGCCCCCTCTCTACCTGCAGTGCCACACTTGCCTGCGCGACCGACCCGGTACTGGGCACCTGCCTTGCCGGTCCGCTGAGCGGGCAGTGTTGCGACCCGGCCTTCAATTGCTCTGACGGGAGTCCGTGTACGCCGACACAAAAGATCTGCTTGGACGGTCCGCTCAAAGGGTTTGCGTGCTTGCGCAACGAGCATTGTGAGGGCGCAGTTTGTTGGCCCGTTGGCCGAAGATGCGACGACGGCTACCCATGCGTGGACGATGCGGACTGCCTGACAGGAAGTTGCCAAGGCATGGGAAGTTTTCCCACGCCCACCCCGACGGTAGCTGCCACGCCCACGCCCTCGCCCACGCAATGCGTCGGTGATTGCGATGGTGATGGAGCGGTAACCGTCGACAACATCTTAGCCATGGTCAACATCGCGCTGGGACAGGCACCGACCAGCACTTGCCGCGCAGGCGACGCCGACAGGGACGGTATCATCACCGTGAACGAGATTATTGCGGCGGTGAACGCAGCGTTGCTTGGCTGCTTCTAACCGGAGCTGGTTGTGCCCGCATTCGCCACAGCCCTTTCCCCTTCCGTCCCGGCGGCCGCGAGCTGCAAGAACACGTCCTCCAACGACGGTTCCCGCACGCGCCACTCCCGTACAACCACACCCAACTGCTCCGCCGCCCGCACCCAGGCCGCCGGGTTAGGATCATTTCGGGGCATCGGTATGTGCAAGTGCTCTCCGAAGGGCGCCACCTCGGGGAAGCGCAAATCTTGCGCTAGTCTCCTCCTTGCTCGGCGGGCATCCGCACAGTGAAGATCCAAGACGACTGTCGGCGAGCTCGCCCGCAGCTCGCTCGGTGTGCCGGTTGCCATCAAGCGCCCGCCGAGAAGAAAGCCCACCCGCGTACACCGCTCTGCCTCATCCATATACGGCGTGGAAAGGAGGATGGTCGAGCCGGCCTGCAAGAGCTCGTACAAAATCAGCCAAAATTCGCGCCTCGAAATCGGGTCGACACCAATCGTCGGCTCATCCAGCACCAAAATTTGTGGTTGGTGGATCAGCGCGGCACACAAGCTGAGCTTTTGCTTCATGCCTCCGGAGAGATTGCGCGCCAAGCGATCCTGGAAGGGCTCCAGTCGACTAAAACGCAACAGGCGCGACACCCGCTCCCGCCGCTGCCCGGGCGGCACATGCCAGATCTCCGCAACGTAGAGTAAATTCTCGGCCACCGTCAGCGTTTCGGACAAACTGAAGCGCTGCGACATGTAGCCAATGCGACTTTTCGCCAACGCCGGGTTGCCCACGACATCGACACCATCGATCCGCACCCGCCCCTCGCTTGGCGCCACCAAGCCCACAATGGTACGGAGGAGCGTCGTTTTGCCCGCGCCATCGGGCCCGACCAGGGCGAACAGCTCCCCCCGGCGCACCAGGAAGCTCACGTCTGCCAGTGCCCGCGTGCCTCCTGGGTACACTTTTCCCAGTCGCTCGACCTCAATGGCAAATTCACCGCCGCTGCTCATCGCGGAGAGGCATGTTGCTCCACTTGGTCCAAGGGAATCACCGCATCGGCGGGCATGCCCGGCTTCAAAATTCCCTCCGGATTCTCGACTTCAATCTTAACGCGATACACAAGCTTCACTCGTTCGTTTTGCGTTTGGATGTTCTTCGGCGTGAACTCTGATTTGTCCGATACGTACACTACTTTCCCTTCGAACGGCCGATTGGGGTAGGCATCTACATAAACCATGGCCCGCATGCCCAAGCGCACGCGACCCAAATCCCGTTCGCTCACATACAGATTCACCCACGGGCGGGAGAGATCACCCATGGTGACAATCGGGGTTCCGGCCATGACGGTTTCACCCACCTCCCGATTTCTCGAGAGCACCCGGCCAGCAATCGGTGCATAAAGCTGGCAGCGAGCCAAGTTCAGCTCGGCGATCGCCAGAGCCTTTTCGGCTTCGCGTAGCCGGGCCCTTCCCTCTTCGATCTCCTCGGTGCGGAAACCTTCCTTGAGCATGTCCAACCGGGCGCGCGCTGCATCCCGCGCCGCTTGAGCCGCGTTCAGTGCGGCACGTACCCGATCCCATTCCGCCTGTGCGGCTATTCCTTGGCGAAACAGCTCGTCCACCCGAGTGAAGTCGCGCTCGCGCATGCGGAGCTCGGCCTCTGCAGACTCTAATGCGGCTAACGCCTGGTCCACTTCCTGCCCTCGCGCGCCTCGGGTCAATAGGGCGTAGCGTGCTTCCGCTGCCGCTTTCGCAGCCTGCGCCCGCTCGACCTGCAAGCGGAATTCTCTCTCGTCCAACTGCGCGATCGGTTCCCCTTTGTCGACCATGGCCCCCTCATCGACAAATCGGGCGATGATCGTCCCCGGCACTTCAAAGGCAACATCGACTTCCGTTGCCTCGACGATCCCCGAGCCACGGATGGCCGTCTCGCGCTCTTGCTCCCGCTCTTGCCAAAGCCACCACACACCCACAGCTCCGGCAACCACGAAGACAACTGCCACCCGCACTAAACGCCACATGCATTCGCTTAAAGCATAGGGTCTGGTCCGATGTCACCGCCCCTTCGGTGGCCTCCACACGCACTCAGGGCTCCACTGGCCCAATTGTTGTCGGGCAGGCAGCGCACTATAGTTCTGCGTCGTGGCTCGCCAAGCGCCTACGCCGTCAAGTTTACAAGCATTGCTCGAAGAGCTGAGCAGACCCCGTGCAGAGCTAGTGGAGCGGCTGCCGGACAAGGCGCTCCGTTGCCTTGCCTGCGGGCACCGTTGCTACTTACCCGAGGGGAAGATCGGCATTTGCAAAGTGCGCCGCAATCAGGGAGGCGAGCTATATGTGCCGTGGGGCTACGTGGCCGGACTCCAGTGCGATCCCGTGGAAAAAAAGCCCTTCTTCCACGCCTACCCTGGCTCGCTTGCGCTCAGCTTTGGCATGCTGGGCTGCGACTACCACTGCTCCTACTGCCAGAACTGGATCACCTCGCAAGCGCTGCGCGACCCAGTGGCAGGCGTAATTCCCCAACGAGTGGGGCCAGAAGATATTGTGCGCCTCGCTCGGAAGTACGGGGCAAAAATTGTGACCAGCACCTACAACGAACCCTTAATTACCTCGGAATGGGCCGTGGAAATTTTCCGCCACGCCCGCGCCGCAGGGCTCGTCACCTCGTACGTGTCCAACGGGAACGCCACCCCCGAGGTGCTCGCCTTTCTGCGACCGTGGGTGGACCTTTACAAGGTGGACCTCAAAGGCTTCGATGACCGCCACTACCGGAAGCTCGGCGGTTTGCTGGAAACCGTGAAGCGCACCATTCGTGACTTGGTGGAGCTCGGGTTCTGGGTCGAAGTCGTGACCCTGTTGGTGCCAGGCTTCAATGACTCGCCACAGGAATTACGGGCCCTCACCGAGTTCCTTGCCAGCGTGTCGCCCGACATCCCATGGCATGTCACAGCGTTTCACCCAGACTACAAAATGACCGATCGGGATGCGACCACGGTGGAAAAGCTGTTGTTCGCCGCGCGCCTCGGTGAGGAAGCCGGCCTTCGCTACGTGTACGTCGGCAACGTACCCGGGGCGGTGGGAGAATACGAAAATACCCGCTGCCCGCAATGCCGGCATACGGTGGTCGCGCGCCATGGCTACCGCATTTTGCGAGTGGATCTCCGCGACGGCTACTGCCCAAAGTGCGGCACACAAATCGCCGGCCGTTGGGGAGACACGGCGCACATCCACCAACCTGAAGGCGCGTGGTGGCCACGTCCAGTTGCGCTGTGAAGAAGCGACTCGGCCGGCACGATTTTGAAGGATCCACCGAGGAAGTCGCCAAAAGGCTCCTCGGGTGCTTTCTCTGCCACCGGATTCATGGCCGGATTTACCGCGGTCGCATCGTAGAAACCGAGGCCTACACGCAAGACGCTGCCTCCCACGCGGCCAACGGCAAGCGCACCAAACGCAATGCGGTGATGTTCGGGCGCCCGGGCCTTCTCTACGTGTACTTAACCTACGGCATGCACCATTGCGTCAACATCGTCACCGAACCCGAAGGCACGGCTGGGGCAGTGCTACTCCGCGGCCTAGATGAGATCGAGCGCGCGAACGGTCCGGCACTGCTCGCACGTGCGCTCCACCTCACTCGGGCCGACAACGGGCGCGACCTAGTGCGGGATCCGCACATTTGGGTCGAACCCGGATTCGTGCGGCCGGAAGAGAAGATCGTCACCAGTACCCGGATTGGGGTGCGTTTGGCTGCGGATCTGCCGCTGCGCTTTTACCTTGTGGGCAGCCCGGGAGTGTCTAAGCGCGACCGCCGTGCCGAACAGGACCTCGCCAGACCTTGACGCTACGAACTTCGAACTCCATGGTAGGGGCGTTTTATGGGACAAGCACGTCGGCCGACTACAGCCTCCGAAGCAATCCAACCGAGAAAATCCCGCCTGCGGCAGAATATCGAATCTCTGGCGCTGGCACTGCTCGTGGCGCTGGCAATTCGGGCCACGGTGGTGGAGGCATTTTGGGTGCCGTCTGGCTCGATGCTCCCCACGATTCAAATCGGCGATCACTTATTCGTGAACAAGCTCGCCTACGGTTTCCATGTGGACGTGCCGTTCACTGGCATCGTGATCCCGATCACGCAGTGGTCACACCCGAGGCGGGGCGACATTGTCGTCTTCGTTTCGCCGAACGACGGGAAAACGGACTTGATTAAGAGAGTGGTTGCCGTGGCAGGGGACAAGGTGGAGATGCGGCAGAAGCGGCTGTTCATTAACGACGAACCCGTTGAAGAGCCTTGGGCACACTATAAGTACCCCAACGAGGTTCACGCAGTACCGCGAGATAACTTCGGACCAGTCGTGGTGCCGCCAGGCAAATTCTTCGTGATGGGTGACAACCGCGACGAGAGCTTGGACAGCCGTTATTGGGGCTTTGCCGACGAGAAGGCGATCAAAGGCAAAGCAACCTTCATCTACTGGTCAGGCTCGAAGTTCGACCGGCTGGGCAAGTTTCTCCACTAAGCCCGAGCGCATCGTCAGGCACGGCCATTTGAAGCACACTCTGCCTGCCCTGGTAAGAGGTACGGCTTGCCCTCGCCCGAGCCGATCGGTCCGACCTTGGGGGACGCCGAGTCGGCTCCGAAAGGTACTCGCACGAGCCCGCAGAGCGAGAAGTCACGGACGCTCGGACAATCATCGACGCGGGTTGCGAACGAGCACGAGTCCGCGCGGGGCACACGGGAACGCGGCGAGTGTGCCCTGACATGCGGGGCACACTCGCTCTATACGGAAGGCTTTTCCACCTACGGACCGCACAACCACTCCCGTGCGAAGGGTTGCATGAGCACGCCACGCTTTCGGCGCCCCTTCACTGCGCGAGTAGCTCGCGGGCGATTTGCCGGGCATGCTCTTCGACAACTTGGGGTGGGCAGAGTGCCAAAAACAACTTCCAGGCAAACAGAAGCAAGAGCAGGTCGTCAACTTGCCCCACAAGCGGCAACGTGTCCGGCAACAAATCGAGCGGCAGAAACACGTATACAATCGCGCCGACGAACACGGCCTTAGGCAACCAGCCCACGCGCCCATCGCGCAGCAACCGCCAGCCCAAACGCACGTTGTTCCACAGTTGCCAAAGCCGGCGGGGATCTAGCGCTGCCACCCGGCGCCCCAGTGTTCTCACCATTGCAGCCGCCGTTTAACAGCGAAAACCCGCGAACCTCAAGCGGAACGCGCGATGATCGCGAGGCTAAAACCCCATCGACCTAACGCGGATGCTGGGCGGCCTCTTTTCTTTCCTTCTTTGCTCGTGCGCACCTTGTGTGCCCCACTGCCCGGTGTCGAAGAGCAGTGACCCGCTCGATGGGTCCAGGTCCGCCACACGGGAGGGTTCAGCGACGAGGGTTCAGACGGTTCAGGACGGTTCAGGGACATCCACTCAAAGCGTTGCCTACGGCGAGGAGGAGTTCGTCGACCGTGACGGCGCCGTCCGCAGTCACGTCGAAGTACGGACAGGCATCCAACGCCCTGACCTCCAGGGCAATGTTCACCCCTAGCAAGAGCTCATCGATGGTCACAACGCCGTCACCATTGCAATCACCCGTGCAAGGACGCGGTGCCACCAGTCCATCCACAACGATTGCGCTGCTCGGCTCCGATTCCCGGCCAAATTCGTCGACGGCAGTAATGCGGTACGACAGCTGGCGGCCCAAGAGCAGTGCACCTGGATCTCGTAGTTCGGGGGCAAGCGTCGCCGTCCACAGCTCAAACGGCTGCCCGCGGTCGTTGGCACGATACACCCGGTACTGCGCGGCATCGCCCACCTCGAGCCATTGGAGCACCACATCGCCGGACGATTCATCCGCGCTGTACCCCACCCACTGGGGCGCTTCAGGACGGGTGTCGACACGCAACACATTGTTCCCCTTTTCCGACTCCGCCACCCGATTCTCTTCGTCGACCACGACCACGAACTGTTGAGCCGCGCTGCTGGGCCCAGGATTCAGCGTGATCTCCGTGGCAGCCCCTGGCGCGAGGGGTGTGCTCACGTGCGCCTCGCCCACCACTCCCTCGCCACTGCGTAAACGCACGGAAAACGGGGAACCGCTATCGATCAGCCCCTGATTCACAATCCGCACGACCAGCGCCCTGCCTTCCCTCAGTGGACGCTCACCAATTCCCGCGCCAGTTGGCGGCTCCCACCGAGCGTCTTCCAGAGCCAAGTCAGGAAGCAAAAGCCAACGGTGCACGACCACCCGCGGGAGTTCAGTGGGGGCGCGTTGGTGCACATCGGCAATCACTACCTCATCGGATCCGCGTTGTACCGCTACCGGGCTTACGTGGCCGGCGCCGTCCGAAGTTAATCGTACCAACGCCTCGGGTGCCGCGTCCTTTATGGTCATCGCCCACAGGTCGCCGTTGCCCTCTGACAGGGAGCCACCACCGGTGTTGCGGAAAAACACGTACACTCTCAGGCCGCTCACGAGTGGCCAAAACTCATCTACGCTGTGGTCCTCCGTCAGCTTGCGCGTCGACCACCCCTGCGTTCCTCGCTCCACCCAATAGAGATCGCCGCCGGGCCCGCGCGTTCCTTCCTGGTGGGCGCGCACCAAAACCGCCGGCCTTGCGCCGCCCGCCACAAATCGCAACAGAGTTGCCCTTACCCCCCGCGGCAGAACGACCTCTTCGGGAGCCATCCAGGTGTCTCCACTGCGATGTCGAATCCGCACGGCGCTTCCGCCGCTCGAGCGATCTTCCAACCAGGCGACCACAACCGTGCCGTCCTGCAACTCACCAGCAGCCAGATCTCGAATGGTGCCCGCGCTGGCGGACGACAGCGGGCCTTCCAACTGCCAACCCGTGCCCCGCCCGTAGCGGCCCCAGAACACGCTGGCCGCAGCGCTGCCGAGCGGAGGCCGTTCCGCGCGCAACCAAAACAAGAGTGCGCCCTCCGGTGCACGCACGAGCACAGGCCGGCCGTCGGCAACGTCGTCCTGCGTGAGCAATCTGGATGCGCTCCAGCCCCCATCTATCCACTCCGCCGTCGCCAACTCCGCGCTCGCATTGAGGGCTCCAAGTTCGGCCTCGAGTGCAGCCTGCGGGTGGAGGCCACTCTCCACCCAGACGGCGACCATTCGGTCGGGACCTACCGAGGCCAATGCAGACCGGTCGACAAACCCGCTCCCCACGCCGAGGCTCCCTGTTTCCCCGGCTTGCGCGCCGCCAAGCATCTCCCAAGCCACGGTGGAAGGAGCTCCCGCGGGAGTCGACGCCGGTGCGACCGAGAGGAGCAACGCCCACCCGGATTCGTCGACAGCCAGAACTGGGTTTGGGTTCTGCGTGAACGCACTTGCGCGATCCGTTGCCACTGGCAGTGCACACGGCGCGGTGGCCATAAAATCCAGCTGCGGGCCAACGAACATCCTCCCAACACATTGCACGCCGGCAATCCAGCGCTCGCTCAGCGCCAGACACGGCGCCTCTGGAACGAACACCGCCGGGGACCGGCTGGAATTGTAGGATACGCTAGCTCGCGCTCCCAAGCTTTGCTTCGCCCACCATCGCACCTGACACAGTCCTGCTGGTTCTTCCAACGACCGCACACCGAGCGGCGCGAACTCCAACGCGAATCGCCCGCTAGCGTGAAGGTTAGGGGCAACCTCAAGTTGCAGGCTGCCATGAGCTTCCACGCACGTGCTCGAAGAAAAGTCGCGGGCAAACACTTCGCGCGGGCAGTTTTCGCAGAGTTCGAGCGGCAACGTCGCTGTCGCCGGCCGCTGCCGAACATCGAAACACCGTTCCCATTGCAGATTTCCCGCAACCCGATAAGCCGCGCCCGTCAATCGTGCCCCGCGAAGCAAGGAAAGCGACAGATTCGACTCCGCCCGCCGCTCCGCCAGGGTCGAAGTCATGCGTGCACGCGCTGTTCCTTGCCAATCCAGCTTCGTACCCCACGACTCCACAAGCTCAACGGAAACTGTGCCCGACCATGGCACCATTTGACCTCCGCCCTGTTGAAGGACCAAGTCCCACGTCCATTGCGGGCGCGGAGCTATGGTCGCGAATTGCACTTGCAACACATGGTCGTCCACAGTCGCCTCCACCGCACCCTCCCCACTGCGCACGGGTGGTCCCCAACGAAGCGCGAGGGGCTCGCCCGCAAGCGGAAACGAGCGCGTCGTGCCTCCCGTCGGTTGCACCTCCAAGGTCACCTCGCCGCCGGGCAGAGACCCAAGATTCACATCAGCCACGAACGCGGGAAAATTCCATTCCGGGTCGAGCGCGTACACCGGCTGCGGCCGTCGTGCAGTGCTCCCCAGCAGTAAGCCGCGAGTGCCTACGACCCGAAAATCCACGGCCCGGTGGTTACTCGCGGGCGGAGCACTAGGGATTCCCCAAAAGCGAACGATCAGCGGAGGGAGTCCAAGCCCTTCGAGGCTCGGGAACGCCCACGGGTCTCTGACGAGGAAGGGCAGAGCCAGGGGCCGAGTGCTCGCCACCAGTCCTGCAGGCAAAACAAGAGCACCAACCCACTCCATCTCGCTCCTCGGAGGCGGCGTGACTGTCCGCAAAGCCACCGCGCGCCTGCTCCCCGGAGCGAGGACAATCTTGGACGGGGGAAAGTAAAGCCGTGCGGAGCAAGAGCTGTTGTCCTCGCACACGGCGCGGACATCGTACACGCCCGCCGCTACCGCCAAGAACTCAGCGATGCCGACCTCATCGGACTCCGCACTCGCCGCCACTGCACCGCTGGCGGCGTGCAAGTGCACACGCACACCTGGTTGAGGCACACCGCCATCCAGCGTGAGAACCGTGAGTGACGCCGTCGCCGATTCTAGGGCCAAGGGAGCACACACAAGGTCGCGACCTTCGACGCCCGGGTCGACCGCCGCCGCGCAGATGCGGTACATTCCCGGCTCGGCGCTTTCGGGAATGCGCACCGTCGCCGCGAAGGCGCCCAATGCGTCTACACGGAGGTCGCCAAGTGGAACCCACCCTCCAGTGTCATCGAACCATAGCCGCACACCGCTATGTCCGCTTGCCACTCTACCATGTACAACAATCCGCGCACCCGGCTGCGCCTGGGTTGGGCTCACCGTCAGCGCGCTGCTCACCGTCGCTGCGGGAGTCGACGAGGGCAACGGGGTTAAAGTGGGGCGAGACGTCAGGGTCCGCGTCGGCATCGCGGTGATCGTGCCAGTCGGGCTCATCGGAGGGCTGCAACGCGCGGATGTGCAGGCATCCACAGGAAGAGTCATACCACCGCGGCCGTGGCATTCAGCGGCACCGAGCAGCTCGCAGCGCAAGAGACTGCCCAAGGGAAATTCACAGCAAACCAGCGCGGTTAGGGTCGCAGTGGGCGATGCCGTGGCACTCGGACTCGCTACCGGCGTGCGGCTCGGTGTGGGCGTGCCCGAGGCCGTGGCGGTCGCGGTCGCCACCGCCGTTGCCGCAGGCGTGTTCGCCAAGGTCGCTCGCGGAGTCGCAGTCGCCGTGAATGAGCGTGTAGCTGTAGCCGAGCGCGAAGAGGTGGCAGTGGCGCTCGCCGTCGGAGTTGGACTTGGGGAGCGTGTGAACGACGGCGTCGGCGAGTTCGTTGCGGAGGGCCGAGGGGTGAACGAGCGCGTGGCGGTGGGCGTGCGGGTCCGCGTGCGCGTAAATGTCACAGTCGGGGTGAAGGGCACCCCCGTTCCGCTGAGCACGAAACGGCCGCTTGCGGAATCCTTCCCCGCCACGACCAGCACCACGGTCTGCCCTATGGCCAAGTCCACTCGAAGCCGAGAGGCGACGCTGCTCCCCCCAACGACGTCATCGTTACACCGGAGTTCGACGCCAGAACACGTCCCGAGTCGGACAGCGAGCAAAGTGTCGAACTCGGAGCCCTCGGTACTGAACTCGAACGTGCCGGAGAACGGCGCGGTATAGACGAAGGTCGACCCGCGTCCCCAGGTCACACTGCTGCACCCTTGCGCTGGCAGCACCGCAGGCGCGCAATTCGTAGAGCCGCTCACAACCCAAGTTGCTGCATTGCCAACGTCGCGGGCATCGGCACGAAACGGCAATGGGCAGTCGGCGTTGACCCGCAAAACGAACTCACCACTCTGCGTGCTGAAGCCATCGACAACGACCTGCACGGTCTGACCGGCAGCAAGCGTGACCGCCACGCGCGACCAGGCATCGACGCCGACTTGGACATCGTCGTTGCACGCAAGCTCCGTATTGCTGTGGCTCAGCACGTACAGCACTGTATCGAACGACGAGCCCAACGTGTCGAAGGTGTACGCACCCGCCCGCGGGGCAGTGAACGCGAGCACGGCTTCCGGCGCTTCTCCGCCCCCGCAAGAGCCCACACGGGTGCTCGAGCCCGAGGTCGACCCGTTCACCTGCGCGCTGAAGTGGCCCGCGAGGTCCGTGCAGCCCTGCGCCCAACCGAGGTCCGCAACACCGCCGAGCAAGCCGCACACAGCGGCCAGGGTCGCCAAGGACCGTGCCGCCCGTCGCCAGCCACCCTCGGCCATGCCCCCAGCTCCCGTTTACTTGCCAAGCTCCACTTCGCAATAATCGCCGAGTAGCACCCGCAGGCCCGAAGTCTTGGTAGTGCCGCGCAGAAGTACGCGGCGACCGATCAAGCTATCGCACACCGGCTCCGCAACCTTTTCGATGAGCGAGTCTTCCATGATCACCGAGTTGCGCACCACGCTGTGAAGAACATGTACTCGGTCGCCCAGAGACACATACGGGCCCACTTGAGCATCAAACACGCGGGCGTCCTTGCCAATAATCACGGGGCCGTGGATTCGCGAGTTCACAATTTCCGCCCCGGGCGCAACAATCACCGTTCCGTTGAGTTCCGAGGTTGCGTCCACTTCTCCCTCGATGGCGCTGCGCATGCCATCCAAGATCACCCGGTTCGCATCCAAGATGTCCTCGGGTTTTCCTGTGTCCTTCCACCAACCCGGCACAATGTAGGGCACTACGGTGAAGCCGCGATCGACCAAGTCTTGGATTGCGTCGGTAATCTCGTACTCGCCGCGCCACGACGGCTTGATGCGGCGGATGGAGTCAAAAATATTGCGATCGAAAATGTATCCGCCGACAATGGCGAGGTTCGACGGTGGATTCTCCGGCTTCTCTACCAAGCGCACGATGCGCTGCCCTTGGACTTCGGCGATGCCAAAGCGAGACGGATCATCCACCTCCTTGAGGAGGACCACAGCGTTCGCCTTACTGGTCCGGAAGAGCTCCACTGGCGCTCGCAAGCCATTGGGCAGCAGGTTGTCCCCTAAGTACATGATGAAAGGTTCGTCCCCGACAAACGTCTCCGCACATGCGCAGGCATGAGCCAGCCCCTGCGGCTTCTCCTGCTCGATGTACGTGACTATTGCCCCCCATCGACTCCCGTCGTCGACAGCGTTCTGAATCACGGGCCGACTTTCCCGGCTCACGACAATGCCAATCTCGCGCACCCCAACTTCCACGAGACTTTCAAGCCCGTAAAACAACACCGGCTTATTCGCCACAGGAATCAGGTGCTTGGCTGTGCTGAAGGTCAAAGGACGCAACCGCGTTCCTAGGCCCGCGCAAAGAACTACAGCTTTCATGATAGGACCGGCTTTCTAGCCACAAATCCACCAAAGAGAAACAGGATGGCGCTCGGAATCCGAGGGCGTGGCCGGTGGCCGCCGGCAGACATACTGGTCTCAGGTTTTCCTCGAAGGGCTGCCCACTCCGCCGGCACTCCAACTATTCACTCGAATAACAGTCAGCGTCACTGGGTACGGCAACCGCCGAGGCGCGCGCCCTCGCTGCAGTGAGCTCAGCGCCGCCCTCCCTCCCGAAGGGGGGCTAAGAGAGGGAGAGCGGGCGCCAAGCCCCGCGGGGCGAACCCCGCGAGTTCGTCAATGCGGGCTCAAACTAACAACCCGGTGACCCTTAAACAACGGAGTTTTCTTCACTGTCCAAACCACCTCTTCGCTGTTCAAACCACCGCACCGGCTAGACGCATGCGCCACTCGGTGGATTCTCGGAAAAAAGAACAGCGTGCAGCAAACGTGTGCCTGGGACGCAAGGAAAATTTTTGGCTTCGGAATTGCGAAGCAC
The DNA here is from genome assembly GCA_026415395.1 of Candidatus Binatia bacterium. Lineage (NCBI taxonomy): Bacteria > Candidatus Binatota > Binatia (SeqCode) > Binatia bacterium. The sequence continues at coordinate 673,491 of JAOAHD010000007.1, read as the reverse complement.
TTGCGGCGGACACGAATCGAACAAATCTTGGCAGCGCGAAAAAAAGAAAGGAGGATGACGTACATGGCAAAGGCCAAAGCGAAGGGAACCAAGAAACAAAGCAACCGCGGGGGCGAAGTTGTCCCGGTACGCGCGGCGCCCGTCGAGCGGGTAGTCGTCGACCCGTTCGAGCGCTTTGTGGAGCGCTTCTTTTCCGACTTACCGAGGTTCCCGTGGCCACGGATCGAGTGGCCAGAGGTCTGGCGGCCGCTTCGTGAGTTCGAACTCAAGGTCCCAGCGGTTGACGTTTACGAGGAAGGAGATGACGTCGTCGTCAAGGCGGAACTTCCGGGCCTAACCAAGGACCAGATCGAGGTCAGCCTGACGGATAAGACGCTCACGATTAAGGGCGAAAAGCAACGGAGCGAGGAGGTGAAGGAAAAGGACTACTACCGTAGCGAACGAACCTTTGGCTCGTTTACGCGCACGATTACTTTGCCAGTTGAAGTGAAGGCTGACGCCGCCAGCGCAACCCTCAAAGATGGCGTCCTCGAAATTCGTCTGCCGAAAACCGAAGAGCCTGGGAAGCGGCCGAAGAAGATCGAAGTGCAGGCCGCATAAACGGTTTTTGCGAATCGGTTAACAGCGGTGCGGAACGCGCTCGAAGGCAGTTCCGCACCGCCTCTGGATGTGCGATGATGCTGCCGCCGAGAAACCAAGTTGGCCTGAGGCAGGTTGCACTGAGGTAAGTCAAACCAGCGTTCGCAGCGAAAGACTCAGAAGGAACCCTGTTATGAAAGAAAGCGAGCTATTGAAACTGGCCCGAGAGCTGCGCAAACAACGTGCGGCCTTGCTGCACGCCGTGGCCGAAACCGAGGCCGACCTGGCAGCCATTGCTGCCGAGCGGGAGGCCGAGCTCGAAGAACTCGCTCAGGAGGAACGCGCAGCGCGGCTTTACGATCGGCTCGGCGAACACGAACGCCGTGAGCTTGCCCTGATTGAGGATGCCCTCCGCCGCATTGCCGAAGGGAGCTACGGGGTTTGCGTCGACTGCGGCGGAAAAATTCCCATCGCTCGGCTGCGTGCCATCCCGCAAACACCTTACTGTGTTAAATGCGCCGAACGTCGGGAAAAAGAAGTTCCCGAAGCGACGGAAGAAGAAGAGGAGGCCACGCCTAAGCGCGGGGGGCTGCCCGGTGATCTCGAATTGCTCTCCGACCGCGAGCTCGAAGAGGCTTTGCGCGACACTGTGCGCGAAGACGGGCGCGTCGACATGGAAGAGCTTCGCATCGTGGCTCGCCACGGGGTGGTGTATCTCGAAGGCGCCCTACCGAGCGAGCTTGAGCACCAAATCCTGCTGAAGCTGTTAACCGATGTCGCCGGCGTGCAGGAAATTGTCGACCGGTTGCAAATCAGCGAGCTCCTGTGGGAGCGAGAGGATCGGGACAAGCCGGTCGTCCCACCGGCGGTCGAGGTGCGGCCGGAGCCGCCGCAAACCGAGGACGTGGTGGAGGCCATCGAAGAAGGTAAGGAGTACGCCCCACCGGCCGAACCCTTGCCCGACGAGGACTGAGCCGAGGCCCTGCGCAGTTCCGTCCTTCGTTGCTTGCCGCCGCCCGTCGCACTACACTGGTAGCCATGAATCCCTACCGCAGCCGGGTGACCACCCAAGGGCGACACATGGCGGGGGCGCGTGCGTTGTGGCGTGCCACCGGCATGCAGGATGCTGACTTCCAAAAGCCGATTATCGCGATCGCCAATAGCTTCACTCAGTTCGTACCCGGCCATGTCCACCTGCACGATGTGGGCCAGCGGCTGAAAAAGGTGATCGATGCTGCTGGCGGCTGGGGCGTGGAGTTCAACACCATCGCCGTTGACGACGGCATCGCCATGGGCCACGGCGGCATGCTTTACTCGCTGCCGAGCCGCGATTTGATTGCCGACAGCGTTGAATACATGGTCCAAGCCCACGTGGCTGATGCCCTCGTATGCATCTCGAACTGCGACAAGATTACCCCAGGGATGCTCATGGCAGCCATGCGGCTGAACATTCCGACCATCTTCGTCTCCGGTGGTCCGATGGAGGCGGGCACCTCAGCCGGCACCCACGACGAACATGGAAACCCTCTGCCTCCGCGCAAACTGGATCTGATCGATCCGATGATCGCGGCGGGGGACGATCGTGTGAGCGACGCGGAACTTCTCGAAATGGAGCGATCCGCATGCCCCACCTGCGGATCCTGCTCCGGGATGTTCACGGCCAACAGCATGAACTGCCTGAACGAAGCCTTGGGTCTGGCCTTGCCGGGAAACGGCACCATCGTGGCCACCCATGCAGCTCGCTGGCAACTCTTCGAAACCGCTGGCCGGCTCATCGTCGAGATGGCGCGGCGCTATTACGAGCAGGGTGACACTAGTGTGCTCCCCCGCAGCATCGCGACCTTCGAGGCGTTCGAAAACGCCATGACCCTAGATATCGCCATGGGCGGCTCGACGAACACCGTGCTGCATATCTTGGCGATTGCGCATGAAGCGGGCGTGCCGTTCACGATGCGGGATATCGACCGCTTGTCGCGCCGGGTGCCCAATATTTGCAAGGTCGCCCCTTCCTCGCATTACCACATCGAGGACGTGAATCGCGCTGGCGGCATTTTCACCATCCTCGGGGAACTCGATCGTGGCGGGCTCATCCATCGTGACGTGCCCACGGTCCATAGCCGAACGATGGGAGAAGCCATCGACCGGAATGACGTTCGCCGCCCCACGGCTTCACCCGAGGCACGCCAGCGCTCGCTTGCTGCTCCCGGCGGTGTGCGCACGACAGTGGCTTTCTCGCAGGCAACCTATTATGCCGAACTCGACAGCGACCGGGTGAGCGGTTGTATTCGCAGCCTGGAGCACGCGTACAGCCAGGATGGTGGGCTTGCCGTTCTTTACGGCAACCTGGCTCCCGATGGTTGCATCGTGAAGACCGCGGGTGTCGACGAATCGATCTGGACGTTCGAGGGACCGGCTCGCGTGTTCGAGTCGCAAGAGGAAGCCTGCCACGCGATCTTGAACGACAAGATTCGCCCGGGCGACGTCGTCGTCATTCGCTACGAAGGGCCCAAGGGTGGGCCGGGCATGCAAGAAATGCTGTACCCGACCTCCTACATCAAGGCCAAACAACTCGGTAAAGTGTGCGCATTGGTTACCGATGGTCGTTTCAGCGGCGGCACTTCGGGACTGAGCATCGGGCATATCTCACCGGAAGCGGCCGAAGGCGGCGCGATCGCGCTCGTCCGCGACGGGGACCGCATCCGCATCGACATTCCCCAACGCAAGATCGAACTGCTTGTGGACAAGGCCGAACTCAAACAGCGGCGCATTGCCGAAATCGAGCGAGGAGCCGCCGCGTGGACGCCGCGCAACCGCCAGCGCGCGGTCTCGCCAGCGCTACAAGCGTACGCGCTGCTCACGACCAGCGCAGCGCGCGGTGCGGTGCGCGACTTAAGCCAAGTCCGCCGCAACGGCCGGCGCTCGAACAGTAACGGTCGGAAGTCGGCCCGGTAAAGTCCGACGGGCTTGTTCCTCCGCCGCATCTTGCCGACAATGGCTCACATGAGCGAGCCACACACTGCCCTGCCTTCGTGGAAAGAGTTTCCCCTCTATGCGCCCACCGAGGAACACCGCTTACTATTGCGCACCGTCGAAACCTTCGTGCGCGAGGAAGTGGAGCCCCAGGCGCAGGAGTACAATCGAGAAGAGCATTTTAACCGCGCACTCTTCCGCCGCGCGGGGGAACTCGGGCTCCTTGGCTTGACTGTTCCAGCGGAGGACGGCGGAGCCGGATTAGATGCTACCGCGGCAGTCATCGTGCACGAGGCCTTGTCGTGGTCGGACCCCGGCTTTTGCCTGGCATACCTAGCCCATGCGGTGCTGTTCGTGCACAACTTTGCCACCAATGCGAACGCCGAACAAAAACGACGTGTCCTCCCTAAGGTCATCTCCGGCGAATGGATTGGCGGGATGTGCATGACCGAACCGGAGGCCGGTACCGATGTGCTCGGCATGCGCAGCACTGCCGAGCGGCGCGGGGACCATTACGTGCTGAACGGGCGTAAAATGTTCATCACCAATGGCGCACTGGACGATCACACGTTGGGCGACGTCTTCCTCGTTTACGCCAAGACTGGCGGGAAAATTAGTACCTTTCTCGTGGAGAAGGGCTTTCCTGGCTTCAGCTTAGGACAACGGCTGCACGACAAACTCGGCATGCGAGCCTCGATGACTGCCGAGCTGGTGTTCGACCAGTGCCTCATCCCGGCAGTAAATCTGATTGGGGAAGAAGGCGCGAGCCTGCAGCATATGATGCGGAACCTAGAAATCGAGCGGCTAGCGCTGGCGGCGATGTCGCTCGGCATTGCCATGCGCTGCCTCGAAACCATGGTCCGTTATGCAAACGAGCGGCGCGCGTTCGGCGTGCCACTACGCGAGCACGGGCAAATTCAGCGCTACATCGGTGACTCCTATGCCGAATTTCGAGCCGCCCGCAGCTACGTCTACGACGTGGCGCGCCGCCTCGATTTGCGTTCCCTGGGCAACCGCGCGGATGCTGATGGCGCGAAACTCTTCGCGGCTCGGGTGGGGAAGGACATTGCCGACCGCGCCATTCAAGTGCTGGGTGGCTACGGGTACATGGGCGAATACGTCGTCGAGCGACTCTGGCGCGACGCCAAGCTCATCGAAATCGGCGGCGGGACGATCGAAGCGCACGAGAAAAATATCACCAAAGACCTTTGCCGCGCTCCCGAGTGGATCCGTCGCTGACCGCAAGCTTTGCAAGTTGCCATGGTGCGTTTGCCCCCCAAAACGAGTTGGGTGCTCCTGTGGCTTCTGCTGCCACTTGCCGTGTTTGCCGAAAGCGGGCGTGAGCGTCGTGCCGGAGATGATCGCCAGCCGCTTCGCTTTTTCTTTGCCGGCACGGGGCAGCTCGAACTCGAACACGCGCACTTTTCCGAGCAGCTCCGCATCCAGTATCGACACGCTGACGGCTCGTACAACCCGCAGGCGCTCGCGCAACTGAACCGCTTTTTCCGTTCGCGCGGCGATGGTCGTATGCAACCTATTCCCCTGAGGCTGGTCGAGCTCCTCGCCTACATTCAGAGCCGCTATCGGGCGCGTCCGATGGTGCTCCTTTCCGGCTACCGGAGTCCAGAGTTTAACGAAGCTCTCGGGGAGCAAGGCCGAGCGGTTGCCCTTGCCTCGCTGCACACGCAGGCCTTAGCCGCCGACATCACCATGCCCGGCATCGACTTGCGCAAGCTCTGGCTGCGCCTGCGCACCGAGCAGGTTGGCGGCGTTGGCTTTTATGAGCGCCAGCGCTTCTTGCACGTCGATGTCGGCCCGCCCCGGTTTTGGGAAGAAAGTACCTCACGCGTGGGCGAAAATCTTTCTGCGGGCAATGCCCGGATGTTCGCCCGAACCGACTTCGACCGCTACGCGTCACTCGGCAACGCCCAGATTCGCCTGCACAGCATCACCGCGCTGCCCGTGCGGATTGCGGCTACGGTCACCGTCGCCGACTCGCAAAGCGACTGTGTTGTTGGCGAGCTCGTGGCGCTCGATTCGCGAATTGCACTCGAGGACCACTGCTGGCTTATCCGCGAACCAGCCGAGCGCTACAACTTCGAGCTCCGCACCGTCGATCCCCATTGTTCCCTGCCTAAACGCCAGCGTATTCGCCTGCGGTTGGTCACGTGCGAGCCGCGCATCGAGCGCACCCCCGATGCAGTGCTCACAAATCCCATTGAGCTGCGCTAGCGGTGTGCCAACACCCACAACCCAAGCACGGCTACGCCGCAGGTCACCACTAAGATTCCTGCCAGGTCGAGAAGAGCACCGTAGCGGATCATGAACGTCAACGGCACTCGACCCGAGCTGTACACGATGGCGTTCGTCGGCGTGGACACGGGCAACAAAAATCCCAGCGAAGCGGCCATCGTGGCCCCGAGTGCCGGCAACACCGGATCGGTTCCGGCCGCTCGAGCAAATGCAATCGCCACCGGCACGACCATATTCGCAGCACTCGTGTTGCTCGTCGTCTCCGAAAGCGCGGTCGCGGCTACCGTCGCGGTGAACAACAAGCCTAAGGGTCGCTCGATCCCGAGCGCTTGCGTGAGCGCCCGCCCGGCCGCTTCCGCGAGCCCCGTATGAAAAGCCAAGTTGCCGAGGGCTAAGCCGCCGCCATAAAGGAACACAATCCACCAGTCGATGCGTGCCGCTTCCTCCCAAGTCAATGTGAAGCGGTTGCGTCGTGCATCGATGGGCAAGACAAACAACAAGCTCGCACCTAGGAGCGCGGCCACTCCTTCTGGGAACGTCGAGATGAGCCAGATATAGGCTGGATGCTCTCGGCCGCAGAACAGCGCCACGACGCCGGGAGCAATCCACAAGCTCACCGTAACCAGAAACGCCAGCACGGTGTTGCGCTCGCCAGCACTCCACGAGCCCAAGGCCTGCCGCCGCTCCACAAGTTCGCTCCTGAGCGCCATGAGCGCCGGTTCCAAGCCGCGCCCCAGATGGCGAAAGCGAAACACCATCCAGAACCAAAGTACGAAAACCACCGGCATCGCCACCAACATCCAACTAAAGAACGGGATTTCCGCTGCGCCGCTCCGTCGCAGGAAGCCCAAGCCAATGAGATTGGGAGGCGTTCCCACCGGCGTGGCGAGGCCGCCAATCGATGCGCCGAATGCACAGGACAACAACAAGCCCGCACCAAACCGACGTACGGCTCGCGGTCGGCCACCTTCTTGTTGCTCCAATGCAGCGAGGATGGAGAGACCGATCGGGTACATCATTGCTACCGTGGCCGTGTTGCTGATCCACATCGAAAGCAACGCGGCGGTTCCCGAGTAGGCCATCAACAATGACCACGGGCTCTTGCTGGCAATTCGCCACGACAAGATTCCCAGCGCCAGACGCCGGTCGAGCCCGTGCACGAAAATGCTGCGAGCCAAGATGAAAGAGCCGACAAATAAGAACACCAGGGGATCGGCAAAGGGTGCAAAAGCCTCGCTAGCGGGAGCAACGCCGACGACGACCGCCACCGAAACACCGACGAACGCTGTCATCGCCATCGGGATTGCTTCGCTCACCCACAACACCCCCACGGCAGCCAAGATGGCAGCTAAGCGGTGCGCAGGTAACGGTAAGCCGAGCGGGGCCCACCATACAGCGAGGAAAACGAGCGGGGCAAAAACGAAACCCAGACGCGCCCGCCACACGTCGAACCGCGATTGCTCGATCCCGCTCGCCTCGTCCGGCTGCAACCTTTCCTCCGCTACTCGGACCAAGGACCAAATCTGCCGCCGCCACGCAAGGGAGTGAGCCCCGCTGGCGGCTCATCCCCCCGATGCCTGCACCTCGCTGCCGGGGCCGACCCACGCTATGGTCGGAACACCATGCCCACGCCGCAAGAAATCCTCGATCAGTTGAAGCGGGTGAAGTACCCCGGCCTCGGTCGCGATATCGTTAGCTTTGGTTTCGTACGCGACATCGAAGTGGGCTCGTTTGGCGTGACCGTGACCTTAGCTCCCACCACCCGCGACGCCAACATCATTGAACAACTGCGCCAAGCGGTAGCGACCACCGTAGCCGCGATGCCCGGAGTGGGGCAGGTAGAGGTGGTGGTCACCCAACCAGCTCCCGCATCACGGCCCTCTTCCAGACCCAGCGGCACCATCCCGGGCGTCGAACGTACTCTCGCGGTGGCCAGTGGAAAGGGTGGAGTGGGCAAGTCGACCGTTGCCGTCCACCTGGCATACGCCCTCGCCGCCAAAGGACACCGTGTAGGCCTGCTCGATGCCGACATATACGGCCCGAGTGTCCCGCAAATGGTGGGGGCGCATGGCGGCCCTGCGGTGACACCTGACCGGCGTATCGTGCCCGTGGATGCCCACGGAGTGAAAACTATCTCCTTGGGTTTCCTTATCGATCCGGGCACTCCTGTCATTTGGCGGGGCCCGATGATCACCAAGGTCCTGACGCAATTCTTCCAAGATGTGGTGTGGGGGGAGCTCGATGTGCTCGTGCTCGACCTCCCGCCCGGGACTGGTGATGCGCAGCTCACCATCGCGCAACAACTTGCCCTCACGGGTGGAGTGATCGTCACCACCCCGCAAAGCATGGCCCTGGAGGACGTTCGTCGCGGCGTCGCGATGTTTCGCGAACTACGGGCGCCGGTGCTGGGGGTGATCGAGAACATGAGCTTCCATGTGTGCCGGAGCTGCGGCGGGAGAAGCGAACCGTTCGGTCATGGCGGAGGCCAACGCATGGCAGAGGAGCTGGGCATCCCGTTTCTCGGAGCGCTGCCGCTCGTCGCCGAACTGATGCAGGCCGGAGAGCGCGGCGTCCCGCTCGTGCTGTCTGCGGCAGAGCATCCCGCCAGCCAAAGTTTCCTTGCCCTTGCGGACACGGTTTGGGACGCGCTCGAGGCACGCGGACAAGTCGCGCTTCCACAGGTTTCATGAAGCGACTGCTGCGCCTCAGCTTTGCCTGTAAAAATTCAACGGATCCTAAACTTCTGCGAGGACGCGGCCTCGCATTCACCCTCGTGCTCGAAATTTGCCTCCTTGCAGCTGTTTCCGCAAAAGGGCTCAATCTCAGCGGCGTGCTTCTCTACGGAGCCGATGAGCGGGCGGAAATTATCGGCCCTATCTGGCAAACGGGCAACGCGGACGGAACTCGGCCTTTAGGTTTTACTCGCTGGCCCCTTCCCGGAACCCGAGGTATGCCCTTCCCACTCGCGCCGGACGGAAGCTTGCGCGACCGAAGCGGCAGGCTGGGGCTACCTCTTTGGTCTGGTGCGCACGTCACGCATCTCTTCTGGCAGTTCCGCCCTGGCGAGTTTCCCGCTGCGCTGGTTTTGAACCTTTTCTTCGATGGCGACTTGCTGTCGCCAGGGATCAGTGTGTTGGTGTACGGTCGATACGGCCTGACGAACTTCGTACCCAATCCTGCTCCTTACACACTATCTTTCGACCTCAACACGGTTCCGAATCCGACCAGCGCTGAGTTCACCGATGGCAGCACCATCGCACGGATTACGGCAGCCTTCTTTTTCTCCAGCTCGCCCGCGGAGCCCGAGTCCCTCCAGTGGCGTCCCGCGGATCTTGTGAATGTGGACCGTGTGGGACTCGACCGTCTCGATCCCGACGGCCTGCCGGACGGCGTGTTGGTATTTCAGCTCGATGTGCTGCCGGTCCAATCGCCAGCCACCAGCACCACCGGCAGGAGGGATCAGCCGCTTGCGGGAGTCAGGCCTACCGCACCGAGCGGAGCTTTCGGCTGGCTCGTAGCTCCGGAACAACCGCAACCTCGTGCGGCTTCGGCAAGTTCTGCGAGAGCCTCCCTCGAGCAAACACCTGCAGCGCTCGCCACTGTGGCTCCGACACCACCGCCGAGTGCTGCCGCGAGAGAGACCCCCGAAAGCACGCCCGAAACCGAGTCAGCGCTGACACCTTCAACTCCACAGCCTACGCCGCACGCCACCGCTTACACAACGCGCACGGCTTCACCCGCCGCACGCCGCTCGACACCCACAGCCAAACCTACAGCCAGAGGTACGGCCTCTCCGGCACCGCCATCTCCACGGCTAAACGAGGAGCCCGATCCCTCACCGGTCAGGACACCAACGGGCGACTGAAGTCTCTGCGGAAGAACGGCCGGCCACGGTCGCACCCACCCCTTGTCTGGCAGAAGCCTGCGGAGTTGCGTAAACAAGCTTCGCAATGTCCAACGGTGAACCTGGCCTGCCGCCAGCAGACGTCTTGGCCGAACGTTACGCGAGCCCGGAGATGACGGCCATTTGGTCGCCACGGGGCAAAGTCATTCTGGAGCGAGAGCTCTGGATCGCCATTTTGAAGGCGCAAAAAGAACTTGGCCTGGACATTCCTGACGAAGCCATTGCCGCTTACGAGCGTGTGAAGGAACAAGTCGACCTCGACAGCATTCGCCGCCGCGAGCGGGTGACCAAGCACGACGTCAAAGCGCGCATCGAGGAGTTTTGCGCTCTTGCGGGCTACGAGCACATCCATAAGGGAATGACCAGTCGCGACCTCACGGAAAATGTCGAGCAGTTACAGATTTTCCGCGCGGCAACCCTGGTGCTCGAAAAGGCGGTGGCGGCGGGGGGATGGCTCGCCAAACGAGCCGAAGAGTACCGAGACACCGTGCTCCCCGCCCGCACCCATAACGTGCCTGCGCAGCCCACAACCTTTGGCCGTCGGCTCGCCATGTACGGCGAGGAGTTGCTCCTCGCCATCGGCCACTTGGAGTGGTGGATCGAGCACTACCCGCTGCGGGGGCTTAAAGGGGCTGTGGGCACGCAACTCGATTTGCTGACTCTCTTCCACGGGGACACAGCGAAAGTCGAATGCCTCGAACACGCAGTGCTCCGCTTTCTCGGATTCCAGCGGTTGCTAGGGGCAGTCGGGCAAGTCTACCCGCGCAGCCTGGATGCCGCTTTGGCCGGCATCTTGGTGCAGCTCGGCTCGGCACCGAGCAGCTTTGCGAAAACTTTACGCCTGATGGCCGGGGCCGAACTCGCCTCGGAAGGTTTTGCCCCTGGCCAAGTTGGCTCCTCGGCCATGCCACACAAGATGAACGCGCGCAGTTGCGAGCGCCTCAATGGCCTCCACCTCGTGCTGCGCGGCTACACAATGATGCTCGAGGGCCTGGCCGGCGATCAGTGGAACGAAGGCGACGTTTCGTGTTCGGTCGTGCGGCGAGTGGCATTGCCAGGGGTGTTTTTTGCGATCGATGGTTTGTTGGAGACCTTTCTCGCTGTGTTGAAGAATTTCCACTTGTTCCCTGCAGTCGTTGCCACGGAATGGAAACGGTACGCACCGTTTTTGGCGACGACGACGCTGCTCATGGAAGCAGTGCGTCGCGGCGCCGGCCGCGAGCGCGCCCATGCCCTCATTCAACAAGCGGCACAGGCAGCGGCTACTGCCCTGCGCGAAGGGCATAGCCGGTGGGACTTCGCGGGTTATCTCGCCGCTCAATCCGAATTACGTCTCGACCGCGCCACCATCGAGCGGATTCTGAGCGAGGTCGAGCAACTCACTGGTGCCGCGCGACATCAAACAGACGCTTTCCTCAAGGCAGCAAGGCAACTGTTGGAGAAGTACCCGGCGGCCAAACGACACGAACCGCGAGACGTGCTGTAACAACGCCAGCGCTGCACAGCGGGCAAGCGCTACTCAAGGTTGCAGCGACACCATCGCTGGGCGCAGCGATGTGGGCAACGCCGCCACCATGGTTGACGCTACCGGGGGAGCCGGGCGCACGAGGGCAGAAATTTGCCGCAAGAGCGTGCGCTTGGCTTCGGCAAACCGCGCTCGATCTTTGACCTCGCGGCGGAGTTCCACTTTCGCCGTCAACGGGTTCTGGTACTGGCCGTTACGAAACAGAGCAAAGTGAAGGTGTGGGCCGGTGCTCAGCCCGGTTTGCCCCACCCACCCGATCACTTCGCCTTGGCGCACAGCTCGACCGGCCTTAATGCCAGGCGCAAACCCTTTCAGATGAGCGTACGTGGTCGACCAACCATTTTCGTGCCGGATCTCCACTTGGTTGCCGTAATCCCCCTGCCACCCCGCAGACACAACCACGCCGTCGCCGGCCGCACGCACCGGGGTGCCAATCGGGGCCGCAAAGTCGACACCGTGATGAGCGCGCGCCACATGCAAGACCGGGTGAAATCGCTGGCGGGAGAAATGAGAGGAAATCCGGGTAAATTCTACGGGAAATCGTAAGAAGCCGTTCGCAATAGTACGGCCCTTCCCGTCAACGTACACGCCTTCCCCGCCATCGTTGTAAAAGAAGGCCTGCACTACGTGCTTCCCGCTACGAATCTCGGCGGCCAGCAGCTTGCCCGGCGATAGCGGGCGCCCATCCACGCTGGTTCGCTCCTCGTAAAGTACGCGGAATCGGTCGCCTGGCCGCACGCGACGAAAATCGAACTCCCAACCCAACACGTCGGCCATTTTTGAAAGGATCGCCTCCGGAATCCCAGCCTGCCGGGCCGCCGCGGAGAAGGATTTCGTCACCACTCCTTCACGCGCCACCATACGTACGCGCGCTTGCAAAGGCTCGGTTTTTCCCAAGAGATGTTTCCCGCGCCGCGTCACGGTCACCCGCACACAATCGTCAACTTCGTAGCTCAACCCCATCAAGGTCGGGCCGCGAAACTCCAACCGCAAGACGTGCCCTGGGCTCAACAGAAACTCCCCGGCAGCGGCATGCATGGCCTCGTCCCAGCGGAGAATTTCGCTTGGCTGTAAACCCCGCTCGGCCAAAATGCCGGTGAGAGTTTCCCCGCTCGCCACGACGTGTCGTTCGAACTTCACCGCCTTGTTTGCCGCTGGATGGGTTGCGGCGCGTGGCTTCGCGGCGATTGCTGGAGTTCCCAGCAGAAGACAGGAGATCACCACCGGTACAGCAAGCCATCCTTTCCGTCGTGCGTGGTTCACCGTCGTCCTCTCCTTTCCGCGACATACCGGGAGAGGCCACGTCCCACCGCACAACTGCTTGCTGCCGGCTCTGACAAAGGCGTGTGACCCGTGCCAGTTGTCGGCGCCTCTCCTTGAAGGCCTACGAGGTTAGCTGCCGGGTTCGGGCTCAAAGAGTTACCCTACCTTCGGTCGAGTTTTCTACTCGGCCTCGGGATTCACCCCAAAATCTTGGGTCCCCCGCTCCCTGTCTCCAGGGACTCGGCCTATGTCGCAGGTCGCCGTGTACCTATCTTGGCCGCACAATGCAAGCCCATGCGAGCGAGGATCGAGACCGCCTCTTGGTGTTGACTTTCTTGCCCCGTCGTAGCAGCGCGCCGCAAAATTCTTGGGGTGGTGTCGAACCGCACCAGCTAGAAAAGGGGATGAGGCCATGAAAAAGCGGGTCACGCAATTCAGCACCATCTTAATGACCTTCGTGTTTCTCGCACAAAGTGGATGTTCCTTCATGGGTCCGGGAACCCAGACCATCACCATCCAGGCGTCGGATCCAAGTGCGCAAATCTCGATCGACGGCTGTCCCGTGGGCCGGGGCACAGTGAGCGTTAATCTTTCCACGAAAAAGTCTCATAACGTCATCGCCCAAGCCGGAGACCGGACAGGATCGGCCACGATCAAGCAACTTGCGTCGACTTACGGCATGCTGGACCTGGTCGGGGGCTTCGTCGTGCTCGTTCCATGGCTCGGGGTGCTCGCCCCTGGCTTTGGCAGCTCGAACCGGATTTCGTCCACGTAGCCGTTCCCCCATCCGCAGAGTTGAACGCACGCTCTCGTTAAGCTCGGGGGCATCGATAGCAACGAGTGTGCAACGCCCCGCGCTTGAATCCCACCGTCAGTCTGAACGGAGGCGAGCAGGCGCAGGAAACAGGCGAAAAGGAACCGTTGCGGACAGCCGGCGCGGTTTCCGGATGGTTCCAACGAGCCCGCTTGAGCGGGTGCTGCCAGCTATCTCCGCGGCAAGCTCGCGAAAGTCCGACGCGGAGGTCGCTTCCGATACCTACCCACGGCCGCTAGGAGCCTGCTTATGCCCGTTGAAGGCCCACCTCCGGATGTCACAGTCGAGTTCGTCTCCGAGGCGCATGTGCGTGCGTGTCGGCAGCGGATTCAAGAAGTCCGCGAGCAAACCGGCAGCCGGGTCGGCGTTGCACCCTCTCGTTTCGATGCCCGCTACTGGGAAACTTGGTTCGAAACGAATGCCGAAGAGCTGCTGCGAGCGTTTCCGTCTGTGCAACTCTCTCCCGATTACCACGTTCGCTATCGCTGCTACGGGCAGTTCGGGGCTGACCTGCGAGTGCGTCCGTTTGTGGCGCGTAAGGGCACGCCAGTGGATGCGCTACAACGCCTCCTCGAGTGGCACCCACCTCCCGATACGATGGGAGCGGTGGAACGCGGCACGCCTACCCAAGATGTGCAACTGTTGTACCGGCACTTCTCGTTCCCCCGCACCGCTGAAGGATACTTCGATTACTGGTTCGTCATGCAGGAGCTGTGGGCCAGCGCGCGCTGGGCGTACTCGCACGTCGTCGCTAGTCTCGAGGAACTGGCCCAACTCACAGCCGCCCCAGAGTGGCAAGTGCTGCGGGCGGTCGACCGCTACGAACCCGCAGTGGTGCGGCACGAATCGGGGGCCACGCTTGCTGTGCTGATCCACTGCCCCCTGCAACGCTTCGAGATCACTCTGCAACGTATCGAAATCGACGCGCAACAAGCCCTGCATTACAGCGATCCCATCCTGGTCGCCGCCGGGCCGCGCGGCTACGTCTTGTAACACGCGCAACGTCAGATATTGAAGATCGGTAGGCGAGGGTCCAATGATTCAACAGGGTCGGGTGTGGTTGACGGCTGCGCTGGCGATTTGCGCAAGTGCGGTCGCCGGTGGCTGTGTCATGGGGCGAGTCTATCGAGACCACCCCTTGGACGAAGCCAAAATCGCCCGCTTACAGCGCGGTGTCAGCACGAAAACCGAAGTGCTGCAAATGTTCGGGCCCCCGCAAGAAATCGATGCCCGCGAGCTCACGGCTATTGGCGTGCCTTTCGAGCCGTTCCTTACCCGCCGAGGGGAAAAACCGCCCGTGGAGCGGATCGTTACCGCGCGCTGGTTCCGCTACACCTACTCGCGCGCGAATGCCATGGCCCTCGTGCTCCTGCTGTTCAATTACGCGGAGTTCGACCAAAAGAACGATACCTTGGTGATCTTCTTCGACGGAGATAACCGCGTCGAAGACTTCGCCTTCCGCAAAGGAACCGCGGAGTTACCGCGTTTCGGCTTCTTGTCTCGCTCGGCGCGTTGAGGTCGATGGCAGCACACAGCCTGACGCTTCTGCTTGCACTGTGCATCAGCGCACTGCTGGCGAGTGGTTGCACGGTTGCCCGGACGTACCAGGACTCACCTCTGCGCGGGAATGCGGCAAACATCGTTCCCGGGAAATCCACGCGCAGCGACGTGTTACGCGAATTCGGACCCCCTACGCAAATTTTCCACCAAACGAACGGTGATGCTTTTGTTTACACCTATGCGCGACTGAACTACTCCGCATTCCGCCTGCGCGACCCAATTACCGGCACGAACTGGTTCACCTACACGCGCCGGTTCGAAACCCGAGACCGTGTTCTGGTGATTTTCGACTTCGACGGCGTGGTCCGCGACATCGCGTGGGATCGCCACACCCAAGAACTGCCTCCTCTGTAATCATGCGTTTGCCTCTCAGGATGTTGCTTTTGATCCCAGCACTTGTTGCTAGCATGCTGGCGAGCTGCACCGCGGCACGTCGCGAGGTGCAGCGTCATGGTCGCGGCCCCGTCAACGTGATTTTGCTCATTGGCGATGGCATGGGCGATGCCGAACTCACCGCAGCCCGCAACTATCTCGTCGGCGGCTCTGGCCGCTTGAAAATGGAGCAACTTCCGGTGCACGGCCGGCTCTCCACCTTTGCAGTCGTCGAGAACAACCCCCGCCTGCCCGACTATGTAATCGACTCAGCAGCGAGCGCAACAGCGTGGTCGACAGGGCACAAAACCAGCGTCGGGCGCTTGTCCACCGCGCCCCAAAGTGGAGAACCGCTGCCCACACTCGTGGAGCTCAGCCGCGCAGCGCACGTTCCCGTGGCGATCGTGACCACCTCCGAAGTCACCGACGCCACCCCCGCTGCCTTGCTCGCGCACGTCAACCAGCGGCTCTGCCAAGGCCCCGCCGACATGAAACTGTGCCCCGAGTTTCGCCGCGAAAACGGCGGGCCAGGCTCGATTGCCGAGCAAATCCTCGACCAGCGTGCCGAAGTTGTGCTCGGTGGCGGGCGGCAGCGGTTCGAACAACGAGTCGGCAACGGGGAGAAGGAGTCGACCCTCCTCGAACAAGCGCGCACACGCGGCTTCACCCTGTTGACTCACAGCGACGAGCTTGCGCAACCGCTCACGCCACCGATTCTCGGCCTGTTTGCGCACGGAGACCTAGACCGGTTGTGGAGGGGAGATCCGGCCAAGCTTCACCCCGGCAGTGGCCCACAACGCTGCACTGCAGCAGGCCGGCAACCGGGGCAACCCACACTCGAAGCCATGACCCGCAAAGCTCTAGAAGTGGTCGAGCGCCTGGCCGCCGAGCGGCGCCGTCCATTTTTCATCCAAGTCGAAGGCGCCAACATCGATAAATCTGCGCATGCCGCCGATCCGTGTGGCCAAATTGGCGAGACCGCCGAACTCGACCGTACCGTGGAACTCGTGCTGGCCTATGCGCAGGAGCACGGCAACACACTGGTGATCGTCACTGCCGACCACTCACACGCCACACAAATCGTTCCCCATCCGCTGGCTGGCGCGCACTATCCCGGCCTCCTAAGCACACTCATCACCAACGAAGGCGCCTTGCTCACACTCGGCTACGCCACCAATGCTCCCGGCGGCTCGCAAACCCATACGGGCACCGATGTGCCGCTGTTTGCCTTCGGGCCGTTCAGCGAACGCCTTCAAGGCCCGCACGATCAAAGCGAGCTGTTCGGCGTTGTCTCCGCCGCTCTCGGACTTCAAGCCGAACCTTAACTTGCTCTTAAGGCAGCGTGCACACGAGCACCTGCGGGTCGAAAATGGCACCCAGCACCATCGTCCGCCCCCACACAGCAGCCGTGCTTGCCGCTGAGAGCGGATTCCCATCGGACAAATAGACTTCCGACACGTTGCCGCTGTGCGGGTCGATGCGAAACACCTGTGAGGGCGCACGCTTTGCCGCATCCTCACTATGCGCAACGAGGTCGAACAGCCGCGGGTGAGTAGCGACCCACAATTGCCCCTGGTCGTCAACTTCGATGTTGTCTGGACAAGCGGGGAGGTCGATGCGCTTGAATTCAGACAATGCCCCCGACTCCGGCTGCCGCCGCATGACGTGAATCGCCCGGCCTAAGCACTCGGCAATGTAGAGCGTCGTGCCGTCGCTGCTGCGGGCAATGCCGTTCGCCAACGCCAGCCCCCGCATGACAATCCCACTGTGCCGCCCATCGAAGTATGACACGGTCGACCACGGCAAGGCCAAATAGAGCTCCAACGTCTGACGCCATCCCGGCTCCGGCACGCCGCGATCGTTGGTCGCGAAAAAGCGCTCGCGATCCACGGCAACGAGGTCGTTGGGCGAGATGAGTTCCTGATACCGCACCGTGCGCACATGCTCGAGTTCCTCGGCGCCTACCTCGAAGACTTCCACCGTGTGGCTACCGTCCGACCTGTGGTTGATGACAAACAACCACCGCTGGCCGTCGTCGCTTCTCCACAACGACAACCCGTGGGGATGAAAGTCCGCCGGCTCTCCACGAGTCAAGGCACGCGGCCTCGCATCCGCGGCGTTCAAATCCAAAGCGTAAAGTTCCCCACGGGGTCCTTGGCCTCCGCGCCACGCTCGGCGGTCTTGCGCGGAAAGAAACGCCACCATTGCGGGCCCATCGATGGTCACGTCTTCAGCTCCTATTACTCCGGTAACCACCCGACAACTGCCGGCGAAATGCGGTTCGATGCGGGTGAGCATGCCAGAACGTGTGACAATTCGGTAAGCAACCGCCAAAACGAAGACGAGGGCCACAGCCATCGTGCTGCGCACGAACCTGGTTGCCACGCCTCGCTCCTTCCCCACCCAGAGTCCTATTTTCGTTCTGCCGGAAGACTCCTGGGCGCCAATTTCAACGGGCCCGTGCTAACCCTTTTTCACCGCTAACGCCAGCGCGGGCGAAGTCATGGCTCAACGAGCGCGCCCCCGAACGCGCGCTGGTTCTTCCCAGTCAAGCCGCGCGCGGCTGCGCTTCTGCACGGGCCTCGACAGCTTGCGGCAAAGGCACTCGCCGGCCCAGGTTGAGCCGCGCTTGGAAGGATGGCGCAAGCTGGACCAACGCTGGCATCGCGCTATCGAGCCCCAAGATTGCCAGGCATTGGGCCATCGGCTGCAGCCGCGCACCCAGATGCAGGTGGAACGTTGGGCTGCGCAGTACGCTCGCCATACCGCGCAAATCGACCTCCGTGCGCACAAGCGCTGGGCCCAGCCAGCTATACAGGAACAGCGAACGCAACGGCAGGCGGCTACCTCCGGCCGCATAGCCTACCAGCGTGACCATCGGCTCCCCGCTCACCGGGTCGCACACAGACGCCTCCGACCGCTCACCCTCCCACGCAATGGGAATGTCGGTCACGAACTTCGGGAGCCCCCAAAGCTCCCGGCCCGCCGCATTCGCCACTGGCGTCGTCACTGGAAGGTCGAAGATGTAAAGCCCGAGCCGCCGCCAGCGGACGGGAAGGAGAAGGTCCAGCAGCGGGTGCTGGGGGCTCGCCATGCCCCGGGGCACCACTACCGCGGCGGCAGCGGCCTCGTGATACGGGCCGATGGTCGTGTCACGATAGTCAAAGAAGGCGACCACGATCACCGGTCGGCCCGAGAACACCGGTACTGCCTGCAGTCCAACTGGTTCCAACACAGGTTCGAGTACCGCAGGGTCTACCGGGAATACCGCCAGCACCGACCGCGCCTGCCGGTAAAGAATCGGAACCTCGATCGGCCCGGTGCTGATGGGCACCACCGCTTGCGGAACCGAGAGGAATCCCAAACCCATAATCCACCTTCCTTTCTCGCGGCCTCCCTCACACACCGTCCGGCCACGACCAAGGCTGGCCGTGGTTTTTTCGTTCGAACACAGCCAGCCGGTTAATCTCGTTCGTCCCCTCGTAAATTTGCGTCAAACGAATGTCCCGATAGAGCCGCTCCACGCGACAGCCGCTCAAACTGGCCTCCAGGCCCATCCAGTCCATCACTTGCGACACGATCTTCATGGCCGTGTCGGTCGCAAAAAACTTGGCCATCGCAGACCACTCCGGAAGCGGCGGGATCATCCCCACGGCACGCACGACGAGCGCATGGGCCGCGGCATACGCACCGATCAACCGAGCGATTTCGTGCTGAAGGAATCGATCGCCCGCCAAGCCGGAGCGCTCCGCCCAAGCCAAGGACTCGTGAATGGCCGTGCGCGCTCCACCGAGGGCAATTCCGCCCACGAGCGGTCGCGATAAATCGAGCGTCGCCGGATTGAGCTGCCAACCGGATCGCTCGCGCCCGATGCGGTGGCTATCAGGAACGAAGACCTCGTCGAAGCAAAGCTCTGCCGCTGGGCTGATTCGCTGCCCCATCTTGTCCTCCACATGAACAACTTGCACCCCGGGGCTGCTCATCGGAACCGCGAAACAGGTCCAGCCGCGAATCCCGTGGTCAGGTTCGAGAGCGGCAAACACTGTTGTCAGCGCTGCCAAGTTGCCTCCCGAAATGAAGCACTTGCGCCCGTTCAATACGTAGCCTCCCGCTACCCGGCGAGCCGTTGTTGCCAGGCGAGCGTACTCGCCTCCGACGGGATCTTCCACGTCGGAGCCAGCCTCCGGCTCGGTAATCGCGAAAGCACAAATTGCCGGCTCTCCAGCCCGTAGGCGTTCGCACAAAGGGCGCAACACGCGCCGCTGTGCAGCCAAGTCGAACGACAGCAAAATTGGCATCACACCGAGGTAGTGCGCACCGAGCAGTGTGGCCAACCCGGGAGAGACGGCAGCCAGTTCCTCTATGAAGATCAGCATCGGTAGCGTGCCACGGCGTTGGAACCCCATCACCCCTGCTTACCCCCCAACCCACACCGGCAGGAAGCGGGTAAGCCAGCCAGCTTCGGCAGCACGCTGCAACGCCTTGCGTGCGAGCTCCACCTACGTGCCCTGGCTCCCTTCGTCCGCGGCGACGACCAAGGGCTCGAGCTGCTGAGCGAAGCTCCCCACTCGCACCGCAAAGCGCCGCAGCGCCGGCACATAAAGGGCGGGTTCTGCCACCTCTCGCGTTTGCTCGAAGCGATCGAACAGGCGCTGACCAAACTTCGCGGACCACCCTTCTGCACCCATGAGCAAACTCCGTCTTTAGGTCGCTTTCTCGGCCGCGCCCCTCGTCGTCTCTCGGCTCGTGGGTTCCATGCCTGCACGCGCGCACCACATCCGTAGCACCTGCACGCGCATGCGCGCGCTCACACCTTGCCGCCAATGCGGCCATTTTCACATCGCGCACGCAGCGCTCCACCGGATAAGCGCGCATGTAGCCATAACCACCGAACACTTGCTGGGCGGAGTGGGCGGCTCGCTCGCTCATGGCACTTGCCATACTCGCACCACTGACAAGACCGACCCAATCTCCGGCAAACCCTTGCGCAAGCAAAGCCTCGGCAGCCGCCAACTCCTGCAACGCTCGCCCGAGCATTTCCTGAACAATCTCGTGCCGCAGAAGGATCGCTCCGCCTTGGTGGCGCTGTGCCGCATAGTCCAGCGCGCTCCAAACCGCCGCCCGAGCTCTGACCAACGCAATCGTCGCCCACCACGCGGCAACCGCGGCACGCCACTGCTCTACCCCATCCACCGAGGCAGCCTCTACTGCGATCCTCTCCCCCGCGCGCACGCGCACCCACGCCGATGCACAGTCGCGCAAACCCAAGCGTTTGTGTTGTGCCACAAGTTCGACGGCCTCGGCAGGAACAAGCTCGAAACGCCATGCACCGCCGTCTCGCACACACACACCGTCATCGCTGCCGCGGCACGCCAACCCCACGCCCAAAGCTGACCATCCGGCGCGCCCTGCAACGGACCGGAACTCCAACCATCCACGAGCAGCCCCATGATCTCGCGGCTGCCGATCCATGGCAGTGCCCCGGCCACCCGAGCCAAATACGCCGCGGCCAAGCCGCCGTCACTTTCGGCCAGAGCCCCGATCACAACGGCGGCCAGGGACGGGAGCGCCTCGCGAATTACTGCACCAGACTCCGAAAACCAGTCCAACAGCCCCGCCCGTAGAAACTCTTCGTCGAGCCCACCCACGAGATCCCCACTCGCTAGCGGCGCGTCGAGAACCGCCGCCCACTGCCGTGCAGGGCGATTGCCAACTACACGAGCTACGCCTTCCAAATCGTGCTGCAAGGCACTCGCCTCGCTCGCGCGCTGCGGGTTGCGCCCGTCATCGGCCAACCCTTCGGGGACAACTCCAAGCCAGTGACCCATCGCCCGTCAGCGGCTGTGCATCTGCCGTACCACGGCCCAACGCCCAAGCTGCGCACGGGCGAAGCGCCGTACGTACCCAATTCAGCAACAGCGACGGCCCGACCCTTTGTAAACTTGCGCAAGTACAAGGCGACGCCAGCGAATGGCGAATGGGGAGTGGCGAATGATGGTTGTAGGGGCCACGCATGCCTCGCCCGTGGCGGCGCCGTGGTACCATCCTACCCCGCCCCGGCGCAACCTTCCATCGCAACGCGTGCGGAGTGCGGTGGCAGCGGTCACGGATGCACCTCTTGCGGCACGATGCCACCGAGGCCGCTGGCACCGCTGTCGTTGTCCGCTGCGCAAAGGGGCGGGCAGCCCCGCCCGCCCTATCGCGCGCAGCGTGGCACCCTGGCGAGGGGCGCTAGCACGAATCGGGGGACGGTGGACGAAGAATATTCGCGAGCCGCAACTCAACGAAGGTCGAATGGATCAGCGACTCGCGAGTGGTCGGAATCGGCATTGGGAAACGGGCGTTGGCCGACAGCAAATGATGGAGGGCACAGAGGGGTGCGCGGCCGGTCGCCTCTCCGTGCACGAGGAGCGAACGCCGCCGGTTCAGGGCTGGCAGTCGGGCCCGCAGGCAACCTCAGCTCGTCTCTGCACCAAAGAAGCGAACGAGCTCCTGTTCGGCAGCAGCAGCGTCTTTCCAGCCCAGCTCGATGAGATGGGCAGCGTAGCACGAATCGAAGTACACGTATGACAGCAAATCGGCCTCGCCGATCGTGCCGCGACTCACCGCCCAGGCCAAATTGCGGCTCAGCCACTCACGCATCGACGAAGCCCGCGAGCGATGGCGCATGCACTCCGCGGCGACTTCGCCGAGGTCGCGCGACGGGTGGATCAGAAAGTCGCGGACGATGCGATATGGGCTACTGCGGTCCGCACCCAAGGCTGCGTTCAAGCGTTGCAGGAAGTCGCTTCCGTAGAGCGCCGTTCCTTTCTCGAAAATGGCATTGAGCGCGCGGAGGCGCTGCAGGTCTTGCTCCACCCGATCGATCAGCAAGGCGTTGAGCGCCTTACCGGCCAGATACGATAGGCTATTGTAAGCGGCCTCCCGTTTTCTCGCCAAGCGATCCTCCTCGGCAGGCGGGCGACTGTGGCGCAAGCTGACGACCAAGATCCGATCCGCACCCAAGCGAACCGCAGGCGCAAGTGGCGTGTTCAAACGCAGGCCGCCATCGCAGTAATACGTACGATCGATCCGCAGCGCGGGGAAGAACAGCGGGATTGCGGCCGAGGCCAGTGCATGGGCAGGCCCAATTTGTGTCGCGCGGGCGACAACAAAGGGATCGTAGCTCCAAGGAACCAAAGGCCGACCCCCACGGTCGATGAACACCACCGAACGGCCGGTGGCAATCTCCGTCGCCGCCAAAGCGAGAGCATCCAAAGCTCCGGAGTCGATGCGCTCGCGCAGCCGTGCCCAGTCGATATTGGTCAAGATGATGTCTTCGAGCCAGCCAGTGTCGAACAAGCCCGGAAGTCTTTCCGGAACTCCGCCGCGGGTGGGCGGCAATGGTGGAGGCTGCTCTCCCAAGCCGAGAAGCCGCAACGGTGCCCGCACCAAATCGCCAAGCCGCCGCGGAGTGAACACGCGGTCGAGCGACAACGACAGCCATACCTGACGGAGCCGCCGCGCCACATCCGCGTCGTCTTGGTGCGCGGCCAGGTAAACCGCGTGTACCGCGCCAACACTGGTCCCGGTGATCAGTTCGAATCGTACTCGGCGTCCCAGCTTCAGGGGCAGTTCCTCGAGTAGGTAGGCGAGCACACCCGCCTCGTATGCGCCGCGCGCACCACCGCCGGACAGTACAATCGCCGTTCGCGTTGTCTGGTTCCCATGCATACGGGTTCCTCGGCTCGCGCGAGTTTGTCGACGGCACTTTCATCTCTGTCAACGGCTGACCTTGTACACGGCCAGCACTTCAGCCAGATAGATGGCCCCATGTGGTGGCGGTGCATCGCCCTTGGTCTTGCCCTCGGGGCAGTCGTGGAAGCGGTCGCTTGGCTGTTCCGTTTGTGGGAATTTCGCCGACCGCGCTTCGCCTTCGCGGCCATCGTGCTCATGTACGGCATCGTCATGGGCAGCCTCGCGGCCCAAGTGCCGCGCGCCGGTTGGCTGGTAACCTTCGTAGTCGCGGCGCTTGTCGGTCTCGCGGTCGAACTCTGGAATCTCCAGTTCGGCCGCTGGTGGACCTTCCCGGATGGGCGCGACGACCACAGCCGCCATCGTGCCGGGATGTTGCTCGTGCTGGCTTTGCTCTGGGGGATCGCTCCCCTTGCAATCGCCGAGGGCGAGCGAGAGTTGCAGCGGCGATGGGTCGGGCCAATGCCACCCCTCGTGCGGCTTCAGCAGCGCGAGGCCGCGTTGCAGCAACGCCGCGAGATGTTGTTGCAGCGTTTGCAAGACGTCGACCACCGTTTACAGGATGTACAACGCCGGCGCCGCCGACTTGAACGCAAGCTAGGTCCGCTGCCACAAACGCCGGCTAGGGAGGATGTACAATGAAGGCTGTCGTGTGCGATCGGCCGGGAGCCGAATACGTGCTCCGGATCGAAGAGGTGCCGGCTCCGGATCTCGGTCCGGAAGACATCCGCATCCGCGTGTTCACCACCTCGGTGAACCGCGCGGACATCTTGCAACGACAAGGGCTTTACCCACCACCACCGGGGGCATCACCGATTCTCGGGTTGGAGTGTGCGGGAGAAGTCGCCGAGGTCGGCAGCGAAGTTCGCGGCTGGAAGGTGGGCGAGCGTGTCATGGCCCTTCTCGCAGGCGGTGGCTACGCCGAGGAGGTCGTCGTGCATCATGGGAGCGTGCTCCCAGTTCCCTCCTGCCTCAGTTGGGAAGAAGCCGGAGCCTTTCCGGAGGTATTTCTCACCGCGTTTTTAAACCTGTTCCTGCTCGGACATGTGCCGCCTGGCGGCAGAGCGCTCGTGCACGGCGGTGGCAGCGGCGTGGGAACGGCAGCGACCACACTCCTCAAACTTCGGAACGTGCAAGTGTTCGTGACCGCCGGCGGCGAAGAAAAATGCCGGCGTTGCCGGGATCACGGTGCCGATGTCGCCATCGACTATCGTAGCCAAGCGTTTGCCGACGTCGTCCGGGAAGTGACCCGCGGTGAGGGTGTACACGTAGTGCTCGATCACATTGGCGCCAAGTATCTCGAGGGCAATTTAAATTCCCTGGCGAACGATGGTCGCCTCGTCATCATCGGGCTTATGGGCGGCGCCAAGGCCGAACTGAATCTCGCACCCCTGCTCACCCGCCGCCTCAGTATTTTCGGATCGACGCTGCGCACCCGCTCCGTCGCAGACAAGGCGCGGATTGTTTCTGCGTTTCGCGAGCAATTCGGCAGAGAATTGGAGGCCGGTCAAATCCGCCCGGTGATCGATTCCGTGTTCCCGCTGGAACGAGTCGCCGAGGCCCACCGCCGCGTGCAGTCGAGCCAGCACTTCGGTAAGGTGGCATTGCGCGTGCGTCCGTAGCGCTCGTAACGCCACCCCCGCTGGGAATGGCGGCGCACAGCCGCCCGCAAGTTCGCGCCGACCAAAATGCAGCGCCGGTACGCAGCCCTTGTTCCTCAGGCGGGCGAGCGCGGATCCGCCGCCAGGCGAACCCGGAACGTGGAACCCTGCCCTGGTTGCGACTCCACGGTGATCGATCCGCCTAACAAGTCGAGCAGGCGCCGCACCACGTACAAGCCGAGTCCGACACCGCCGAAACGACGCGTGGCTGCCGGCTCGCCTTGCCGAAACGGCTCGAAAATCACCGGCAGCACCGTCGGGTCGATCCCCACGCCTGTATCCTTCACAGTGATCTCGATCTCTGCACCTTCCCGCCGCGCATGTACCTCGACGCCGCCCCGTTCGGTGAATTTGATGGCGTTAGCCACAAGATTTTTGAGCACGAGCTTGAGCTTCTCGCGATCGGTTTGCACCTGCGCCGCGCCCGCTTCCACCGTGACAGCAAACGACAGGCTGCGGCGGCGGCGGTGGTGGGCAAGCTCACGATCGATCTCGTCGAGCAACGCAGCGAGCGACACGGATTCGATCTCCAACGCCACCTGCTGGCTCTCGAAGCGGCCAAAATCGAGCGTGGCGTTGATGAGATCGAGCAGCTCGCGCGCGCTGTAGCCCATGCGCTCGAGCACTTCCGTCTGCTCCGGTGTGAGTGGGCCGAATTCTCCACAGGCAAGCAGATCGGTGTAGCCCATGAGCGTGTTGAGCGGCGTGCGCAATTCGTGCGACATCGTGGCGACGAAATCCGACTTGAGGCGCGCCGCTTGCTGCGCTTCGAAGGCAAATTGCGTGGCTGCAAACCACAGGGAGGCCACCAAGCGCACAACTTCGAGCAACGCGGTGTGCGGAGCCGGAGCCTCCGCACACCAGTCCAAAAGCAACACCCCGCGCTCATCGAGCCGCAAACAAAGCTGCGCTGCTACTCCGGGCGCGTCGAAATCGCGCGGCGGGGCAATCGGCTCGCGCACCGCTTGTACGGGGAGGTTATCTTCGAGGGGCAACAGGTGCGCTGGCACCTCCAGGACCTGCAGGGCGGCACTTTCCTCAGCAGCAAAACCCCACTGCGCTGCCAAGCGGCAAACTTTCATTCGCTCGTCGACAATCCACACGTGCGCTCGCTCCGCCCCACACGCTGCCGCCACCGCGGAGCAAAGCTCCTGCAGCGAGGGTCGCTCGGGATCCGATCGCGCTGCCTGTGCCGCGTGCAAAAGACCGAGGAGCCGTTGCCAAAGCGCCTGCTGGGCAGTGAGCGCCCATTCGGTGACGACTGCTTCGAGTCGGCGCAACAACTCCTCCACCGCGGGCGACCGCCACCTGGCACCATGGGCGCTGGCCGGAAGCCCGCGCAGGCGAACGGAGGCTGGTGGCTGTGTCCCCAACCCAAGGGAAAGTTCCTGCTCCTGTTGCTCGAACGCTCCCCGCGGCTCTTCCACCCGCGGGCTACCCTCCGCTCCCTGCTCCGCTGAAGCGTACACCGCACACTCGCCGCCGAGCGCGCCGTGCAACACCAACTCTACGGTTTCGCAGCCCACCGTATCCCGCAGCGACGACAATAAGCCGGTAACCTGCTGCACATATCCCTGGTGGGTCGAGCCGCGCGCGACATCGTGCACAAGCGAGCGGGTCGACGGCGCCGGGCTCGGGCCGGCGACGAGGAACACGAGGGTCACCTCGTCGCGCGCTCCTGGCTGGGAAGGCAGTGCCAGCACACAAACTTCGTGTTCGGAGCCGCCTTGGTGGCGCATGCGCACGTTCACCCGCACCGCCGTTCCCTCGCGTGCGCGCTCGAGCGCCTGCAGCAAAGTGTCTCGTTCCTCCGGGATCATCCAGCCGGCCACCGTCTCGTATTCCGAGCCCGGTTCTACGCGGCGCCCGAGAAAATCCCTGGAGTTTGGCGTGCCCGCGCGCCAAGCCCCCGGCGGCTGCCAGCGCCAGGGCCAAACCAAATCCGCCAAGGAAAGCCACGCGCGCAAGTTTTCCGGGGGCTTTCGACTCGCCCGCTTCGGCCCCCCTGGTCGCTTCCCTGAGCTCTCCGGCATCGACCCTGAACCTTTGGGAACGACTGGCATGATTTCTCACTCGCCAACGTCTGCGCGCCCTATACAACCATTGGTTGCGGGCATAAAGCGCAAACTGCACAGCGAGCGTGTCTTCGTGAGCGCACCTGCGCCGCCTGGTCGCACCACGCAGCGCCGGAGGTCGATGCAGGGACGAGCGAGTGCCCGTGGGCTCGTGATCAACTCGGCTGGTCTTTTTCCCACCACGGCACCCGGCGGATCAGGCTCGGCATGTCCTTTTCCTGCCAGATCTGCTCGAACACGCGCCGGTAACTCGTGAACGCAATTCTCCAGTCGCCGCCCACGCGCACGTACTCGTCTTCGTAATACGCAGCACCTTGCAGCACGGTGCCGCTGCGGCGGTCGATAACCAAATCGTCTAACGCCCACCGTCCGCGCGCCCGCTCAGCACCGTCGAACTGAATTTCCGGATGATGGCAGCGGTGCAACGAAAGCCGATCCGTCGATCCGAGCACCTCGCGCAGGAAGTTCACGATGGCATCGCGGCCGTCGAACGAGTACTCCCCGTCGGCATAAGCGGCACGAGCGTCCGTCGAGAAGCACTCCCGCAACTGCTCCCACTCTTTCAAATCCAAGTGGCGCAAGTAGCGGTATTTGAGTTGTTTGATCGCTTCCAAGTCGAGCAGTTCCTGCCAAGTGCGGGCTGGGTCCATCGTTCTCCCTCCAAAGCGGTGTTGAGGCGGAGGTCTCACTGCACGTGCACGAGTAGACCCTTGAGGTAATTGCCTTCCGGGTGAGAAATCAAGGTCGGGTGGTCGATCCCCGGCCCGAGTGTGCGTACGACCTGCACGACTCTCCCCGTGACTGCCGCTGCGCGTTCGAGCGTGTGGGCAAACCATGGCAGCGTAACATGCTGCGAGCAACTAAACGTGAGCAACCAAGCTGGTGTTTTCCCCCGGCGCAGCGCCCAGGTGTGCAAGTCGTAATAGGCGCGCGTGCCGCGCGATAGCTCAGGCCGCCGTTTTACCAGCGCCGGCGGATCGAGCACGATGAGATCGAAGGTCTCGCTGGTGTTGCGCAGGTAGGTGAACACGTCGTCGACGACTACCTCGTGCGGCGTGGCCAACCCATTGACTTGCCAATGCCGTTCGATCAGCGCTGCCGCGCGCCGCGAGCTTTCCACCGACACCACGCGCCGCGCGCCGCCCGCGGCGGCGTACACAGAAAAGGCGCCGGTGTAGGCAAAGGCGTTCAACACCTCGCGATCGAACGCGAGCTCGCCGGCCAGCGCCCGGTTGTCTCGTTGATCGAGGAAAAAGCCAGTTTTTTGACCAGTTTCGATATCCACGCAAAAGCGGTGGTCGTGCTCGCGGACTTCGAGCGGCAACTCTGGCATTTCGCCCCACAAACAACCGCGGGCATCTTCCAAACCTTCTTCGCGCCGCACGGCACCGCTACTGCGTTCGAAAATACAGCGGAGAGGCAGAGTGGCAGAGAGCGCCTGCACCAGCAGGGGCTTGAGCCGTTCTGCGCCCGCGGTCAGGCACTGCACCACAGCCGTCGCTCCGTACACATCGACAACGAATCCAGGCAAACAGTCGCCCTCGCCGTTGACGAGCCGATACGCATTTGTCTTGCCGCTCCGCAGCAGCGGGTTGCGCAGTTCCAACGCTGCCGACAAGCGGCGGGTGAAGAAGGCAACGTCAAGTGCCTCCCGCTCCCGCGTGAACACGCGCACCGCAATCGTGCAGCGCGGGTGAGCGGTGCCCACACCGAGGAGGCGATCGTCGGCGGCTCTCACCTCCACAATTTGCCCGGGCTCTGCGATGGCTTCAGGATTGGCGACGGCGCCGGCAAACACCCACGGGTGCCCTTCCTTGAGCGCGCTCTCTCGCCCGGGCTTCAGGTGTACCACTGGGTAGTCCATGAACTCAGCCTGCTAGCAGAGGCGGAGAGCATTTGCGCACAGGCCAGCCATCTAAGCCCTCGCAGGAGCACACGCACCTTCCATGGGCCCGCGCCGGGGGGCTGCGAACGACGGTACGCGCCCGCGCGGTGTTCGCGCCGCTACTCAATCACGTGGAGCTCGACGCGGCGGTTTTGCGCGCGGCCTTCGGGAGTGTCGTTGCTCGCCACCGGGCGCGATTCCCCGAAACTCACCGCCTCGATGCGTTGCGGAGCAATGCCCTTACCGATCAGGTACGTGCGCACCGCCTCAGCGCGCCGCTGGCTGAGCCGCAAGTTGTAATCCTCCGAGCCGACGGAGTCGGTGTGTCCCTCGGCACGCACGCGGATTTCCGGCTCGTCGCGCAAGATGCCGTAAGCTTCGTCGAGCACGACGCGCGATTCCGGTTGGATGCGCGCTTGATCGAACTCGAAATACACGCTGCGCAGCACCACTTTCCGTTTGCTCGGCGGCGGTAACGGTGGCGCCGGCTGAGCCGCAGCGGGTGTGGGCGCGGGAGGCGGCGGTGCTAGGGGTGGTGGTGGCTCAGCCTCAGCAAAGGCGTAGCGCACGGAAAAGCCATACGAGAGCCAGCGGATGTTCTCGGCGAAGCGCTCCTCGGGATCCTGCCGGGGACCCAAATCTTCCGGCCGCGGCCCCATGTAGGCATATTCGTAGCGGGCGAAGGCACCGAGCGAGAGCCGTTCGTTCAGCCGGTACTCGAGCCCACCCCCGCCGAACACCCCTGGAGCACTTTGGCTCAGTCGCCCGCTCGTGCCCACGTAGTAGCCGCCGGCGCCGTAAATGTAGGGGACGAGCGTGCCAATTTGTGTCTCCAGGGGGTACTGCAGGCGCGGTCCGCCGCTCATGGCGAACATGGTGGTTTCCTCTCGCCCTTGTCCCGGCATGCCCGGGAACGAGCCTCCTTGGCTGAAAAAGTAAAAGGTTGGGCTCGCTTGGAATCCCACGTAGGGATGGAGCTGCAACCCGACGTACGGGCTTACGAGAAACCCTAAATTCACGTGGCCGCGAAAGTTGCCGTTGAGCGGCTCGGTGAGGCCAACATCGACACCTGTGTACGGCTCCAAGGCTACAACCTGCGCCGCAGCGAACCACCCCCCGCACACAATCCCCAACAATCCGGCATAAACTCGGCCCATAAAGCAGCCTCCTTCTCACCTTCGCACGCCACCCGCGGCGGGCGGCTTTGCGCCGGCACGTTACTCGAAATTGTTCTTGCCTTCCAGCAGAAATTGCCTTAGGGGCCGAGCCGCCGCCGCGCGCGCCACTCCGCGCGGCGCGCGGTGCTGCACGGTGCCGGTCGGGCACGACCTGTGCGGCGTTTTGGCGCACCATCCTCGTTCGCGTCGTGCCCGGAGGCTCCTCCGCGCCGCCGCAAACTTGAGAACGAGCCGTCTTGCGATCGCGGCCATGGGCAAACAGGCTTGGCGTTTCGTTTCGCCGCCGTTCTGGTAGTTTGGAGCCGAGCAAATCAGGAGGACGCCACCGATGGATTTCCAACACCTGCGCACCGAAGGCGGTGCTATCTCTCGTGTCACCCTTTGGCGGCCCGAGCGCCGTAACGCCCTGTCGATGGCCATGATGGACGAGTTGATTGCGGCCTTCGAAACGCTGGCCGAAGCGCCGCAAACTCGTGTGATCGTGCTCGCCGGCGAGGGGCCCGCGTTTTGCGCTGGCCACGATCTTCGCGAAATGCAGGGGCGCGATGCTGGCTTCTACCGCGCCCTGTTCGACCGGTGCACGCGTCTGATGGAGACCATTCAAACCGTTCCCCAACCAGTGATTGCGCGCGTGCACGGCATGGCCACGGCGGCCGGGTGTCAACTGGTCGCGAGTTGCGACTTGGCGGTGGCCGCCGACACGGCCAGTTTTGCCACTCCCGGCGTGCGCATCGGGCTCTTTTGCAGCACACCCATGGTTGCATTGACTCGCGCCATCGGGCGTAAACGGGCAATGGAAATGTTGCTCACGGGAATGACGATCGATGCAAACACTGCTTGTGCGTGGGGCTTGGTGAACCGTGTGGTGCCGCTCGCGCAACTCGACAGCGCCGTCGAGGAGCTGGCAGCGCGCATCGTCGAGGCGAGCCCGCGCACCGTCGGTCTCGGCAAGCAGGCGTTTTACCGGCAAATCGAGCTCGACCAGCACCAGGCATATGCCTACGCGAAGGAAGTGATGAGCCTGAACGCGCTGGCGAGCGATGCGCAAGAGGGCATGGCCGCGTTTCTCGAAAAGCGCCCTGCGCGGTGGAGCGGGCGCTAATCCTACCAGCGCAGCGGGCGATGTCGAGTTCGAAACCAGCAAGTCGCGCTCCTCGCACTGCTACAGCAGAGCGGGTGGCAAGCGGGAGCACAGCACCGTTACCCACCGAAGCCGAGCGCATGACGCCCTATCTCTGGGCGCTGCTCGGGATGCTGCTTTCGGCCACGGTGTTCGATGCTTTCAACGTGGCCATTCTTTCTACCGTGGCGCCGCAAATTCAGCAGCTTTACCAGCTCAACCACACCGAGTGGGGCTTAGTGAATCTCGTGATTCGCGTTGGCGCAATCATCTCCTTCTTCGTGCTCGCCCTGGCGGATCGTTTCGGACGACGGCCCATCATTACGCTGACCATCTTCGGCTACGCAGCCTTTACGGGCCTTACCGCGTTTGCTGCCGACGTGTACAGCTTCACCCTGTGGCAGTTTTGTGCGCGCATCTTTCTAGCCGCTGAGTTTGCGCTCGCGCTCATCATCATTGGCGAAGAATATCCTACTCGGCTGCGTAGCTTTGGCGTCTCCCTGCTTGCCGGCATGGGGGCGTTCGGAACCATCCTCTCGTTCCTCACTGCCCGCTGGGTGCTCACGCACTACGATTGGCGCACTATGTACTTGCTCGGGCTCGTGCCGGTGGCACTGGTGGTGCTGGTGCGCCTGGGGATGCGCGAGACCCACCGCTTCGAGCAGCTCAAGAACGACGGGCACGTGAAACAGTCTTGGCGTGCGCAGTTGGCCGCGCTCAAGGTGCCGTTCCAGCGCCGCTATCGCGCGCGGTCGTTGCTCGTCACCCTCATTTGGAACTGCAACCACCTCGTAACTTCGCCCGCGGTGACGTTCTGGACCATCCACGCGGCGCGCAACTTAGGCTTCTCGCCGCAGGACTACACCGTCGTCGTTGCCGGGGCTTACATTGTTGGTTTCCTGCTCGGTGCGCCGCTCGCAGGTTTTCTCATGAATCGGCTGGGTCGGCGGCTATCGTGTGCGCTGTATTACTTTGGCGCCGCCGGTTTCATCTTCGCGCTGTTCATGGTGCCCACCCCGAGCGTGGCGCTGCAGACAGCGCTCATGTCGGCGTGCATTGTGTGCTTCCTCGGAGCAAACTCCGTTACCGCCACCTATGCCACCGAGCTTTTTCCCACCGAGATTCGCGCCACGGGGTACAGTTGGACAACGAACTTGTTCGGGCGCATCACGGAAATGGTCACACCTTTGTTGATCGGGCTCTTGGCCGACCGCATCGGCATCCCGCTGTCGGTCGGTATCATGGCCATCGGCCCCGTCATAGGCGCGCTGCTCGTCTTGCGCTACGCCCCCGAGACCAGCGGCAAGACCCTTGAACAAATCGCCCAGGAACTCGACCAAGCCGCCCTAGGCAAGCCCTCCACACCATCGCTGACCCACCGCGCCAAGCCGTAGGGAGCGATGGGGGTGGCCGCTACTCCCCCGAAACCAGCGCACTTCCAAACCCCTACGAGGCCGGCCTGACGCTGCTGCGCGTGCGTTCAGCCGCGGGTTCGTGACAAAGCATCTCCGCCGGCTGTGCCATTGCCAACCGAAGCCACGCAAGCACCAGCTTCCATAGCCAGACTGCGCGTGTGCTTGACAGCCCGACTTTTGCCGTGGTAGCGAGCCAGCCACCCAAACCGGGCCAACGGGAGCGCTGCCATGAGCGAAAGGCCAAGTTCCCTCGGGGTGCTCGCCGCCGTAGCGCTCGAGCACCGGAAACGGGCGCGGACGATCCGATGGCCGTGCATCCTGCGCGCGAAGCTGGGGCGCCGAGCCCGGCGCGTGCATGCGATCGACCGAGGGCTTTGGACCCGCGTAAACTTCGCCCGGGCCCCGACCGCTGCCCGCCCCACTCGTGGATGCCTGTGCCGACGCAGTCGCGGGCAAAGGTCTGGCTAGCCCCGTGTTGCTTGCGCTCGTTGCTCGCCCCTTAACGGGCCAAGAACTCCCGCCGACGCCGTCGCCCACGCCGCGGCCGCCGGGCCAAACGTTCGTCGTAAGCACATTGGGAGACCGTGCCGATCAGGTGCCCGGGGACGGGGTATGTGCGGACGCCAGCGGCGAGTGCACGTTGTGGGCAGCAATTACCGAAGCGAACGCCTGGCCGGGCGACGACGAGATTACCTTTGCCGTCAGCGGCACCATCGTGTTGCGCGAGCAGCTCCCCGCAATTGCCTCGGCGCGCACCGCAGGCAGCTTGCGCATCGACGGTGGGCAGCGCGTCACCGTCAGCGGCAACGACAGTGTACGGGTGCTGGTGGTCTCGAGGGAAGCGGAGGTCACGTTGAGCGACATCCGCATCGAGCGCGGCAGAGCCCATCCCGGGGGAGCCATTTCCAACGACGGCACGCTAACCGTCTCCAACAGCACCTTCTCCAACAACAACAACAACAACTTTCCTGGTGCTCGCGGCGGCGCCATCTACAACACAGCCACACTAACCATCTCCAACAGCACCTTCTCCAAAAACACCGCCACTAGCGAGGGCGGCGCCATCAACAGCGGTGGGAGCCTGGTCGCCAAGCGTGTCTTGTTGTCGGAAAACGTGGCCAATGGCGGCGGCGGGGTTTTTCATCGGCGGAGCGCAGGGTAGGATCGCCTCCTCCACCATCGAGCGCAACCGCGGCCGAAACGGCGGCGCCATTTACAGCACCGCACCGACATGGGTGGTGAGCAGTAACGTGTTCGACAATTAGGCCAGCGCCGACGGCGGGGCAGTGTACAATTCTTCGCCTGGCCTGCGTGTTTGGGACAGCACCTTGGCAGGCAATCAAGGACAGCGCGGCGGCGGGGTGTTGAACGTCGGCAGCGCTTGGTGCGTGAACGTTACCTTCTCGCAAAACGTGGCCGATAGCGATGGCGGTGGCTTCTACAACAATCGGGACAAGGTTGCCGAGTTGTCCTTCGTTACCTTTTACTACAACTCGGCCGGAGCTCGCGGCGGCCAAATTTATGACGACTTAGGCCTGGGACGGATCAAGAACTCGCTGCTTCTCGGTGACGGCAGTCTGGCTAACTGCGATGGTTTTTTGCCGCGCGTGGACGCAACTACAGCACCGACACCTCCTGC